>CALDJM010000038.1 GCA_937899155.1 uncultured bacterium
ACTTAGCCCTTATAAATGCAGCCAAACTATTCGATCATAAAACAAGCAAACTATGTTCAGAGAACCCTGGATCTGAATTGTGTTATACAGAATGCGGACAAGGTAATCCTCCACCTGTAAAATGTGAACCTTGTAATAATCCCTATGCAGTAAGAAGAATGTGTAAAAAAACCCCTAGTTGTGGTGATGGTAATAAAGATCCAGGAGAGATCTGTGATCCAGGTCCAGTAGGTTCACCTCTAGTAGCTTGTAAAGATACAAATGGTAGAGATAGTACCTGTTCTCGAGATTGTACCTGTGCAGTAGTACCTTTCTGTGGCGATGGTAAGAAAGATCCAGGAGAGGTCTGTGATCCAGGTCCAGTAGGTTCACCTCCAGTATCTTGTAAAGATACAAACGGTAGAAATAGTACCTGTTCTCGTTCCTGTACTTGTCCTACAGTAACCCCTCCAGATACAACATGTGATCCATCTAAGGCAGGTTGGGTAACAGATCCAAAAGATGGGAAATTTGAAACATGTAAAGCTCCAGTAGAGTACTCATACAAAGTAGCAGATCCTCAAGGAGTAGATTTAAGTAGCATAGTAGTAACATTAAATGGTCAAAAGATTACACCTACAAAAGTAGAACCAAATACAGGAACACCAACGGTTGCAACTGTTAGTGGTAAATTAAATACTACTACTGTATGCTTAACCCCTGGTTTAACAACGATAAAGATTGTTTGGAAAGATAAGAATGGTAATCCTAAAGGTGCAGAAAAACCATGTACAGCTCAAACAACATTTACAATAGAGGCGAAAAACACATGTGATGCAATAGGGGCTGGGTGGAAGGATAAAGTGGCACCACCAAATGAAACAGTTGAAGGTAAAGGAATAGTTGCTCACTATATAACAGCCGACAAAGACGGAGTTGGTAGTATAGAGGTACTTTTTAACAACACTCCTCTCACCAGTGTTAGTAAGGTTCCATCTGCAGATGGAACCTTACTAACACTGGTGAGAGGAGTGTTGTTAAAAAGTACCTCTATACTACCAACTCCGTCTTTGTCGGCTGTTATATAGTGAGCAACTATTCCTTTACCTTCAACTGTTTCATTTGGTGGTGCCACTTTATCCTTCCACCCAGCCCCTATTGCATCACATGTGTTTTTCGCCTCTATTGTAAATGTTGTTTGAGCTGTACATGGTTTTTCTGCACCTTTAGGATTACCATTCTTATCTTTCCAAACAATCTTTATCGTTGTTAAACCAGGGGTTAAGCATACAGTAGTAGTATTTAATTTACCACTAACAGTTGCAACCGTTGGTGTTCCTGTATTTGGTTCTACTTTTGTAGGTGTAATCTTTTGACCATTTAATGTTACTACTATGCTACTTAAATCTACTCCTTGAGGATCTGCTACTTTGTATGAGTACTCTACTGGAGCTTTACATGTTTCAAATTTCCCATCTTTTGGATCTGTTACCCAACCTGCCTTAGATGGATCACATGTTGTATCTGGAGGGGTTACTGTAGGACAAGTACAGGAACGAGAACAGGTACTATTTCTACCGTTTGTATCTTTACAAGATACTGGAGGTGAACCTACTGGACCTGGATCACAGACCTCTCCTGGATCTTTCTTACCATCGCCACAGAAAGGTACTACTGCACAGGTACAATCTCGAGAACAGGTACTATCTCTACCATTTGTATCTTTACAAGCTACTAGAGGTGAACCTACTGGACCTGGATCACAGATCTCTCCTGGATCTTTATTACCATCACCACAACTAGGGGTTTTTTTACACATTCTTCTTACTGCATAGGGATTATTACAAGGTTCACATTTTACAGGTGGAGGATTACCTTGTCCGCATTCTGTATAACACAATTCAGATCCAGGGTTCTCTGAACATAGTTTGCTTGTTTTATGATCGAATAGTTTGGCTGCATTTATAAGGGCTAAGT
>CALDJM010000039.1 GCA_937899155.1 uncultured bacterium
AAAAGTGATATAGATGCAAGAAGAATAGATGTTGTAATGGCAATAGAGGAGAATAAAAAAGATTTGCAAATTGCTAATTTTGAGAAACTTAAGAAAAAGTATGGGAAAAAGTTTGGAAGTATGCAGTATTATGTTCATCCGGCAGGTATTCCAGGTGAGATAGCTGGTGTTAAGGGTGCAAATATTAACTATGCCACAAGAAATTTTGTTAAAGAATTAGAGCGGAAAGGTAAGAATTTGAAGGAGTATTTACTAATTACTTGTGATTCTGATCTTAGACCTCATGAGAAGTATCTTTCAGCTGTAGCATACAGATATTTAACAGTAGAAGATCCAGAGAATGCATTTTATACTTCAGCAATTCATACATTTAATAATAATATTTGGAGTGTTCCAGGACTGATAAGGAGTTCTTCTAATATGACCACTCTTGCTGTTATATATACTTGGGTTATGGAGAAGTCTGTGAAATCTATTTTCACAAATGAAGAGTATTATACAAGAGATACATTCTCTTCATATATAGTGAATTTAAATACATTGAAGAATTTTGAATATTGGGATCCAGAGATCCCGAATGATGATACTGCTTTTTATTGGAACTATATGGTTAGAAGTGGTGGTAAGTTTAAAGGTGTTGAGGTGTATACTCCGACATATAGTGATGCTGTTGAGAATAAAGATTTTGTAAGTACACATGTATCTTTCTATAAGCAGCAATATAGGTGGGGTTGGGGGAAAATACCTTTCCCAATAATGCTTTCGGTGATATTAAGAAGAGGAAGTGGGATATCCTTTTTTAGAAGGACACAGATGTTTAAGTCTATGGCAGAGCAGATGTGGCTTTTTACAGTTGTAATTGTACTTACTTTTGGAGGGATATTGATATCTATTATAAATCCGGATTATAAACATACAATTTTTCCTTACAACCTTCCTAGGATTATTAGTTATTTTCTAACATTGGCTATGCTTACTAATATTTGGATAGTTATACTAAGGAGGAAAGTAACACCAATACCTAAAGAGTGGAGTATTTGGAGGAATATTTTAGATATAGCAGAGACATATTTGATATCTGTGAATATGTTAACATTTAACTTTATTCCTCATGTTCAAGCTATAACAGAGATGATGTTGGGTAAATCTAAGTTTAAGAGAAACTTCTATATTACAGAGAAAGTAAGAAAGGAGCAGTTACCACAGAAGAGTTAAGATTAGAATAAGAAATTATGGAGGTAGAAATATTTTTACCAAATTATGTGCAGAGGGTAGCGAGGATACTCATAAAAGAGGGTTTTGAGTGCTATCTGGTAGGTGGTGCTGTTAGAGATATTGTTTTGGGTAAAAAACCTCATGACTATGATTTGGCTACAAATGCACTCCCAGATGAGATGTTGAATATGTTTCCAAGGTCTGTATCTACAGGTGCTAAGTTTGGGACTGTAATTGCTCTGTCTCAAGATGAGCATGGTGAGACATATGAAGTTGAAGTTACAACATTCAGAAGTGAGGCAGGATATATTGATGGGAGATGGCCAAGTAGTGTCAAGTTTGTTGATGAGATAGATAAGGATTTGGGTAGGAGAGACTTCACATTTAATGCTATGGCTATTGATCTCTCAGGCATCAATTTGAGTGATGGAAACGAGAAAAAACAGGTGAAGATATATGATCCATTTGATGGTATTGGAGATATTAAAAAGAAGCTCGTAAGGGCTGTAGGTACACCAATTGAAAGATTTAAAGAAGATGGTCTTAGATCTTTTAAGGCTTGTAGAATGGCTTCTCAGTTAGGCTTTGAGATAGAGGAGGAAACATTTCATGCCATAAAGGAGGCAAATGCTGTTGCTCAATCTATATCCATGGAAAGGATAAGGGATGAGTTTATGAAAATGTTGCTTAACTCTCCGAAACCTTCTGTTGGTATTGAGCTAATGAGAGAGACAGGACTACTTTCTATATTTATGCCAGAACTGCTTGAGGGTGTAGGAATTGAACAGAAATTGTTCCATGCACATGATGTATATACTCATGCATTAAGAACATGTGATGTTGCTCATGACAGTGTGAAGTTAGCTGCTCTTTTTCATGACATTGCAAAACCAAAAGCTGATATGGGTAATGGACACTTCTATGGTCATGACAGTATCGGGGCAGATATGGCAGAGGAAATCATGAAAAGGATGAAGTTTCCCAAGAGTGAGATAACCAGAGTAAAAAAACTGATTCAAAATCATATGTTCTATTACCCTCATAAGAAAGATGAAATGACAGATGAAGAGATTGAGAATGTGAAAATCCATCAGTGGTCTGATTCTGCTGTGCGAAGATTTATACAAAGAGTAGGGGAAGAGAATATAGAGGATCTTTTTAAATTAAGAATGGCTGATGCTCAATCTAATCCGTACACCTCTTTTAAGCCTGACGAAATAACTCTTTTGCAACAAAGGATATCAGATGTCAGAAAAGAAGATATGGCTCTAAAGGTGACTGATTTGAGAATAAAGGGTAATGATTTGGAAAAATTAGGTGTACTCAAGGGTCCAAAAATGGGAATGATTCTTAAAGAATTGTTAGACTTAGTTATAGAAGACCCTCTGATGAATACAAAAGAGAAGTTGGAGGAGATAGCTGTTAAGTTAAATAAAGAACAAAATGAAGATTAAAGTAGATGATATTAAATATGCTCCAGAAGTTAAAACAGAGTACTCTGCTGGTGCTGATTTGAAAGTGAAGAGTGATAAAGAAATATTGATCAAACCTACAGAAAGTGCTCAAGTAAATACAGGAGTATATTTAGAGATACCCAAGGGTTATGTAGGTCTACTTTTTGTCAGGTCTTCTTTTGGAAAGAAAGGCCTTATGTTAAAAAATTCTGTAGGGGTCATAGACAGTGATTACAGGGGAGAGGTTATCGCTCAAGTAGTAAATAATTCCGAAGAAAATATTGTTTTAAATGATGGTGAGAGATTCTCTCAGATAGTTGTTGTACCTTGCCTTTTGCTAAAAGATAATATTGAAATTGTTGACGAGTTAGAAGAGACAGAAAGAGGGGAGGGTGGTTTTGGTTCTACTGGAAAATAACACTGCTACTTCTCAAGATAAATTTTTAGCTCTTGGCTTGTTCTTTCTAGTATTGTATTATATTAAAGTAAGTAATATTTGAAATTCTAATCTGCCCATATGACAATACAATTTCTTGGTGCAACAAAAACAGTTACAGGCTCTTGTTTTTTCGTTAATACCGGTAAGTTTAAGTTCCTCGTTGATTGTGGTGCTTTCCAAGGAGCAGAAGAGATTGAAGAGAAAAACTATGATGCTTTTCCTTTCAATCCAGCTGATATAGATTTTCTTTTACTAACACACTCTCACTTTGATCATTGTGGTAGATTACCTCTTTTGGTAAAACAGGGGTTTAAAGGGAGGATAATTTCTACACAACCAACAAGAGATTTGACAAGAATAATTCTTTTGGATTCAGCCAGACTTCAGGAAGAGGAGAGTAAAAGGTGGTTAGCACAGGCTAAGAAAGATCCTGCACAACAAGAAAGGGCAGAACAACCACTTTTCACAGAACAGGATGTTGAGGAGGCTATGAAGTATTTTGAGGTGTATCCATACAACACCTCTGTGAATCTGTCTCAAGATTTAGAGGTGAGAATGAGAGATGCAGGTCATATCTTGGGTTCTGCAATATTTGAAGTGTGGGCTAAGAATGAAGCTGGTAGGTTGAGGAAATTTGTATTTTCTGGAGATTTAGGTCAGCCAGGTGCAAGGATAGTTAAAGATCCGGATTTAATTCGTGAGGCAGATTATGTTGTTTGCGAATCTACATATGGAAATAGATATCACAAAGATAGAAACGAGACCGTTCTAGAGCTCCTAGAGGCTCTACATAGTGCCCAGAAGGTACAGGGGAATGTATTGATACCATCTTTTGCAATTGAAAGAACACAAGAGCTTCTGTATGAATTAAATCTCTTTGTTGAGAAGAAACTTTTAGAAAATATGCCAGTATATCTAGACAGCCCTATGGCAGTAAAAGCTACAGAGGTGTTTAGGCAGTATCCAGATTTCTATGATACAGATGCTAAAAGACTTATAGAGAAAGGTGATGACCCATTTGATTTCCCTGGATTTAGAAAAATTGAGAGTACAGAAGAATCAAGAAGATTAATTACAAAGCAGGGGGTTGTGATAATTGCAGGAAGTGGTATGTGTACTGGTGGAAGAATACTTCATCATCTTAAAAACAATGTCGAGAATCCTAATACACATATTGTAATAGTCGGTTATCAAGTTGCAGGGACATTAGGAAGAAAGATTGTTGATGGTGAAAAAATATTAAAGATACATGGACAGGAGTATCAAAACAATGCCAAACTGTATACCTTAAATGGATTCTCTGGTCATGGAGATCAAAGAGACCTTAGATATTGGTTGAGGAGCTTTGGACATACACCAAGAAAGATATTTTTAGTGCATGGAGATGATGAGATTATCGATGATTTTGCTAAAAATCTACAGAGTGAGTTTAGTAATGAGATATATATTCCTGAGTATCAGGAGGAGGTTAAATTAGATTAAATTTAGGTATTTTTCTATGAAGGAATATCCAGATGTAAAGAAGATATATGATGATATACAAAAGTTGAACATTCAAGGAGCAACCAATGTTGCAATTTCTACTTTCGAAGGAATGAAGATATATCTTGAACAGAGTAAAGAGACAGACAGTGAGAAGCTACTATCAGAGCTTGGTAGGGTTGGTTGGGAGCTAGCTCTTGCTAGGGATAACGAACCTCTTGCAAGAAACGGTGTAACATACATATTACATTTCTTCAAAGAGAGGTTCCCTGTTTTACCAGATCTTTCGGTCATGAAACAAGAGTTAACGAAGCTCTGTGATGAATATTTAAAGATGATAGAAGATACAAAGGCTTTGATGATTGCAAAGAATGCAAAAAATCTTACATATATTGACAAGATGCTGACACATTGTCACTCTTCAACAGCTGTAGCCATTATGAAAGTGATAGGGAAGGGAGATCCAGATTTTGAGGTGGTATGTACAGAGACAAGACCTAGAATGCAGGGTCATAAAACTGCTAAGAGTATGTTAGAAGCTGGAGTGAAAACAACCCTAATTGCTGATAGTGCAGCAGAGTCATTTGTCATTGGAAGGGGAAACATTAAAATAGATGGAATATTCATAGGTTGTGACCAGATAGCAGCAGAGGGTCATACAATAAATAAGATTGGAAGCTGGGGTATAGCTATGGCTGCATACTATGCAGGGAAACCATTGTATGTTGTTACTCCGTTGTTAAAAATAGATCCTACATCTTTTCTTGATACAGTTAAAATCGAAGTTAGAGAAGATGCAGAGTTGTGGGAAGATGCTCCTAAAGGTCTTCGTTTGTACAACCCAGCTTTTGAGATAGTAGATTCCGTTTTGATAACAGGATATCTTACAGAATTTGGAATGGTAGCTCCTGATAAAATTAAAGGATTGGTTAAGGAGAAATATCCATGGATTTTTGATAATATGGTTATTAAATAAAATAAGCTGAAAAAACATGTCGCTTTACTTAAGAGGAAAAAATTTGGATATAGGGCAGGATAATGACTTCAATGTTGTTTTGCACAGAAAAGATGCAGAGAGGATAGGTGTTAGAGAGGGGGAGAATGTTATGGTTGGTTATGGAGAATTGGAACTTTATGCTACTGTAATGGAAACTTTAACGAGTGTGAAAGAGGGTGAAGTAGGCTTGTTTGAAGAATTATGGGATGAGAATGAAATCCCAGAAGGAGCTTCAATATTTATTGATATACCACAGGTTAGTCTGTCTCTTGCAGCTATTAGTAAGAAACTTTTAGGTCAGCCACTTTCAAAAGAAGACCTTGAAAATATTATGAAAGATATTGGAAGTAGGAAGTTGAGAGAAACAGAAATTGCTTTCTTTGTATCTACATTCTTCAACCCAGGTTTTAATGATGACGAGGTTTTTTGGATGACAAAGGGAATGGCTCAGTCGGGTGATTCTATGGACTTTAAAAATATTCGAGAGGATGAAGATATTATTGCAGACAAACACTCTATTGGAGGGGTTGCAGGAAAGGCCATAACTCCAACTCTGATACCAATATTAGTATCAGGTGGTCTAGTTGTTCCAAATACTTCAACAAGAGCTATTACATCTCCAGCTGGAACTACAGATATCTTAGAAGTAGTTATGCCTGTTTCTTTAACTAAAGAACAAGTCTATGAGACTGTTAAAAAGACAGGTGGTTGTATGTTCTGGGGTGGTTCTTTGCAACTTTCTCCTGCAGATGATGTAATCATCAATGTTGAAAGGTCTTTGAGGATTCAGGAATTTCAGAAGGTTTTAGTAAGTATTGTAGCTAAGAAAGTCTCTATGGGCATTACACATATCTTGATAGATCTCCCCTACGGTAAGGGTTCTAAAGTAGAGAGTCCAGATGATGTGTCTATGTTAGATAGAGAATTCAGGAAACTATTCCAGAAATTTGGGATTAAGTGTGAAACGATAAGGAGATTAATCAAAGGACCAGATGGAAGAAGTATAGGACCCAATGCAGAGATAAGGGAAGCTCTTAGAATATTGGAGAGGGCAGATGATAGATGTATTGAGTTAGAGAAGGTGATTATAGATATGGCAGGTATGATATTTGAACAAACAGGTAAGTCTGGCAAAGGGCAGGGTAGAAAATTTGCTCGAACAATTCTTGATAGCAAACAAGCTTTGAGGAAATTCTGGGAGATAGCATTTGCTCAGGGGGCAACAAGGGAGATTCATTCAACAGAAATAAAAGATGCAGGTCTAAGTGCAGATATGATTTCAGATAGAGATGGAGTCGTTGCCAGTATAGATAATGTTTCTTTAGTAAGTCTTGCTAGAGTATTAGGGAACCCTAAGGTAAAGGCTGCAGGGATAAGGGTTCACAAGATGCCTGGAGAGAGTGTAAAGAAAGGAGAAGCTCTTTTGACTATCTATGCACAGACGGAAAATAGACTATCTAATGGAAAGAGGATGTTTAATATAGATAAACTCTACAGATTTAAGTAGTAGGGGTGTCTATTTTCTCTTTATTTTTCCAATTAGCTTTTTGATTATAGCAACAACGATAGTTGTTAGAATGATCAGAATGATAACAGGTGTTGTTACGAGTAAAGCTCGTCCTAATACGGTTGTCTTAAAGAAAGAGTTAGCAGTACTCCTCATATTATACCGACTCTCATCTTCTATATGCTTCTCAGGAACAATCTCGTTGTATTTCTTCAAATCTTGGGTAGGCATACTATCTACTGCAAATATCTCTACCTTGTAGCTATCTTCGGAAAAACTATTCGCTCCATTTATTGAGAATACACTAATATTAGAGAGAGAATCATTATTAAATGTCTCCCAGAGAACTCTGTCTATCATAGCTCCTATCTTTCTATTCTTACTCTCAAATGTTGGATCTATACTTAACCAACCGTATTTTGGAACCCAGATTTGCAACCATTGATGTCTAATTTGCACTCTCTCTTTATCTGTGATGTTGGCATATCCTAAGGCAGCTCTAGCAGGTATACCTTGTGCCCTAAGTATTGCAATCATAGAGTCTGCATACTCCATACAAACAGAAGCTCCTCCTGCAAGTGCACTTACAGCACCAATTCGAGTGTTGTCAGAATTAGCCTTCTCTTCATCATATGTTAATTTATCGTTAACAAAAGCATAGTCAGCATCAACTATCTCAAGAAGAGTTTTTTTACCCTTCTTTAAATCCTCTGCAATTTTTTGGATTGAAGGATCTCCAATCTCCCAGTACTTTGTAGCAGTTAAGTATTTTATATTCTCCTTATCATTTCCTATTAATTCTAAATATTTATTAAATTCAATATCTAATTGCTGTAAAGAATCATGAGGATGAGCTTTTTTGCTCTGTTTGATATATCCAGAAACCTTGATAGAATCATCTTTATTAGAAGCAACCTCAAATGTTGCTACAATATTACCCTCCTTGTTTCTAAATATATCTTTTGGCATAGGGGAAATTGTATCTATCCAAACCTCCTGATTTGTCTCTGAATACTCTCGAGGGAGTAGCAATTCATAGATATTGGTAGACAGAGCTTTAAAAAGTCCTGAATACTGCTCAGGTATTAAAGAGTCTGTCTTAGGAGTTTTGTACTCTAATTCAAAACGATATGTGACATCTGTGCCAAACTCTAGCATTGGAGATGCAGATTTTCTATCTTCCAAACTAAAACTGTAGTAGGTTAAATCTTCTTCAACCTCTTTTTTGAACTTTGGGAAAGCCTTTGCTAGTGTTGGTATCTTTTTATCAACAACAAATGAAAAATCATAGTTAAGTGTTGTTAATGTTCCACTTCCCTCATCTATTTTTTCAGTCTGTATATCTTCTGGGACGGCAGAACCTACCAATGTTATTAAATTACCACTTTTGACTATATTATCATGAGTCTTGTATGTCATTATTATAGAGTAGGGCATATCTTTGGTAGCTACTCTATAATTAGGAATGTGAATATATATACCTTTTCCAATAGTCATCTCTTCTTTTCTATACTCAACAGGATTTTTATTCCTATCTGTCACGGTAAGGCTTTCTAACTTAAACCTTCTTTCTTTCTCCACACTCTCAGGTTTCTTCTCTAAATCAGGTATATGAAAGACCTTTTCTCCTTCTTTTGTGAAGAAGTATTTACCATTCTCAACTTTTTTTTCATATTCATTTACTACAGTTACAAAATCCTGACCTGTTGTATAGAGGATTTTAGTGTGGGTATTAATAACAAAATCAGGATTTTTTTGTGCAAATATAGATTGTACAAAAAGAGGGAGTGTTAGAATTATTACTATGGCAGTAAAGATGCTGGAGATGAATTTTTTTGCAGATTTGCTGTTCATGGATACCATAATATCATGTTTTGGGATATAATAACCAACTATGTCAATTAAAAGATCACACTCACTTTCAGTTGGTGTTGTAGGCTTACCCAATGTTGGTAAATCTACAATATTCAACTCATTAACAAAACTAACAGTACCTGCTGAGAACTTTCCTTTCTGTACTATAGATAAGAATGTTGGAGTTGTAGGTATACCAGATAGTAACCTTGATCTTTTAGCTAACCACTATGAAGCTGAAAAGGTTGTTCCTAGTGCAATGACATTTGTTGATATCGCAGGATTAGTAAAAGGAGCATCTAAGGGTGAGGGCTTAGGTAATCAATTCCTTTCTCATATTAGAGAAGTTGATGTAATAATGTATGTTTTGAGAGCTTTTGAAAGTGAAAATATTGTACATGTATATGAACGAATCAATCCAATTGAAGATTTCGAAATAGTGCAATCAGAATTGATACTAAAAGATATTGAAAGTGTAGAGAAGAGATTACATGCTGTTGAGAAATTAAAGAGGTCAGGAGATGAGAAAGGTGTAAGAGAGTATGAGGTATTAGAGAAAGTAATGAAAGAGCTTAATGAAGGTATCCCTGTTATTGATATGAAGCTTAATGAAGAGGAACAGGAGAGTATTCATGACCTATTTCTGCTTACAAACAAAAAAAGAATGTTTATCCTAAACTACAAAGAGGGTATTGGAAGAGATAGAGTAGAGGAGTGGAAAAAAGAATTAGAAGGGAAAACAGGAGATATTGTTTTAATTGTAGATGTTAAGTTTGTCGGTGAAATGGCGACTATGTCTGAAGGACAAATTGATGAGTATGTATCTATGTTAGATGAAAAGCCTGACTTAGCAGGCGATATTATTAAAGCTGCCTATGACACACTTAATCTTTTAACTTTCTATACAGGTTCTAAGAAAGAGTGTAATGCTTGGTGTATACAAAAAGGTGCTACTGCGAAAGAAAGTGCTGGTGCTATCCATACAGATTTAGAGCAAGGTTTTGTCACAGCAGATGTAGTTAATGTTAGAGAGATGATAGAGGCTGGTGGTTGGGCAGAAGCAAAAGAGAAGGGTATTGTAAAAAACGTTGGTAAGGAGCATATTATTGAAGATGGTGACTACATGGTTGTCTTAGCAAACAAGTAGACCTGGTTGGTATGGTTTCCCCTTATAGTTAAAGGACAGAGAGTCGTTTTTTAGGATTTTTTAATCTTATTATGGGTTGTTGGGGTTAATAAGTAGCTTTTTCATATCGAAAAGGTTTTAGTTAGACCCTATAGTGTGGTACAATAGAGTATCTATGACACAAATGTGTCTAGGTTCTTTACCCAACGAGGGTATATATTCAAAACATATACCCTCGGTATTCCCATATAATAAATACATATTTTCAATTATTTTACAAAACATTGTCTTCTTGCTTTTTTTCTGTTAAAATCCTTCAGTGTTAATTTAAGGTATATATAAATGGCAAGCAAGCAATTGAATGATTACGAAATGATGATGGCTCTCAAGCCTTTATTACCAGATGACTTAAGGAAGAAATTGCACAAAGAGTTTGTAGCATTCGTCCAAGAAGCTGGTGGTGAAGTTTTGGATGCTGATGTATGGGGTAAAAGATACTTAGCATATCCAATTAAAGGTCATAATGAAGGATATTATATTATCTATGACTTTAAAATTGGTCCAGAGCACATTGCAGAGATCAAGAGGATTATGCAATTAAAGCAAGAAATTTTAAGATTTATGATAATACAGATTGAAAATGCAGATGAGGAAAGGAAAAGTATAAAGAAGAAGGAAATTGAGATTTAATCTAGATTTAATAATTGTAGGGTATAGTTATAGGTAAGTTAAATTATTATTTTTAAACATATGGCAGTAAGATCGTTAAATAAGGTTACCCTAATCGGGAATCTAACAAGAGATCCAGAGATGAGATATACCAACTCTGGTACTCCAGTTGTCACATTCGGAATGGCTACAAACAAGTCATGGAAGGATGAAGAAGGAGAAACAAAGGAATTAGCAGAGTTCCATAATCTAGTTGCATGGAATAAGATGGCTGAGATTTGCCAGCAATTACTTGCAAAAGGTATGAAGGTATATATTGAGGGTTCTTTGAATACAAGGTCTTGGGAAGCAGAAGATGGTTCTACAAGATATAAAACAGAGATTAGAGTAGAAGATATGATTCTTCTTGATAGTAAAGGTAAGCAGGGAGCAGGTATGGATAGTGAGGAAGCTCCAAAAGAAGAGAAGGCAGAGAAGAAAGCAAAAAAAGAAGAAGCAGAAGTTGAAACTCAGGAAGAAGATCAAGATCCTTTAGAAGAGGATTTACCATTTTAATTTAGTTACTATTTAAGGAATGTCAGAGGAAGTAAAAGAGAAAGAAACAAAGAGTGAGGTTTCTTTAAATGATGTTTATGATGACAGAAGTATAACTGAAGATGATAGTTATACAATGCAAAAGAGGAAACCAAGAAGAAAAAGGAGAATCATCCAAAACTTAAAGTGTCCTCTTTGTGAATCTGGAGTTAAAGAAGTTACATACAAAGATGTATATCAGTTAAAGAAATTTACATCTGTTAGAGGTAAGATGATTTCTACTGAGAAGTCTGGAGTATGTCACAAACATCAAAGACAGGTAAAATTAGCTGTCAAAAGAGCAAGATATATGGCATTACTCCCTTATGCTTCCAATGAGTAGTGTAAGAATTAGATTTGGATTAAGAGAGATTCGCAAGAGTCTCTCTTTTTTTTAAGAAGAATAATTGGTTGGGTAGGGTAGTCAGGAGATTAATATAAAGAAAAAGAGGAGGTATTTCTACCCCCTCTTAATTTACAAAAGTAGTATCGAGTTTTAGAACTCTTTCTTTTCCTCTCTTGCGATTGAGACATTGATGGCTCTCCCATCGACCTCTTTACCGTTGAGTTCATCAACAGCTTTCTGTGCCTCTTCCTCTGTGGACATAGTAACAAATCCAAAACCTTTAGATCTGTTCTTGATTCTGTCCATGATTACTACTGCTTCTTCAACAGTACCAATCTCGGAAAAAGCCTCCTTTAAGTCTTCATCTCTAAGATTCCAACTGAGGTTGCCTACAAACAATTTCTTACCCATTGTTTATATATATAAAAATTAAAATCCGCTACACCACTAAATGGGAGATTACACTCTAAGCAGTCCGAAAAAGAAAGCTTCCATAGCTATCTATATTATACCACAAAAATAGAGTTTCTAGCAAAATTTGAATTAGTAACACTGACCTGGTCTGTCAATTTATGGTTACTAGGTAAGGTTTTTAGGACTCTTTTTAAAGGTAGTTAATCTTGCTATAAGTACTGACTATCCTATAGAAATATTAAAAATCTGTTAAAAACGACTTTTAATACTTGTCACAAAAGAAAAAATTGACAGACCAGGTCGGTTCATTTAAACTGTACTTTATGAAGTATTCTAAGAAAATAGAAAACAGAATAAAGAGAGTGGAAGGACAGGTTGGTGGTGTTAGGAATATGATAGTAAAAGGTGATAGTGATAGTAGAGTGATGACTCAATTGCAAGCATGTATATCTTCTTTGGAAAGTCTTAAGACAGAGTTGGTCAAGCAACAGATGAAAGAATCTATGTTGGAAGATATTAAAGAGACATTAGGTTTGAAGTAGGATTTCATACTGCCCCAAGAAATTTGGTATACTTGGAAATACCTGTATTTATTTTAGCTAGATTTTTATGAAGATAAAAAAGATTGGTTGGACTTCATTCCTAATTACTTCAAATGAACTTAATATTGTGACAGACCCTGTGTTACTGAAAGAGTCAGGGGCTAGTTTCCCTAAGGTAGAAGCAGATGTTTGCCTCTTTACTGAATGTGATATTCCTTCTGAAGGTGGAGTTTTAGAGAAGTATTCTCTTGAGGAGAAGGTTGTACCTGGTAAAAGAGGTGAGATAATGGAAATTTTCTCTCCAGGTGAATTTGAAGTTGGAGGTGTAATGATACGAAGAGGTTTGAATGAGGATTTTTATATTATTGATGAGAAGAACCTAAGAACATTGTATATGGGTATTGTTAGGAAAGATTTTGACCCTGAGTCTGTTAAAAACTTGGGAGATGTAGATGCTTTGATAGTACCTGTTGGGAATGGAGAAGATTATATTGACTATGAAAAGCTTGATAAAATCATCTCTAATGTTGATCCGGCTATTTTAATCCCTTGTGCATACAAAGGTGAGAGGAAAGATAGTGAAGGTCTTAAGAGTAGAGAGGAATTTATTAAACATTTTGGATATACAAATATTACTGATGAGGGGTTTGTTAATCTTAAAAAGAAGAGGGTAGAAGAAGATCAAAAGAGTGTAGAGGTTGTTTTTCTTAAATAGAAATAATAAATGAAAGGTAAACATCCACCACAAAATACAGATGTAGAAAAATCCCTTTTAGGGTGTATGTTGATGGATAAAGATGCCATCATTACTGTTTCTTCTTGGCTTCTACCTGGTCATTTCTATGATTCAAAGCATATTGCTATATATTCAGCAATAATGGATCTTTTTAATAATGCTTTGCCTGTAGATTTGGTTACAGTTGTAGATAAGTTAAAGAAGCAAAAGAAGTTAACAGTTGCAGGTGGTGCTGGTTATGTAGCAGAGTTAATGACAACTATTGCTACCTCTTCTCATGCAGAGGAGTATGCTGAGATTATTAAAGAGAGTGCAATTAGGAGAGGTTTGATATCAGCTGCTGGACATATTCAGGAGATAGCTTTTGATGAAGACAAACCAATTGATGAGGTTATAGATAAGTCAGAAAAGGAGATTTTTGATGTTGCACAGACAGGTACAAAGGTAAACTTTGTACATATAAAAGATCTTCTTAAAGAGGCATATGAAAGAGCAGAAAGGGCGGATAAGGATGAGGCTTATCTTGGAGTTTCTACGGGTTTTAAGGATTTAGACGAATTGTTGGGAGGGTTTCAGAAATCAGACCTTGTTATACTTGCTGCACGACCTTCTGTTGGTAAAACTGCTTTGGCATTGGATATGATGAGGCATGCTGCATTGGTAGATAAAAAGACTGTTGCTTTTTTCTCATTGGAAATGTCCAAGACACAGATTATGGAGAGATTTTTAGGTATGCAATCAGGAATTCCTTTCTGGGAGATTCGAACAGGACGAATGACGGAGAAGAAGTTTATGAAGCTTGCAAGTACAATGGGAGAGTTGGGTGATGCAAATATATATATTGATGACCAGGCTGGTCAGCATATTAACTCTTTGAGAACTAAAGCTAGAAGGTTAGCATTGGAAAGTGGTGTTGATATTATATTTGTAGACTATCTTCAGCTTATGCAGGGTAATAATAGGGAGAGTAGGACATTGGAAGTGGGTGAAATTTCTCAAGGTTTAAAGAATATTGCAAAGGAGTTAGATGTTCCTGTAATAGCTCTGTCACAGCTCTCAAGAGCTATTGAGCAGAGACAGAGTAGAAGACCACAACTTTCTGACCTTAGAGAATCTGGTTCTATCGAGCAAGATGCTGATGTTGTTATG
This sequence comes from uncultured bacterium, assembly GCA_937899155.1. GTDB lineage: Bacteria > Patescibacteriota > Dojkabacteria > SC72 > SC72 > UBA5232. Next base: position 14,504 of record CALDJM010000039.1, read on the forward strand.
TTTATAGACAGGGAAGAAACATGGAATCCAGAGACTGAGAATAAAGGTACGGGAGATTTAATAGTTGCAAAGCATAGGAATGGTCCTACAGGGGATATTCGATTGGCCTTTATCCCAGAGATTGCAAGTTTCAGGAATTTGTATAAGGCAGGGAAATAAATAGGTCGAACTCGTTAATCTTTCCAAAACATTCATTCTTTAGTATAATTCGCACACGGTCGAGTGGTGGAACTGGCAGACACGCGGGACTCAAAATCCCGTGCTAGCAATAGCATGAGGGTTCAATTCCCTCCTCGACCACCATAAAATAAGTAAGGGTGTTATGGAAAAAGCCATTTTAAACTTCCTAGATGGTGTTGCAAAAATAGACTTCAAATTCGTTTGGTCTCTCTTTGGAATAGCATTGATAGCTTTCTGGATTGTCGTACTGTATTGGGTATGGTTGGACTCTGGTGATAGGGTCGCCAATAAGGGTATTAGAATAGCATATGTCCTTTTAGCAACAGTCCTATTTATCCCTGGTTTAATCATATATCTATTAATTAGACCAAGTCAGACAATTGAAGAAATATATTGGGCTGATTTGGAAAGAAGATATCTTAAATACGAAACAGCAGAGCTAGGAGATTGTCCAAGATGTGGAGCACAACTCTATCCAGGTTTTACATTCTGTCCAGATTGCAGATTAAGAATTAAGATAAAGTGTTCTGTTTGTGAAGTTGAAATGGACAAGAAATATAAATTTTGTCCATCTTGTGGTAATGAAATGCACAAGAGAGTGAAAAAAGTTGAGGAAACAGCTCCTTCAAAAGAGGTTATGCAGGAGCAAATTCAGGCTTCAAAAGATGAAGCAACAGAGGTTGTAGAATCTAATAAAGTAAGATATTCAGAGAGAAAAGGAGTCGCTGTAAAGTTCGGGGAAGCCATAATATCGTTGTATGATAAAGCATTTGGTAAAAAGAAAGAAGAGAAAGTTGAAAAAAGAAAAGAAGAGGTAATACAGGCTATTAGAAGTAAAAAGAAAGGTAAAAATAAGAAGCACAAGAGAGAGTAGGTACAGTTTTGTGTTATTATTAAGGACATATGTTTGCAAACATTATAAATAGTGTAAAAGGCTTTATCTCCAGCATTAACCCTCTTGTGGGCCTAATGCTGATTTTCCTCTTAGGTCTCTATGTTTTTTGGAAAGAAACATCTAGGAGTAGAAAGAATAATTCTTCGGTATTTGATATATTCCTTTCCTCTGTAATAATAGGGTTGTTTCTAGGGAGATTGGTATATATCTTCTCTCATTGGAATGAATTCTCGTCTCTACCTTGGTATTGGTTACCGTATGAAAGATATGGAAACGAAGTGTATTTTTTCAGACTTTTGCCTTGGAGACTATTTCAAATCTGGGATGGTCAAGTAGACATCCTTTACACTTTTCTGGGAGTTATTTTAATGCAGACAGTATCAGTGCTTTTCTGGAAAAAATGGAAATGGGGAGACCTTTTTCCTCCAATATACCTTTCTAACTGGGTGATGATGGGTGTAGCATATTTCTTTGTCGGTATACAGGGTAAAAACGACCTTTGGGTAAAGCAGGGGTGGGTAATACTAATACCTTTTGCAATTTTTCTTTTGATTCACTCCCTCATTCTTAAAATGTATCTAGGTAGTAAAAGAGAAGATGTCAGAAGGGTGCAACATATTGCCTTTGCTGTAATAGCCCTGCTTGCAATCGGATATGCATATATTTCTCTTTCGTTAAACATACTGACAACAGTAGGGCTTGTGATAATAAGTATATGGTATGTTGTTAGTATCATAGCCTTCATAATAAGCTCAAGAAAAGAAGGAAATGTTGTAATTGAAACGGTATCATCTGTACGACATGTATCTCTTCCTGAAGTAAGTAAACCAGTTAGATTAGACAGATAAGATATGAAAATAGTAGTAGCTCAAGAACATGAAGGTAAAAGAACAGATGTTTTAGTTCTTTCATTTTTGCAACAAGATGGACTAAAAACATTAACAAGGTCCTCTCTTAGGAAATATTGGGATGATTTGGTAAGTGTTAATGGAAAAAGTGCAAAACCATCTCTTAAGCTTAAGCATGGAGATAGTGTAGAGGTTGTCAAAGAATTACTTCTAGAAAACCTTAAGAAGGAAATAGAAAGCTCTTCAATAATTCCTCAAAAAGGGGATTTAGATATTGTTTTTGAAGATGAACACTGTTTAGTTTTAAACAAAAAGGCTGGTGTTGTAGTACATCCGGGTTCTGGAAATATTGATAATACTCTTTCTAATCATGTGGTTTGGTATTTGCAAAGTAAAGGGCAATACGATAAAAGTATCAAAAGAGGAGGGATTGTTCACAGGTTAGACAAAGGAGTCTCTGGCTTAATCCTTTTTGCTAAAACATTGCAATCACAAATATTTTTCCAGAAACAATTTGAAGTACAAGATCGGAAGAGCACACGTCTGAACTCCATACAGTTGAGAAAATATACTTGGCTAAAGTTCAAAGTAGTATATTCCCATCAGAATTGGAATGTCTACTAAATGGTAAAAATCTAAATTTGAAATCAGTTCTATCTAAATTAGAAAAAGATGATTTCATTTGTGATGACTCTTGGCTTAAAGTTACAGGATATATTCGAAGGAGTAATATCAATAGAATGAAAATGATTTTTGAACCAATAAAAAAATCATTTGGTGGAGGTAAACTAGCAACTAGTTATATAAAACCTTTGAGTAAGGAAGAACTTTTGGTTAAAATAGAAACAGGAAGGATGCATCAAATTCGTGCGACTTTAGAGTATTTAGGGTTGAGTATAGTAGGGGATTCTCTGTATTTAACAAAAAAGGGTAAAGGGGGTATTCCTGATATTATACAGTTGCAATCGATTCTTCTTTCTTTAGAAAATCCAGCAGGAGGAAGAAAGACTTTTAAGCTTTACTAAACTGAAAGAGATTTTAAAACATGCCCAGAAGGAAAAAACAGAAAGAAAAGACATCTAAGAAGGGGAGCTTTAAGTTTGGGAGAGTATTACTTTGGTTGCTTTTGCTTTTTCTCTTCTTGTATCTAATATATTTCTTGTTTAATGTTCTAACGGTAAAGACAGTAGATGTTGCATTTGAAGACTCTGCATCGCAGAACCTTTTTTCTAGAAGAAAGAATAACTTAGAGAAGACATTGGTAGTTATTGAGGAATCTGTTGGCGGGAGGAGTAGGATTGTTGGAGTGTATGCATATTTACAAAACAGAAGTAAGAAGAGTGAATTATTAATATATTTACCAGGTGGTATATATTATTCTGGTTTAGAAGAGAAATTTGGGAATGAGATACCTGTTTCTTCTTTTAGGTATGCAGGTGATTTTCTTCAAAAGGGTAAAGGTGTGGAGTATGCTGTTTGGCAGATGAATCAATTGTTAGGTTTCAAGAGTGATATGTATATATATCTATCATCAGATGCTACTAAAGTGGTTAGAGAAATGTCTGGTAATGGAGAAATTAATTTTGAAGGGATTAATGGTATCAATGAATTTACCAAGGCTCTTTCATGGCATAGGATGTTTTCTTCAGCTAAACAGTTGGCTGATTTAGATGGGAAGATATATTCCAATATACCTTTTTATACATCTAGATTGGCACTTGAATCTTTGCAGGGAAATGAGAAGAAATACAAAAGAAGTGTCTTAGATCTTTCGGACAAGAAATATTTAAAAGATGGTAAGCTTTTGACAGGAGAGGAGATTAAAGTCTTAAATACAAAAGAGTATGACAAAAGTTTGGATTCGGTTCTTAGTTCTGTGTTGGACAGGAATCTTGAGAATGAAAGGGTTAGGGTAGAGGTATATAACGGAAGTGCTCTCTCTGGTGTTGCATACTCTTTTGGGAGGAAAATAACAAATTCGGGCTGTAATGTTGTAAGGTATGAGAATGCACCAAATGTTGTGGAAAAGACCTTAGTATATGTTCCTGATGTTGAGAGTTTTAAAACAGCCTACAGTGTTGTTTCTGATGTTATACCGGTAGATTTTGATCTTGTTGAAGGTAGACCTGATTTCATGACAACAGGAGATATTGTTGTCATACTTGGAAAGAATATTAAATCAATGTATTCTTTTTAACTTATTTGATAATTACTTGTTTTTGCACTAAAATTCTAAGAGTATGGAAACTGCCATTATCCTTATTACAATATTTATAGTTCTAATTCTGGTTGGGATATTAGTTTTGATTCTTAAGAAAAAACCAGAGGAGGAAGAGGTTTTTAATACGATTAGAAATCCTCTTGTTATGCAAATACTTGTTCCCAGGGAGAACGAGAAAGCCTCGCTTGCTGCAGAGCAAATGTTTGCTTCTATACATGGGATTTTAGGTGGAAACAAGAGGTGTCAAGATGTTGTTAGTTTCGAGATAGTTTCATCAGATGCACAGGGTATTAGGTTTTTTGTTGTAGCTCCTGAGCATCTTTGTCGTTTTATAGAGGGTCAGATTTATGCTCAGTATCCTAATGCTGATATTGAGTATGTGACTGATTATACTAAAGCGGAAGCTTTGAGTGAGAATAGTTTTGTGACTGTAGGGGAGATAGAGATGGAGAAGGATTCTATATTTCCAATTAAGACATTTAGAAGTTTTGAGGTAGATCCTTTGGCTGCCATTACTGGAGCTATGTCTGAATTAAATCTGGGAGAGAAAGTATGGCTACAGATTGTTGTTAGACCAATCTCTAACTATTGGCAAGATAAGTCTAAGGAGTATATTACTGCAATTAAAGAGGGCAAAAGTTTGGGAGGTCCATCTTTTGGAGAGATTGTTTCTAAGATTGTAGGTGGTATTGGTGATGCATTGAGTACAAGTAGTGATGGGAAAGTTGCACCTAAAGAGATTGTTAAATTGCTACCTGGGCAAGATGAGGAGCTAAAGGAGATAGAGTTAAAAATGTTAAAGGTTGGTTTTGAGTTTAAGGTTAGGGTTGTAACTAAAGCTTCAGAACAGTTAAGGTCAGAACAGTTGTTAAGAGATGTTGTTGCAAGTTTTAAACAGTTTACAACAGCACATCTTAATAATTTTGTATATGCTCCTCCTATAAAAGAGGGCAAGGAGCTTTACTCTTTGTTTGTAAGTAGGGATATTGGGGAAGATGCGGATATTGTTAATATTGAGGAATTAGCTTCTTTGTATCACTTGCCTAATATTTCTGTAGAGACACCAAATATTGCATGGAGTAGGTCTAGGAAATTAGAACCACCTATGAATGTGCCTGTTGAGGGGAGTGATGATGTTACTCTTTTTGGTCAGACGGATTACAGGGACATGAAAGTTAAGTTTGGTATTAAGAGAAGGGATAGGGTTAGGCACTTTTATCTTTTGGGTAAGACAGGTACAGGTAAATCTACACTGTTTAAGAATATGTTTATATCAGATGTCTTAGCTGGTGATGGTGCTTGTTTTGTCGATCCTCACGGTGATACTGTAGAGGAGCTTTTGACATATATTCCACCTAATAGGGTTAAGGATGTGGTTTATTTTAATCCTACAGATATTGAGCATCCTGTTGGTTTTAATCTTTTAGAATTAAAGGATCAGTCTCAGAGAGATTTGATAGCTGATGGAGTGGTAGAGGTGTTTAAGAAACAGTTTGGGGATTCTTGGGGTCCTAGACTTCAATATATCCTTACCAACACTGTAGCAACTGCTCTAGAGGCTCAGGGGACTACATTGTTAGCTATTATTAGAATCTTAACAGATAAGAATTTTAGAAAATTCATATTGAAACAGGTTAATGATCCAATTTTGTACAAATTCTGGGAAGAGGAATTTGCACAGATGTCTCAGAATAATAGGTTGCTTGCAGAGGCTATTTCACCAATACAGAATAAGGTTGGTAGGTTCATATCTTCTGCTGTGACAAGAAATATCATAGGTCAGGTTAAATCAACAATAGACCTTAGGGATATTATGGATAATAGAAAGATTTTGTTAGTTAATCTTGCACAGGGTAGGTTGGGAGAGGAGACTGCATCTTTGTTGGGAGGTATGATAATTACTAGGCTTCAAGCAACTGCAATGGAGAGAGTGGATATTCCAGAGGAAGAGAGAACGGATTTTTATCTCTATGTTGATGAGTTTCAGAACTTTGCTACGGAATCTTTTGCTAAGATTTTGTCAGAGGCTAGAAAGTACAAACTTAATTTAACAATGACTAATCAATATATTGATCAGCTTCCATTGACTGTTAGACAGGCAATATTTGGTAATGTTGGTACTTTGGCTTCGTTTGTTGTTAGTCAGGCAGATGCTAGTATTTTAGAGAAGGAGTTTGCTCCTGTTGTTTCTTCTGATGACCTTGTTTCTTTGGATGCATATGCTTTGTATATTAAGCTTTGTATTGATGGTATGACTTCTGTACCGTTTAGTGCTAAATCTTTGCCTGTTAGGTTTGAGAAGTACAATCTTAGAGATGAGATAGTTAAGGAGTCTAGGGATATGTACGGTACCCCTAGGGAAGAGATAGAGGAGAAGATATTGAAATGGAGTAAGCAGACATATAGTGATAGTGGGAACAGGAGTAATATGAAGAGTAAGGCACCCAAGATTGAAAGTAGTGTGAAGGTAAAAGAACCAGTAAAGAAGAATGGTACATATTCCATAGAAGTGTAGTGTTTTCTTCCCATAATAAAACCTTTGTGTTAAAATAACATTAGTAATATAATCTTTCCGTATATATGTCAGGACATTCTAAATGGGATACAATTAAACATAAGAAGGCAATAAATGATGCTAAGAAGGGTAAATCTTTCTCTAAAGTATCTGTACAGATAACTCATGCTGCTAAACAGGGTGGTGGTGATCCAAATATGAATCCAACATTAAGATTGTATATAGATAAAGCTAAGGCTGTTGGTTTTTCTAATGATAATATTGAAAAAGCAATTAAGAAAGGTACAGGAGAGGGTAGTGATGGAGTCATAATTGAAGAAATTACATATGAAGGTTTTGGTCCTCATGATGTACAGTTGGTTGTTGATGTTTTAACGGATAACAAGAATAGGAGTGTTGCTGATTTAAGACAGCTTTTTGATGAGATAGGTGGGAAGATGGGTGATTCGGGATCTGTATCATGGAATTTTGAAACAAAAGGATATTTTGAAATACTGTGTGGACATATGGAAGAGACAGAGAAGTATGGAGAGGCAGATGTTTTTGTAGAGGATAATCCAGAGGAGGTGGAGCTTAACATTATGGATTTACCTGGAGTATTAGAGATTGAAGATTTTGAAGATGAGGATGGAAAGAAAGGTTTAGCAATATATACGGAGTATGATAGTTTTGGTTCTGTTAGAGATGGTATTGGTAAGTTGGGTTATGTTTTGAAAGAAGCTGAGTTGATTAAGGAGGCTAAGATGTTAAAGAGTTTGAATGAGCAAGAGAGAGAGAAGGTAGAGGATGCAATTGAGAGATTGGAAGAGAATGATGATGTACAGAATGTTTGGAGTGATTTGGAGTAGTTGTGAGTTTTCTTTTTCATTAAATTCATAATATTAAGGTGTACAAATACCTTTTTCTAACATAAAATATACATATGCTTAGAATAATAGGTATAGATCCAGGTCTAGCTACAACAGGGTGGGCTGTTGTTGAATTTGATGAAAACTCCAACCCTAATATCCTTGATTACGGTTGTATAACTACACCAAAAGGTCTAACAGTACAATCTAGATTAAAGGAAATATATTCAGATATGAATGAATTGTTAGAGAAGTATAAGCCAGAATATGCTGGTGTAGAAACACTTCTTTTCACAAATAATCAGAAAACGGCAATGTCTGTTGGACAAGCAAGGGGTGTTGTACTTCTTGCTTTGGAAAATGCAGGTGTGAGTATTGAGGAGATGACTCCTTTGCAGGTAAAGAACTCTGTAACAGGGTATGGTCAAGCGCAGAAAAAGCAGGTACAGGAGGCTGTTAAGATGCTTTGTGGTATGGATGAGATACCTAAACCTGATGATGCAGCAGATGCCATAGCTATTGCATTAACAACAGAAGTATTGGTTAGGAGGAATATTGAGCAAATTAGTATATAATAGAGATATGATATCTTTCATAACAGGAACTATTCAGAAAATTACAATAGAAAAAGATACTAATATTGATATATTAACTCAAGGTGGTGTAGGGTACAGAATAGCTATACCATCAACATATCTACTACCTGAAATAGGGGAAGAGTTCTCACTTTTTACTCACTTTCATGTTAGAGAAGACAATCAGTCATTATACGGTTTCCAAACAGAACAGGAGAGAGATTTTTTTGAACAGTTAATACAAGTCTCTGGTGTAGGGCCTAAGATTGGTATGGGAATACTTTCAACATATTCTAAAAAAGAATTGGAAGGGATTATAGAGGAGGGCGATGCAAAGAGTTTGAGTAAAGCACCTGGTTTAGGTATGAAAAGAGCCCAAAAAATCATCATTGAACTAAGAGGCATTATCGATTTAACAAAAGAATCTTCTGAGGATAGTTTAATACTAAAAGATCTAAAAAATGCTCTTCAAGCATTAGGTTTTGATTCTAAGAGTATTAAAGAGAAGTGTGAACAAGCAGAGGGTATTGTTAGAAAAGAGAAAGATATTGATATTGGTGAATTAATTAAGAAAGTGATTAAAGAGTAATGATAGAGTCAAGTAAGGAGAAGCTACAAAAGAAAAAAAGTACTCAGGTTAAAAAAGGTCGTAAGGAGAGGGGTAATGTTAAGTATGAGGAAAGAATTAGACCGAGTAAGCTTGATGAGATAATTGGTAGGGGTACAGAGAAAGAAACCCTTAAGATTATGATTAAGTCTGCAAACAGAAGAAAAGAAGTAATTGATCACATCCTCTTTTACGGTCCTCCAGGTTTGGGAAAGACAACATTTGCTGTTGCTATTGCTAATGAGATAGGGGCAAATATCAAGGTTACATCAGGTCCTGCGATTGAAAGACAGGGTGATTTAGCAGCTATTTTAACTGGATTAAAGCCAAATGATGTACTTTTCATTGATGAAATACATAGATTATCTAAGGTTGTGGAAGAGATTTTGTATCCAGCTATGGAGGATAGGATGTTGGATATTGTAATGGGTAAAGGTCCAACTGCTAAGACAATTAGGCTTAATTTGGAGCCATTTACACTAATTGGTGCAACAACCCAGATTGGGAAAATTAGTTCTCCTATGAGAGATAGGTTTGGTTTGATTCAGAGGTTGGATTTCTTTTCTGACAATGATTTAGTACAGATACTTCAGAGAGCTTGTAGATTGTGGGATTTGGAGATAGACAAAGATGCTGTACAGGCACTTTCTGAGGCTTCAAGAGGAACTGCTAGAGTAGGGTTGAGGCTTCTGAGAAGATGTAGGGATTATGCCCAGAGTCATGGTGGGGATAAGATAACGGTTGATGTTGTAGAGAAGACATTGAAACTTTTGGGTACGGATAAGCAGGGACTTGAGAAGATAGATAGGGTGATACTTTCTACAATGCTAAATCATTTTTCAGGTGGTCCTATTGGTCTTTCAACTCTTGCTGCATCAATATCTGAAGATGAGAGTACAGTAGCAGATGTGTATGAGCCTTATCTTATGAAGTGTGGTTTTATTAAAAGAACAAGCAGGGGGAGAGTCCTTACACAGAAAGGATTAAAATATTTAGAATCATTAGAAAATGAGAAGGGAAGAGGGTAATGTTGATAGTGAAAAGAGAGGTAAGTTGTTACTCTTAGCAGCTTTAATTGCCTTGCCTATATTTATTCTAAAGATTGTTTCTAGAGAAGCATATCCTATATGGAGAATATTTCTTAATTCATTGATATATTTCGGTTCAACATTTGTAGGTCTTCTTTGGGCTTTAAACTTTCAGGTAAAGAAAAAATCATTTATACATATCTTTCAGGCTTCTTTATTTGTACTCTCGGAGTATCTTTTTATTGAATTCTTCTTCTTCCAAAAGTTTAGTAGGATCTATGAAGCATTTATTCTTTTAGCTTTAGTAGTAGCTGTTTTCTTTGCTAATTATTTTATCTTCCTAATGGTTAATGTGTTAAATGTTAATCAATTTAAGCAAATTCCATTAGCACAGGTTGGGAGGACAATTTCATATATCTCGTCGATATTTATGGTGTATTTCTTTACCTTTAGCCTTATGGTTAGTGGTCTTGCTACATATGTCCTTTTTCCTTTGATAATTTTATTATTCTTTCTTGTTGCTCTTTTGCATTATACCAACACTGACCTTGAGGGAGTAGAGTTGTTTAGGAAGAGTTTTGTAACAGCATTGATTATGATTGTTTTGCTTGTTACAGTAATGTTTGTTGGGGATATGCATGAAATTATTTCTTTTGCACCGGTAGTAGGGTACTTTTTATGTGTAAATGTTCTTACACATGAGAAGATTTCAAATGGTTATGTAAAGAATTTCTGGTTGTATATTCTCTTTCTTCTGTTTTCGTTGTTTTTGATTTTCATTTTGAATATGTAGGTATGTAGCATAGGGGAGTAGGGGTTGCTACAGTTTAGAACCTATAGTGTTTCACAACCTATAGTAATCAGTGTGGACAAGTTTCTGCTAATATTTCCTTTTTATGAAGAAATATATAATAGGTTAAAAGGAAAGAAGAAAGATTTAGAAATAAATTATCTGTATCTGTGAGCAGTATATGAGAGGGACTACTACTCTGTCTAAAAACATGTTACAATTCTGGAACATATGACCGAGTATAATCGCCCTTATGTGCGATTGTACTCATTTTAAATTAAGAAATGTTGTAATTATGCTTCTTTTTATATTCTTAAAATCTTACTCTTCCTGTTGCATATCTTTCATTTTTCTATTCTTACTATTTTTAATGAATATTCCATTTTTCAGTTCTAGAAAATTTTTCATAGCCCCCTACTCTGAATTTTTTAAATTTTATTTTATGCTAATATATTAATATGGATATACCAAAGCTAAATGATCAGGATGATTTCTTAATTGATTTGCAGAATAATAACTACAGTTCCCTAACCATTGTTAACTATGCTCGAGACCTTTCAATCTTTGCTGTGTTTTTGCACTTTAGGAATGTTAATTTTATGAATGTGTCTAAAAAAGACATTAGTGCATACAAAGGGTATCTGGTAGCAGGTGAACATATTAAAGATTTGGATAAAATTAGGGATAGATATGCAAAAGATGTTGATATGACAACATTAAACAAGGGTAAGGCTGTAGGAGGCTCGCTAAGGCCTGGGAAAGAAATGGCTGGTGTGAATACACCTAATTTCGAGGATGGATTTCTTTCTGATATATACAAGAAGGTCTACGGGAGCCTTGGAGTGTCTCGTCCTCCTAAAATTACTAAAAATAAGAGTAAGGGTTTGGATCCTAACAGTATTAATAGAATGTTGTCTGCTTTGAGATCGTTTTTGAAGTTTAGGATTGAATGGGATTTGGATATACCGTTGCCACCTGATGCTATTGGTATGATGAAGGCTGAGAAGAAGATGAAGAAGATTCCACCAATGGATGAGATGATTAGATTGATTGAGTGTCCAATGGAGTTTGAGAAGGATGAGAAGGTGGCATTGAGGAATAGATGTATGTTGGAGATGTTGTTTGCAACAGGTATGAGGATTTCTGAGTTGTTGGGATTGGATCTAGATCAAATAAGTGTTAGTGGTAAGTTATATATTGTTGGTAAGGGACAGAAAGAAAGATCTGTTTTTATGACACCAAGGAGTTTAAAATGGTTGAATGCTTATTTAAAAGTTAGATTAGAGCATTCGAATTTAGAAAAAGACCAAAAGAGTTTCACGAAAGAGCGTGAAACTTCTAGTAGTGAGGAGGAATCTCTACTTAATCTAGATATGTTTGATGGAGAGTATAAATATATTAAGATGCTTGAGAGTTTTCGAGAGAATGGTTTTTTAGAGAAGTTTGAGTCCCCTGCCCTCTTTATACCTTTTTCTGGTGGTAGGAATGGTAAGCAAGGGAATAGATTGTCTACTAATTTTTTACAAGAAAAGATAGCTGAGTACAGAAGGAAATTAGGTATTCAGATACCTACTTCTGCACATAGTTTGAGACATGGTTTTGCAACATATATGGCTGAGGCTGGAGCTAGTCCTGTTGCTCTTCAAGTTTTACTAGGACATTCTAGTCTTGATACTACAACAAAGTATGTTCATGCCAGCGAAAAATTCGCTGAACAAGCAGTCAGAGAACATCACCCATTAAAATAGTTTTATTCTGTTGTTACTTCAGGGCTTGGAAAAGTAGCCTGTTGAATTGTTGTATCCTGATCAACACTCCCTTGATCTTCTTTTCCCTGATTTTCCTCCATGTATTGTACGAATTCCTGAACTTCTGGATTGTTCTTGTTACTTTCTATTGCGGCTACAGCTGTAGGGTCTCCTGCTTGATATCTTGTTAACAGGTCTTTGGTTGTAGTTGTTTCTGTTACTACATGATTTAAATATTCTAGTAGCATTTTTTGTTTCATTTGCTCTGCTTGTTCGCCATATGCAGCTGTGAATATTTTTTGAAGATTTTGGTTTGCTTCTTCCATTGTTTTAGGCTCTTCGATTAAATCTCTCTCGAGTGTTTCTAATATTGGTAAATCTCTTTCTTGCAATTCTGCTAGAGCTTCGTCAATCATTTCCTCTGCAGCCAAATCCATAAGTTCGTTGAACTTCTCTTGAGTGAATCCAAGAGAAAGAAGTTTCTGTTTTGCTTCTTCTATTTGTTGATTGAAATCCATGGCAGTTTTTATTTTATAAATTTATATTAATTTCCTGATATCATTTGAATCAAGTTCTGGGCACCTTCTGTACCGATGTTACCTAGTGCAGAAGTTAGACTTGTACTAGGATTTGCTTGGTATGTGTTTAATAGTGAATGGATCTGAGGTGTAGTTAGATTTTGTGTGATAGCTTCTCGTGTTAAACCATTACCTGTAAGGGCTTTCTCTAGGTTGAATGCTCCCATGTTTGTAGCTCCTCCTGCAAAGCTGCTAGGGCTCAGTTCTCCTCCAGTGATAGGTGCACCTGCCATATTACCATTCCATGCTGACCCTGGTAGGTCTACTCTGCCATTTCTCACTAATACGCCTTCTGTATTAATTGTAGGAGCTTCAACTGTGTTAATTTCGGGAGTTCCAATTTCTGCAGAACCCTTGACTGTATTGTTAACAGGGTTCTCTAAACCTCTAGATCCAGGATTTGCATGACCTGAAGGATCTTGACCAGTCGGACTTTGGTCTGGACTAAATCCTTCTGGAGTAGGTGTCATCTTACTAGCTTGATACATACCTATTAAACCTTTTCCACCCATAAAGAAATGGCTTACTAGGTTTCCAGCAGCAGCTCCTAATGCAAAGCCTCTTGCTATTTTGATTGTTCCATCTGTTACCTTTAAGACCTTATTCCAAACGGCTATCTTCTTTTCTATTTTTGCTCTCTCTTCTCCTTCTGTTGCTATCATCCTAGTTTTTAGCCTCTCAATCCTCTTTCTCCCAATAAAACCTGTTATACCAGCACCCCCGGCTACAATAGCACCTCCTATAGCTGCCCATACCCCAACTCCAGTTCCACCTAATATTGCTGTACCTGCTCCTGCTATCCCTGCAACTATTGCCCATCTCTTAAGTCTCTTTTGTTTCTCTTTTTCGTTTCTTTCTTTCTCTTCAGGTTTATCCTCTTCAGGGGTTGGTTCTTGGGGTTCATCTTCTTCTGGGGTTGGTGCTTGAGGTTCATCTTCTTCTGAAGTTGGTTCTTGAGGTCTATCTCCCTCGGACTTTTTATCAAATGCTTCTTTATATAAATCCCTTTCTCGTTCTAGAAGATTTCCTCGTTGTAGGAGCTTTTCTGCTTCCAGAGACCAAGGAATTCCGTGTTTTTCCTCAAAATCTTTTTTATACTGTTCTTCTCTGTCCTTTAGATCTTTCCTACTGCTTTCCTCTTGTCTTGCGGTTCTGTCTTGACGGTGCAAAGAGGAAATCTTTTTCTTTTCTGCTTCTTTTAGCATTAGCAATTGTTCTATCTTTAGTTTGGATGAGTTGAAATTCCCATTTTCATCCCTAATCTTTGTATTGAACTCCTCTATAATTTCTTTGAAATGATTTTCGAGTAGTAGTTTCTTATCTTTCTCAGGCAAATTTAACTTACTGTAATATGTTTCTTCTCGTGCATATGCATCATATCCTCTTAGGTATGCATCTTTGAGAAGGTTGTATTCTTCCTCTGTTAATACTTTTCCATTCCTCAATTCTTGGTCGTATTTGCTTATAGATTCTTTTATTTTGACCAATTCCGCAACATTGTGTACCTTAGCTTGCTCACCTTGTCTAACTCCTAGCAAGTCTGCATCATCCAGAGTGCTTTTGTCTTTAGCTCTTGCATCGGGCCCCGTGTTTTTTAAGTATGGAGAGGCTATTTTCTTAGGAGCTTTTACTCCACCAACAATATCTTTGTATTTAGGGTCAGTGACTCTACGATGACCCTCGGGTCTAGTAGATTGGACTCTATCCTCATCTTTTATAATTTCAAACTCTGCATCGGCCAAATGTGTTGCACCGCTTGCAGAAGATGGAGAGTCGAAGGTACTTACTGTACCATCTGAACTATAGAGTTTGGTATTGTCTCGTTGGACTTTCTCCATTACGAATCCTTCTTGAGTAGTTGTATCTTTTTCTTCAGATGTCCCCTCTCCCTGAGGAGTTGCTTCTGTTCTCTCGGGAGTCATATTTGCATGACTTTCTGTAATTTTTCCTTCTTCTATGAAAGAATCATTTCTCTCTGGATTCATAATAAACATTTAACTAACAGCTTATATAAGACTGCTCTAATTCCATTTATTGGGTTATGAGCAGATTGTTAATATATACATTAATATCTTTCACATATAATGTCAAACCTTTTAGAACAATATAAGAAGTTTAGAAAACATCTCTAATCTGATATATTCTATATATGCAAAATCTACCTAAAAAACTATGGAATATCTTCAGAAAAAGATATGGACAAATCCTTCTTGTACTACTACTCATACTAATATCCTTTCTCTCTCTAAGGTGGGGCAAACACTTAATATCAAATGACAACTATTCTCCAGAACTAAACCCATGGATGTCTGTACAAAGATATCTTCAATCTCCAGCATGGAGAGGATACAGAGTCTTAGGCTTTGCATCAGACAGTGAACAAGCAGATATCTTTAGATCTATACTATTTGGTATCTCCGATATCTTCCTGTCTAACTCTATCCTAGCTCAACTCTTCTCTGTACTCTGCCTATCTGTTGGAACACTATCAATGGCAACTCTAGTATCGCAATTGGTAAGGGATAAAATTAACACCAAAAGTTCAGGCTATGTATTTTTCTTTGCAGGTTTAGTATATCTCTCATCTCTCTGGACCGCTTGGGTCTTCAATTTCAATATGATGCCCTACATTGCTCAGTACGGATTCTTACCACTAGTACTACTAACAGGATATTGGTATATGCGAGAACTATCTACCTCCAAAGCACTCCTCCTTTTTCTAGCATCTATCCTCTTTGTCTCAACAGCTGTAATAGGTACACTCTTTTTTGTAAATGTAGTTTTAATATTACTCTTCTTCATATACTTTGGTATATCACATAGAGTAAAACTTAAAGGAATTCTAAAAGCTTTTGGAATCTTCTTAGTAGTACAACTATTCTGGCTACTACCATTTGCACAGTATACAGCATCTGTAAGTAGTGATGTCATAGACTCATATACAAATAGAAGTATAACAGCAAATACCATAGACCTTGAGAAACAGATGATGACACTATCCAACTCTGCAAAAATGTATACAAGGTTGTTGGGTACTGTAGATAATCCAGAAACAAACTCTTTTATATTTGCTCCATCACCATTATATATGGAGTACGACTTCTACAAAGTTGTAGGACTGCTTCCCATACTTCTTTCTGTCATAGGTTTAGTTTTCTCCATCTTCCAAAAAAGATTCTCTCTAATTCCAATCTTTCTACTTCTCTTTGGAATTCTTTTCCTACTAAAAAATCAAAACCCACCATTAGGGGGAGTGTATGTTTGGTTGCAAGAAAACTTTGGAATATTCAAACAGGTATTTAGATGGATATCGTCAAAATTAGGACAGCAATATATTGTTGTCTTAACCTTTACATCAAC
Source organism: uncultured bacterium (assembly GCA_937899155.1). GTDB lineage: Bacteria > Patescibacteriota > Dojkabacteria > SC72 > SC72 > UBA5232. The sequence goes on from CALDJM010000039.1 coordinate 30,697, forward strand.
CATTGGTTTCATACTTCTTCTAAATTTTCTTTCATCTTTCTTTAAGAAAACTTCAAGATATATATTCATACTATTCTCACTTGCACTTCTTGTTGTCCCTATGTTCTTCTATGCAGAATATCTTTTCAAAGGAGACCTTTTTGCCCAAAGAGCAACAGTAACTCTTCCAGAACAGTATTTTGAATTAAAGAAAGCAATAGAAGATGAACCACACTCAAGAATATATTATGCTCCACCATCAAATAATGGGTATTTTAGAGAATATGAATGGGGTTTCATTGGCTCCCAGTTCATATCATATATAATTCCAAATCCGGTTATGGATCTGTCATTAGCCATAGGCTCTGATGTTGGAGAAGAAGCCATGTTTGAGATCAGAAATGCATATGACTCTGGTGATAGAGAGCTTTTCTCTCAAAAGATGGCCAAGTATGATGTTAAATATATATTGGTAGATAGAAGTCTTGTCAAAGGAAGGTATGGACATAAAATTGATTGGGACAGTATCAATGATTATGTAAAAGATTTAGAGTTGGCTTGGTCAAAGGATTTTCTTTCATTATATAAATTAAAGAATGAAGAAGTTAGATATACGGAATATCTAGGCACAAGCTCATCTT
>CALDJM010000040.1 GCA_937899155.1 uncultured bacterium
GAACAAACACAAGTAATACCTTCATCGTTTGTAAAACTCTCCCCTTGAACATACGCTCTACCATCAACACTACAATTAACTGACTTTTTTCCAGCTTCCATCATTTTTGATACAACAACACCAACTGACAGAAGAAACAACAACACACTAATTACCAAAAGCCAATTAACTCGCTTTTCGTTTTCCATACCCATATTGTATCACATATGAACAAATATGATACAATCACTCCATGCATGACTCACATATCCATCTTGCAATGGAACCACTAAAATCTAATTCCGATGAAATAGTTCACAATTTCCTCCAAGAGGGTGGAAAATATATCCTAACACAAGGAACAGATATTGTAGACTTTAATCCCAATTTTGAATTAGCAAAAAAATACAACATGGGTGGAAAAAACATTATTCAAGTTGCAATTGGTCTACACCCAACATATTTTGAAGAAACCACAGTATTAAACAACATTACAGAACATATATTTGAGAAATCACAGAAAGAAATTGAAAAGTTCAAAGAAATTTTCGAAAAAAAACACAATGAAATATCTGCAATAGGGGAGTGTGGATTGGACTACCACCAATTCTCACTAAACAAAACATATTCTAAAGATATAAAAGAGCAATTAAAAGAAGTACAAAAACTAATGCTTAAAGAAGAAATTCACTTGGCTCTACAAAACAACCTTCCCATGAGTATTCACTCAAGAGATGAAGTTGGACAAAGTGAATGTACAGAGGATATTTTAAGAATCATTGCACAGGAAGGAAAAGGGCAATTAATTGGATCTTTCCATAGCTATACAGGAGATATCAAATATGTAAATGATATTTTAGATTTGGGCTTTTATATCGGATTTAATGCAATAATTACATACAAAAGTGGGGAAAGTGTCAGAGAAATACTCAAGAAAACACCGTTAGAAAGAATACTATTTGAAACAGATGGTCCATTCCTACCACCACAATCTGTGAGAAAGAATAAAAAGATTAGAAATAAATTTGCACAACCTAGTGATATTAAAGAAATCATGCAGGTAGCCAGTGAGGTCAAAGGTGTATCTTTTGAGAAATTAAAAGAGATAACTGATGAGAATTATCAAAAAGTCTTCCTTTAAACCTTTTTACTAAAAACACAAACAAATTCCCCATGAGGATTATTCTCAAAATCCCTATCCTTAAGAATTTCTAAAACAGTATTACAATTACCAAAAAAACTCTCTTCTCTCATTTTTGAAATGTCTTTTGCTAAAAACACATCCACCTCACCAAATTCTTTTTGAATTAAAGTTAATAACTTGACTAACCGTTGAGGAGATTCATACAACACAATTGTATTTTCTAATTCAAAATATTTACTAAGTAGTGTTTCTCTCTTCTTATCACTCTTTGGAAGAAAACCTAAGAAAACGAATTTGTCCGTAGGCAGTCCAGAAGTAGAAAGAGCTGATATTACAGCAGAAGCACCCGGTATTGAGAAGACTTCATACTCCTTCTCTCTTAGATCTTTTACCAATCTATAGCCTGGATCAGAAATTAGTGGTGTACCAGCATCTGATATTAATGCTAAGTCTAAACCCATATCCAATTTCTCGAGTATCTTACCCATCATTCTGTCATGATTTTGATCTCTGTATGATATTAATGATGTTTTAATCTCATACCTATCAAAAAGCTTTTTACTCTGCCTTGTATCCTCAGCAAGTACAAATGCTACATCTTTTAATATTTCTACAGCTCTAAATGTTATATCTTCAAGATTACCTATAGGTGTTGCTACAACAAAGAGTTTTCCTCTTTTCATAATTTCAATTCATTAATATTAATTACTTTTTCTAATATCTCATTACTTCTTTCCTGTTCAATATTTTCTGAATCAAAAGCACTGTTTAAATCAAACCTCCCAACCTTTTGACGACAAAGCTCAATTGCTGTTGCATATGTACCAAGTATATTTCCCAAATCATACACCAATGTTCTCACATATGTACCTGTTGAGCAAAGTATCTTAAAAGAACAAAATGGCCAATCATACTCTGTTATCTGAAATGTCAAAACTTCTATCTCCTTAGGTTTTAACTGAACTGTTTTTCCACTTCTAGCAATATCATATGCCCTTTGACCTTTTACTTTCTTAGCTGAATATATTGGAGGCATCTGCTCAATCCTACCTATTAAGTTCTGATTAATTGCATCTTGAATTTCTTCCTTGCTCAACCTCTTTTTTTCTAATTGCTTCTTTTCAAGAAAATTTGTTTTTTGTCCAGTTACATCTTGAGTATCTGTTGCATATCCAAATTCTGCTTTGACTGTATATTCTTTGTTAAAAGTATGAAATGTATCCATTAGTTTAGTACATTTTCCCAAAAGTATGACTAGCAAACCGGTTGCAAAAGGGTCTAATGTACCTGCATGTCCTATTTTTTGTCCTTTAGGAAGAACTTTTTTAAGCTTTCTTATGACATCGTATGCAGTGATGCCTTCCTCCTTGTTTATTGGTAAAATTCCATCTATCATATATCTAATTATATATTACTTTTGAAAACATGATAAATGGAATTGGAATGGGTGTGATTTTAACTGTAGTGATGTTGTTTGGAGGTATCATTGTAACGATATTAATTAATATTTTGCTTGCTCCAATTATTAAGACTCCAAAAGACATTATTGACGAAATATTAGAGAGTATGAAGTTGGAGAAAGAAGATAGGTTTCTTGATTTGGGTTGTGCTGATGGTAGGGTTGTGCTTGAGGCATACAAAAAAGCTAAGTGTAGGAGTTTTGGATTTGATATTTCTCCCATTATGATTATTATTGCTAGAACTAAAAGGATTTTGTCCTTCCCTATGAACAAGGATATTGTTTTTGATGCTGAGAATATTTTTGATGTTTCTTTGAAGGATTTTTCTAAGATATATTGTTATCTTGATGAGACTAGTATGGAGATTTTGGGTAGGAGGTTTAAAAAATATTTAAAGAGTGGGGGAGAGGTTTTTAGTTATAAGTATGAGATTAAGAGTTTGAAAGCTAAGAAGAAGGTAAAACTTAGTAATGGGGAGAGTTTATATATTTATTGATATTTGTTTGTTAAAAGGTTTGTAGAAGGGGTGAAATTTACAGATGGTAGTTAAAAAACTACACATATACATCACCCCTTCTGATGAAAGGTTCTACAGGAGCAGGGAAATCCCTAACCCGAAAGCGAAGAGTGAGAGAGCTATAAAAAAGGTCATTAAAAAGACCTCCTGTTTCTCTCTATAGAGAACTGTCTCAGAGAGCACCGTGCTCACTAAACCTGCAGACAACATTATCATCTGCACGGTGGTATTGTTCGAAAACAATATCACGAGGATAGATAAGGCTATGCTCAGTAAAACGAACCCTCTCCACTTTGATTCTTCAACTTTGGCCACTAGCCAAAAGTTCCTCAGGAATAAAATCCCAAGGACAACAATTAAAACTATATCTGATTTACTCATTCTTTCGTCTCCTTTTAAAAGTACTTCTCTCGGGAATCACCCAACATATCTTCTAAAAATATATCTAAAAAACATATTGGGTGACCCAAAACAAAGAATAAAGGAGGTAGAACCTTTTTAAAGAGCAGTAGATATCATATTTGATACCTACCCATATTATACTATAGGACAGTCCGAATAACAAGATACAGGCCAGGCCTAGGCCTGGCCTCAGTTAAGAAATAGGTAATCGCCAAAAAGTACAGTTCTAATACAGTATCCCTTGCTTTGGGCTTTTCTGTTGGAAAAAGTTTCCATTAGATTTGGCTTAGCATATATCCTAAGTCCTTACTCAGTACAATCTCAGAAGATATTAAATATGTA
>CALDJM010000041.1 GCA_937899155.1 uncultured bacterium
TCCAAGAGGAGATTTACATGTAAGAGGACTTCTAACAAACACCTCTTCTATTCCTGCTTCATCAATCTTCTCAGATAACTCTTGATTGATAATTTCATTCTTCTTTCCAACTATTTCTTTACCAATCTTAATATCTTGTGCTAAAACTCTTCCAAAAATTCTATCCTTAAATCCAATCCTTCTCTCATCAGACCTCTTAATTGCAAAACCTTCCCCATCATACCCACAATCATCCTGTCTAATAATTACATCATGAGCAACATCTACAAGTTTTCTAGTTAAGTAACCAGAAGAAGATGTCTTAAGTGATCTGTCTGCAATACCTTTTCTACCACCATTTGCAGCTACAAAGTATTCAAATGCACTCAATCCATCTCTGTAGTTACTCTTAATTGGCATAGCTACAAGATTACCTCTAGAGTCTCTAACAACACCTTTAATTGTTAGAACCTGTCTAGCCTGAATCTTTCCACCATTCCCACCAGACTCTACCATTTGGAAAACAGAGTTACTCTCAGGAAGTGTCTGCCATGCTTTCTCTGCCAATTCATCAGAGAAGTCATCCCACATATTTGTAGAAATATTAATTTTCTCTTTCTTTGTCATCAAACCTTGCATATAGTTTTCCTGTAACTGTTCATCTTTCTCATCCATTTTCTTAATTTCAGATTTAGTATCAAAATCTACATGACAATCTTCCATTGCAAAAGAGAAAGCCAAATCAGTAGCATACTTAAAACCAAGAGATTTCATATTATCTAGCAACTCTACTAAGACAGATAACTCCTGTGTGTTCTTAACATTATCAACAATCTTTTTTATTCCTTTGATATCTACTCTTTCATTAATGAATGGGATACCTTCTGGAAGAATACTGTTAAAAATCACCCTACCAACAGATGTATTTACTGCTTTTCCATCTATTCCTACAACAATTTCTTCATCAATTGTAATAACATCTCTCTCATATGCCTTTCTTGCCAAATCTTCCGTTGCAAATATCTTTGGATTCTCACTTTTAACCAAATCTGTCATTAAGTAGAAACCTATCAACATATCCTTTGCAGGAGATGCTAAAACTTGCCCGTTCGAAATATTAACAACATTCAAAGAAGACATCATCTCTCTCTTTGCTTCTTCGATTGCCTCATCTGTCAAAAGTACATGAACTGCCATCTGGTCTCCATCGAAGTCTGCATTGAATGCTTTACATACTAATGGATGGATTCTAATTGCTTCACCTTCCACAAGTCTTGGGAAGAATGCTTGTACACTATATTTGTGTAATGTTGGGGCTCTATTTAGAAGAACTGGTTTATTTTTGATAACTTCCTCTAACAAGTCCCAAATAACTTCCTCTTCTTCCTCAATCATTTCTCTAGCAACCCTTACATTTGGAGCTAATTCATTATCTAAAAGTTTGAAAATTACAAATGGTTTAAACATTTCCAAAGCAACTGACTTTGGAATACCACACTGGTCAAATTTAAGACTTGGATCTCCGTCTATAACGGCTCGACCTGAGTAGTCCACTCGTTTACCCAAAAGGTTTTTTCTAAAGATACCTTTTTTACCTCTTAAATCATCTGTCAATGACTGATATGGCAATCTCTTATTATTCATCATTGGTTTTGATGGTCTATGTGAGTTGTCTATCAAAGCATCAACTGCTTCCTGCAACATTCTCTTTTCATTTCTAAGAATTACATCAGGAGCACCAATTTCAATCAGCCTGTTCAACCTGTTGTTTCTGTTAATAATTCTTCTGTAAAGATCGTTTAGGTCAGAAGTTGCAAATTTACCACCTGATAGAGGGATAATTGGTCTTAGCTCTGGAGGTAAAACCGGTAATGTTCTCAAAACCATCCACTCAGGCTTAATTCCATTCTTAATGAAACCTTCAAGATATTGCATTCTTCTAATTGTTGCTAACCTCTCACCCTTCTCTTTTCGAGAAAGCTTTTGTAATTTCTTTAACTCTCCTTCCAAATCAAGATTTTCCAACATCTTCTCGATTGCTTCTGCACCCATCATTGCTTCAAAGAAAACCAACTCTCTATCAAGCAAATCAGAATACTCATCCTCTGAGAGAACTGTACCTACTGTCATCTTCTCTATTAACTGGTAAAGTTTCGAATAGAAAGACTCCAATTCCTCTTCTCTCTCTGCAAAATCTCTTCTCACTTTAGCCAAAGACTGCTTTCTCCTATGCTCTGCTTGGCTAAGCTTTAATTCAGAACCCTTCTCCTTAGATTTCTTCAATGACTTAATCTCTTCTTCAAAACTCTCTGCAACTACATTTAATTCATTCTCCAAATCTTCGTGTAAATCTTTTATCTCTGTGTCTTTAAGTGCTAATGCTTTATCCAAACACTCTTTCTTCTGATCATCATCAACTGTTATTACCATGTATCTAGTGTAGTAAACAACGGAAAGAATCTTCTTGTGAGAAATATTTAATGTAATGGACATCTTGTTAGGAATTCCAAATGCAAACCAAACATGTGCAACTGGAATTGCGAGGTCAATATGTCCCATTCTCTCTCTTCTTACATCTGAAGTTGTTACCTCGACACCACACTTATCACAAACAATCCCCTTATATCTAATCTTCTTGTACTTTCCACAGTAACATTCATAGTTCTTGGTTGGACCAAAAATCTTCTCGCAGAAAAGACCATCTGGCTCTGCTCTAAATGTTCTGTAGTTAATGGTCTCAGCTTTTGTAACTTCGCCGTATGACCAGTTAATTACCTGGCTTGAAGATGCCAATGTAATTTTTAAGACATCAAAGTCTCCAAATTTGTTTCTTCTACTCCTCATTTTCTGCAACCTCCTCTTTTTCTGTTTGGTTTGAAATTAAATCAATATTCAAACAAAGTGCATTTAGTTCTTTGACTAAGACTTTGAATGATTCGGGGACATTTACATTTTCAATCTTGTCCCCATGAATTATGGCTTTGTATGCAGATGACCTTCCTTTGATATCATCTGATTTAATTGTCAACATCTCCTGAAGTGCATAAGGAGCACTGTGAGATTCTAATGCCC
>CALDJM010000042.1 GCA_937899155.1 uncultured bacterium
TGACCGGAACCAATATTAAGATGACCAACCTCAGAGTTTCCTGCATCTTCGCCTGGAAGCCCTACATGAGTCCCCGAGGCATGGATTAATGTAGACCTTCCCTGTGTCCATATAGTATCAAGAAAAGGTGTCTTAGCTGCCCAAACTGCATTACCTTCGGCATCAGGAAAAACTCCAAACCCATCTAAAATTATCAAAGTTACAAATTTCCTAACATCTAACACATCATTGATACCAAACCCTGAACCTCCCTCAGAGGTCTTTGACACACCATTTTCCTTCTTCTGTTTTCCATTAAAAAAACTAAGCACGGGCAGTTTCTAGATATCTCATCTTAAGTTCAATATAATATACACCAATGGAAGACTTAAGTAAAAAAGATATAGAACAATTACAAAAAGATATTAAGGAAACGATACAAGCCTTGGATATCCCTAAACAGAAAGCACAACTACACTCCCTAGAAGGAGAAAGTCTTGAAGAGAATTTTTGGAAAGACACTGAAAATGCCAAAGATATCATGAACCAAATCTCCTATCTAAAAGATGAAATAGATACTGCGGAGAACTTGCAAAAAGATATTGATTCTTTAGCAGAACTATTCTTTGCAATTAAAAAAGAGACTGAACAGAACGAATTAATTGAGGAGTTTGAAAAGTTAAAAGAGCAATTAGAGAAGTTTTCTCTTCGGAAGTTTTTTTCTGGGGAATATGATTCTCTTCCTGCTGTTTTAACAATACATGCAGGACAGGGAGGTACAGAGGCCAATGATTGGACTCAGATGCTTTTAAGAATGTATACAATGTTTTTCGACAAACAGAATTGGAAATATGATGTCGTTGAAATGATAAAAGGAACAGAAGCTGGCATTGTCACGGTTACTGTAGAAGTTAAAGCTCCTCTAGCTTTTGGATATCTCAAAAAAGAACACGGTGTACACAGATTGGTGAGAATCTCTCCATACAATGCTCAAGGTTTAAGACAAACCACTTTCGCAGGAGTTGAGGTCATACCTCTTTTTGCAAAAGAAGATGTAAAACTAGACATTCCAGAAAGTGATATTGAATTTAAAGCTGTAAAAGCAAGTGGTCCTGGAGGACAGAATGTAAATAAAACATCCTCTGCGGTACAAATTACACATATCCCTACAGGTATAGTTGTCAATTGCTCAACAGAGAGAAGTCAGGCTCAAAACAGAGAGAATGCTATGAATATACTCAAAGGAAAACTTTGGAGAATTAAAGATGAAGAGAAGCTTAAAGAACTCTCCGATATTAAGGGTGACTACAAAATTGCAGGATGGGGTAATCAAATTAGAAACTATGTTTTGCATCCATATAAAATGGTTAAAGATCTCAGAACAGAGGTACAATCCAACACTCCTGAGGATGTACTAGATGGAAATTTAGAGAAATTTCTTGAAGCGCAGATTAGAATGGAGTAATATATGATAGAATATGGAACAGGAAACTGCCATGATAATATTCGATAAAGTAACAAAAAAATATTCAGAGAAGATTGTAGCACTTGAAGATGTGTCTTTTTCTCTTAACAAAGGAGAATTCTCCTTCTTGGTTGGACCTTCTGGAGCTGGTAAGACAACACTTCTAAGACTATTAATCAGGGAAGAATTACCAACATCTGGAGCTATTCTTTTTGATAAAATAGATGTACCAAAACTTCCAAACAAACTTCTTCCTAAGTATAGACAGAGATTAGGTGTAGTTTTTCAGAATTTAAGGCTTCTTGAAAGCAAAACATTGGGTGAGAATATTCAGTTTGCATTAGAAATATTAGGTAAACAAGAAAAAGAGATCAAGGAAACAACCGATTATCTACTAGAGCTTGTTAAGCTACAAGACAGAAAAGACCTTTTTCCTGCACAACTCTCAGGAGGAGAACAGCAAAGAGGTGCTATTGCAAGAGCTTTAGCAAACAATCCAGACTTTTTAGTTGCAGATGAGCCGACAGGCAACTTAGACCCTGAAAGTTCATTCCAGATATTAGATATATTAAACAGTATAAATAGAGCTGGAACTACAGTCATGGTCATTACACATGACAGAGAGATGGTAAACAAGATGAACAACAGAGTTATCAGAATGGAGGAAGGAAAAGTTATCTCTGATAGTAAAGGTAGTTACGATGCAATTAAAAAGCCTAAAAGCAAAGTTGTAATCGAAAGAGAAATCACCATACTAGACCCTAATATTAAAATCGGAGATGAAGCAAACGAAGGTCTTACTAAAAAGAATATAAAAGATAGTAAGAGTAAAAAAGAAGAGAAAAAAGAGTACGATAAAGATATGGATTCTTTAGATGAAAGTATTAAAAAGAAATTATTAGATGCACAGATAACCAGTATTGATTTAATTCTAAACCTAACTGATGAGGATTTAGATAACCTTAATATTAAAGATACTGAAAGAGAAAATCTTGAGGATTTCTTGAGTGAATATTTAAATAAGAAGCAGAAAAAATAATATGGAAGTAAAGAAATTGCTAGAAACAACAAAGAAGAATATGAGAAGAAACAAGTTTCTGACTATGTCTACAATACTTGTTTTTTCAATAGTTTTAATTCTCTCCTCTTTTTTCATAAGTTTAGGAATAATTGCACAAAAAAGTGTTGATCATTATGAGAAGAAAGCTCAGGTTATAGTCTTTTTCAAAAAAGATACTAGAGAGAAAGATATTCTTGATATTAAAGATGCATTAGAGAACCCCGAACTTATACAAGAGATAAAATATATATCACAGAAAGATGCTTTAGAGATATATAAAGAGGATTTTGCTGAAAATCCAGACTTACTTGCTACTGTTACAGCAGAGTCTCTTCCTCCAAGTTTAGAAATTAGAGCCAAATCTGTAGATGCCTTACTTAAAGTAATAGAGAATATTAATGTACAGAAAGAAACAAATGCTCAAATAGACGATGTTATGTACTTTAAAGATGTTGTTAAGAATCTTAAGACTATTTCTAATGTAATTAAGATTTCTTCAACAATACTTATCTCTGCCCTAATTCTTATGGCTTTCTTTTTGATGAGAGTTACAATCGGTTTTAATATTAATGCACATCATGAAGAGATTGAGGTTATGAAGCTTGTAGGAAGTAGTAACAAATATATTAGACTACCATATATATTTGAAGGTATTATTTACGGTGTTTTTGGAGGTTTAATATCAGCAACAGTAATTATTATTCCTTTTCAAGCAATACTTTTACATCTGATGAAGAATGTAGATTTTTCTTTCTGGTTAAACCAGATGTTAAGAGATATTGGTATGAGTTTTATTAAACCGATTAATGTTCTATTTGTATTAGGATATTACATTGTACATATCTTGGTTGGTGTATTGATTGGTTTTATTAGCAGTCTAAGTGCTGTTAAGAGATATTTAGATTAGTTACAGAGATGAAGAGAAAAAAGTTTGTTTTAACAATTGCAATTTTACTAACAACTTTTGGTTTGTTTGGGTTTTTAACTTCATACAACAGTAAACCTGTTTTAGCTGATATTAAGTGTCCAAGTTATATGAACCCTATATCTCAACAATGCTATGACTATCTAA
>CALDJM010000043.1 GCA_937899155.1 uncultured bacterium
CCAAATGAACTATTAATGAAACAACATTAATCATAATATCTTTAGCATTCTTCTCAAACTCCTCCAACCTCTCTTCCTTCACCTCAAAAATCAACTCATCATGAATCTGAAGCAATATATATGCATCTCCCTTAAAATTTCTCTCAATCTCCTCATCCAATTTAATCATAGCTAATTTCATAATATCTGCCTCCCCTCCCTGTATTGGCATATTAATAGCCTCTCTCTGTGCTGACCTCATCAACCTAAAATTCTTTGACCTAAGACCCCTAATCCACCTTGTAGTACCAAACATACTCTGCACATACCCCTTCTTGTATGCCTCTTTCTCAAAACTCCTCATATATGCCTCAACACCTGCATAATGCTTAAAATATGAAGTAATATACTCCTGTGCAACACCTGCAGAAATACCCAACATATTCCCCAATCCAAAACCTGTCTGACCAAACAAAATACCAAAGTTAATAGTCTTACCTAAACTCCTCTCCTTCTTAGTAATATCCTCAACCTCCTTATCCAAAATTCTACCTGCAGTCGCCCTATGTATATCAATATCATTCTCAAAGTCCTCAATTAGCAAATCATCACCTGAAATATCTGCCATAACTCTCAATTCAATCTGCGAATAGTCCATACCCAAAAGCTTAAAACCATCCCTTGCAACAAAAACCCTCCTAATCTTCTCTGCCCAATCACCCTGAATCGGAATATTCTGCATATTAGGATTAGAAGAAGAAAGCCTACCCGAAGATGTCCCTGTCTGCTTAAAATTCGTATGTATCGCCCCCTCACTATCACCCCTACCCATCTCCAACAAAGGCAAAACATATGTTGTATATATCTTGTTCAACTCCCTATACTCCAAAATCTTCTCAATTGCAGGATGCAAACCCTTCAACTCTTCCAAAACAGCCTCCCTTGTTGAAGCTCCTCTTTTCTTTGGCAAATCAAGTTCATTAAACAACACATCAGACAGTTGCTTTGGTGAATTAAGATTAAACTCATGCCCAACAGAATCAAATATCTCCCTACTAACATTCTTAATCTCACCACTTAACTCAACATCTAACTCCTCCAACAGCTTAATATCAACCAAAATACCCCTCTTCTCCATCTTCGAAAGAGTCTTGCACACAGGTATCTCAATCTTCTCCAAACTCCCTTCAAAAAATCTTTCTTTAATATCTAGAAAATCGCTCAAACTCCTCTTAGTATGCTCATACAATTCAATACTATTTGCTTTCTTAATCTCCTTCTCCTTAATCTCTACCAAAGCATCCAGAACCTTCTTCATCTCCGAAGGATGTATCCTCTCTTCAAAAATACTTCCAGAAAAATCAAAAGCTAAATCTTTAAAAAGATAGCTTCTTTTTTCAGAATGAATTAAATGTGCAAAAAGTGAAACATCAAAAAGCTTTCCATTAGGTATACCTACTCTCTCCGTTATATTCTCCAAACCGTATATTAATTTTTCACAATCTGTTTTGAGAAGTGTTGTAATGTCTTCAAAAAGATAGTCCTTGTATTCCGATGGTGATATTACACTCCTGACAAAACTAAAACTCTCACCTGTGGCTGATTCGGATTCATCAAAATATGCAATTAGGAGATTCTTAGCATCTTTACAAATATTCTCCACATCTTCACTCTTTGCCCATATTACCTCTTGTTGTGTACCTGTTGAGAAAATATCTAGCTGTGTAGTAATCTCACTTCTCTCATCTTCCTTCAATCCATCTATCTTTTTTATGAGGGATCTAAATGCATATTTATGGAATACTTGAAGTACCTCTTTTTTATCAAAATCTCTCATTAAACAATCCTCTAAATGTATTTTTAGATCTACATCCTGCTCTATTGTTGCCAATTTCCTACTTAATTCTGCTTGCTCTATACCCTCTTTAAGAAGGTTTGCATATCTTGGTTTTACCTCTGCAAGATTTTCATATATCTTGTTCAAACTCCCATACCTATCTAGCAACTCCAATGCTGTTTTACTCCCAACACCTCTCACACCCGGAATATTATCCGAGGCATCTCCTGCCATTGCTTTGTAGTCGATGACCTGTTCTGGATACATTCCAAATTTTTTCTTTGTTTCAATTCTGTCATATACCACAAGGTTGCTAAAGCTACCTTGAGGGAGAGCGATGTTCACATTTTCTGATATTAGTTGGAGAAGGTCTCTGTCTCCACTTAATATGTACAGTTCAATATTCTCATTACTCCACTTTCCTTCTCTAGCATATCTAGATATTGTTCCAAGAATGTCGTCTGCTTCAAACCCTTCTTTTTTCAGAATTGGTATGTTGAAGGCTTTTAGTACTTCCTCTACCAAAGGAAATTGATCTATTAAAGATTGGTCTGTGGGTTTTCTAGTTGATTTGTATTCCGGAAACTCTACATGTCTGAATGTTGGTTTTGCTGTGTCAAAAGAACAGAGTACATATTTAGGTTCAAACATTTTTAGTGCTTCTAAAAGCATTACTGTGAAGCCGTATACGGCATTTACTTGTATACCATCTTCTGTTTCCAAGGTTGGTGGGTATGCATGAAAAGCTCTGTGTATGATGGCATTTGCATCTATGGCAAGAAACCTATCTCTACCGTTTTTTATTAAATTCATACTGTATTTTAACATAAAAGGCCTGACCTAGGTCTGGCCTTCGTTCAGAACTTTTTAAGAAGATATGTGTTTTAGCTTGGGGAAAACTTTTTAGACATACACAAGTCTGTGTTTGTAGTTGTAAACCATACATACTACATATCCCGAGGGTTAGGAAACCTCTTAGGACAGACATAACTCATGAGATTAAACATTTCTTAACAGGGGGCAGACCTAGGCAAGACCTCATAAAGAGGAGTCACCGTAATACACGGTGACCCCTCAAAATATCATCTTTACATCTAGCGGATAAAGAAGATTATTGTTTTCTTTTGTCCTGCAGGGGTTTCAAAGCTGAGAGAAGCTGGATTATCCGCTACTGTATATGAAATTGGGGTAACAGTAACATTGTTTCCAAAGGTTGGGGAAATTGTAAACCTTGGATCTGTTGAACTTGCCTTTGAGAAGGTAGATGGGATATTAACATTAAAAGTCCTAGGGGTACCAACATAAAGTGTTGGATTGGCTGTCCAATTAGATTCCGAATAATCTAGTATGTACTTACCTTCAGCTTTCATTGTTATGGAGTCTGTCAATCCTGCAAAAGTAGCTGTGATCCTAACATTCTCAGTACTATGAATCCTCTCAGGCCTAGGAACTGAAGCTGTACGCACACTTCCACTACTACTTATGTTGATGTAGTCTGAATTGCCAGTGGTAAATTTCATCTGTGAGGTAAGATCTGTCGGTTTCCCACAAACCCCCATCCCACATTCTGTTCTAGTTGCTGTTACTTTAGCTGTAATCCCTGGTGCAATAATGAGTCTGTCGGTTTTTATAGTTATCCATTGATACTCAACATATACTGTTATCTGTGCTTTTTCTCCATTTGAACCTGTGACTGTAACAATTGCTTTCCCCCCATCTTTTATATCTACGCCTTTAACAACACCACTACCATCAACAGTTGCAACTGCTGGGTTATTAGAAACAAAAGTCGCAGATGATACTCCTGACACACCTATTTTAGAAGTTTTACCCTTCGAGATTCTAAGAGGATTTGGTGTTGTAATAGTTAATTTCTCTACAACAGGAGGAGTTTCTGGTTTTGGTTCTTCCTTCTTCTCTTCCTTCTTCTCTTCCTTCTTCTCTTCTTTCTTCTCAATCTTCTTCTCCCCTATCTTCTTCTCATCTTCCCACTGTGCGACTAATGTAATATCTGCAGTAACTGGTTGTGCAAAATCATACTCAACATCATTCAAATACCATCCCTTAAATGTTGCATTATCCTTCTGTGGATCTGTTGGTTTCTTAACTGCTGTATTCTCCTCCA
>CALDJM010000044.1 GCA_937899155.1 uncultured bacterium
TTTCAGTCTTAGAATACACATCACTACTATTAGCTTTAGTACTTAAACTAGTATCAACTTCACTTTTAGTATAATAATCACTTAAATCAACTTCCAAACTACCAAAACTGTCATAAGCACCATTATACCACAAATAATTATCAAAACTATTACTCCCACTAGTACCATTCGGAACACAATAAATAATACCAGTCTCACCAGTACTAGGTAACTCTGCAAAAGTATTCGCAGTAACAATAGTGAATAATGTTGTACCAGTATCTCCTTTCACTCCTTGTATACCTTGCTCTCCTTTATCTCCTTTCGCACCAGTATCACCAGTATCCCCTTTCAAATCAGGCGTAAAAGTATAATCACTTGTCGCAGTCTCATTATTCGGTTTCACTCTTACACCAATCGTATTCCCTACAATAGTGAATTCAAGTCCATCCCCAGTATCACCTTTAATATCCCCATAATCCATTGTTGCCATAAAACAATCCTCCTTTTTTAGTCTATACCCTCACCAATCAAATGCCCATTATCATTTATATGAAAAGTTAATGGATCATCACAACTCATCACGAAATGTATTTCACCATCAACCACAGTCTTATTTAATGTAACTGTTGGGGGGGTGGTGTTATCTGTGTAAATCATTAATAAGTGTCCATTTAATTGTTTAAAGTAAAAGTTTGTACTTGTAATACTTAAAATATTACTTTTACATTTATTCTTATCACTTGCCCCCTCGAATGAGGCATATATTTCTAAATCCATACTACTCATACTGGGATAATAATAAAAACTACACAACCCATCAAGATCAGTCACACGCCGTGTATATAAATGATTATTAACATAAATACTCACAATTTCATTACTTAAAGCATGATTACCCCCATATGTGCATTTAAATGTTATTAAGCAGGGTTCGTAGGGATTAGCATAATCTTGATTACTACTACAATAAATTTGTGTAGGTATCAAGTTAGTACTACTAATATTTTTTATACTTGTTTCCCCATACACGATTTCATCTGTACGGCTCCGTACTTGGAATGCTACATTATATTTATACGGTTCATCTTCATTCTCGGTTACTGTAACATAATCCACCATGTATACTCTTCGCATACTTTTTAATGCTTCCTTAAAATAGGATTCCAACTTATAAATAACCATTGTGGATTTATTACTTTTGATTAATTCATAAGCTTTACAACCAAACTCTTTATAAGTTGGATTGTCTTTTAATTCTCTAAATCTTGTTATTATGGTAAGTAAGCAGTCATTCCTTAAAGTATCTAAGTCAGTTAAACGAACAAAATCATCTTTATCCATGTTCACATCAAAACCTTCACTCGTCCAGATAAGTTCTATATCCTTGTGTAAGGTTTTCATAAAATCTGTATCATCTGTCATTATTTATTCTCCAGTAATGTTATCCGGTCAGTTAATCCCTTAATAATCGTATCCACTTCAGTACGAGTATAATAAACCGTACTAGTCGTACCCCCTGAAGTAGTACTAATCGGTGTACTATTCACCATCACAGACTGTCCAGTCAAATTAATAACACCATTAATAATCTCCAACTTAGTATCCCCATCAACTTGTAGTATAAGACCATCTTCATTTATACTAAACAAACATTTGTCACGGATCACTTGGAACATTCCAGGACTAGCATTCGAGGTTAATTGTGTATTATCTCTACTTATATAACCGAGTACTGCATATTCTTTCAGATTATCAGTATCTTTTATGTCCAAAACAAGAGCATAATAAGTGTTATCTGGTGTAACACCTAACTCATCATACTCTGAATCTAAAGCCATTTCTCCTTGTGGGGTTAAACTAATATTAAAATCAGTCCCAACTATTAAATGTGATTGTACACATCGTA
>CALDJM010000045.1 GCA_937899155.1 uncultured bacterium
GGCAAGGAGAAATAATCATAATGAAAAGCGGGAGACGGGGGTCGAACCCGCGACCTACACATTGGCAATGTGTCGTTCTAGCCAACTGAACTACTCCCGCATGGTGCCGAGACCCAGATTTGAACTGGGGACACCCTGTTCTTCAGACAGGTGCTCTACCAACTGAGCTATCTCGGCCTAGCAGTAGAAATAATATCAAATATTTATACCATTATCAACCAAAAATGCCTCAACCTTTTTTCTAAAATCCTCTCCACTATTCATACCTTCAACACTTTTAGCTACATCTATATAATTCCATTTTCTGTTCTTAAATTCTAATAGAGCATTCTTAAAACTATCTATGGTCTGTTCAAAAAACAAAACCCCATTCTCATTATTCCTAACAGTATCCAATATTCCACCAAAACCATATGCTAAAACAGGAGTACCACAACTCAATGCCTCCACTGGAAATATCCCAAAATCTTCAACACCTGTCATAATGTATCCTGAAGCTTTAGAAAGAATATCAAACTTCTCCTTCTCATCAATCCAACCTAAAAATTCAATATTCTTACAATTCCTATACTTTTTTTCAAAAAACTTCTTTTTAGAACCTCTACCTATCACTTTAAGATGAAAACCTATCCATTTTGCACACTCAAATAGAAAATCCCCACCCTTATTCTCTTCAAAAGGTGCTCCAGCTACAAAGTAACTACTTCTTTTTAAAAGTATCTCTCCTGAATATTTACTAACAGGTGGAAAAATCACAACATCAGCCTCCCTATCCCAATATTTTTTCATCCTGTCAGAAACAAAATTTGAATTAGCTATCATCAAATCTGCCCTACTGGACACAGAACTATCCCAAATTCTAAGAGAATTAAAGAAAAAAGAGTATTTCCACCTACCTCTTTTTTTAGAAAAATATTTACTATATTGATCCCAAGCATATCTCATTGGTGTATTCACATATGTCACATGCTTACACTCCAAAGGAGTGACTATCCCATGAGCTACACTCCAAGATGAAGAAATCACTAAATCGTATTGAGAGAAATCAAACTTTTCAATATACAGAGGCCAAAAAGGTAAGGTATATCTATAGTAGTGTGAGATAAAAGGCCATCTACCCAAAGCGGATGTATATATTTTGTGAGAAAGAATCTCTTCTGAAAGTAGCTTTTTTCTTTTCCTTGCAGGAGGAGAAAAAAGAGTAAAAATATCAGCCTGAGGAAACATTTGAGCAAAAGACTCTAGCACCCTCTCGCCTCCAGCCATTTTAAACAGAGAATCGATTACGAGTGCTACTCGCAAATTACTTCTTTTCTTCATCGTCATAGACAACAACTGTTCTTTTACCTCTCCTGTAAACATGTGGTTTAGTAAATATCATAAAACCACCAAAGAGGAGAAGAACTGAACCTGCAACAAGAATATATTTAGCATTAAAAACACCTGTTTTCACAGTACTTGGATCAATATCAGAACCTGGAGTACCTCCACCTGCCATATTAAAAACTACAGCCGTTGGTTTTGTCTTTAGAATATTCTGAGGAGGACTACCATCTTTTTGCATTGTTGTTTCAAAAATCCCATTATTAGTATCAAACTCCCAATCCAAGTATGTTGTTTTACTCCTCAGTACAGAAAATGTTAATCTTGCAATCACATCACCATCTCCAGAGCTACTGTATGCAGCACCAGCACCACTTTGTGTAAAGCCTGAGAGCATAATTACACCGTTATCATTATCCAATGTAGACTCATCATCCGGCCAGTTTGCAAAAAGGCTACTATTTCTCTCAGCTTTTGTCAGTCTCAAAACCGTTGGGTCAAACAGAACAACAAACTTTGCAGAAACAATTGACTGTCCACCAGTATTAATTATTACATCTACTGTAAAACCTTTACCTTCATCTTTTACATAACCACCACTAGGATTAAATGAAAACGAGGGTTCTGCAGCAAAGCTTTTTGAAACAAAAGAAGAGAATAGTAGAAGTGAAAAAACTACCACTGTAAATTTTTTAAATATACCTTTGACTATCATGTCCTCTAATATTATCATAATATTGAATATTTCAGAATACTTAACAAAATATATGGAAACATTAAAGCTAGGATTTGTTGGAATCATCCAAGGTATTTCAGAGCTTCTACCAATTTCTAGCTCTGCTCATATGTTGCTTTTAGGAGAGCTCTTAAAGATAAATGTAACATCATCTCTCCTAATACTTTTTCATCTTGGTACAACTGTTGCAGTAATAATATTTTTAAGAAAACAACTCTTTAAAAACCTCTTTTCTAAAAAGAAGCTATTGTTCTATATAAAAATCTTAATCGCAACATTACCTGCTGGTATCGTAGGTTTTCTTTTTAATGATATTATTTCTAAACACTTAAGAAAACACTGGATTCTCGCTATATCCCTAATCTTGTGGGGAATTGTTATGATTGTTTTAGAAGCAAGAAAAGATAAAAAAGAGGAGATCAAAAAAGAGAAAGTATCTACTGTAGAGAACATAACTCTAAAACAGGCTTTCTTAATTGGGCTATCTCAAACAATCGCCCTCATACCAGGCACTTCAAGGTCTGGTATTACAACAATAGCTGGTATTTTTCTTGGATTACCAAAATATGTAGCTTTAAAATTCTCTTTTACATTAAGTATTCCTGTACTCCTAGGGTCTTTTGCTTGGTTTCTTGCAAAAAGCTTCAAATCAACAAATGGGATTAGTGGTGTTATTACACAACCTATATATCTAAATATTCTTACTATTTTTCTAACAACATTTATTTTTGGGTTGATTTCTATGAAATTGTTAAGAAAAGCAAAGAAAAAGAAATGGTTAACCTTTTTTGGAATTTACAGAATTATTTTAGGAATAGTAGTTTTGTCAGTCAGCTATCTTTAGAGTTCCCTAAAGCATAGACCTCAAATCAACACCTGTCATACTAGACGGAATATCCATGCCTAATAGTCCTAAGACTGTCGGTGCAATATCTGCTAAGATACCTGTAGGTCTAGCATTTGAACCTGTACCTATTTTCAATTGAGGTACACCTGCCATAGGTTCTATTTCTTTCAAAGAGTTAGCGATTATAAGTGGTACAGGATTATTAGTATGTGCAATATCTATTTCTTTTGTTGTTCTGTTAATCATTGTCTCACAATTTCCATGGTCTGCAGTTACCAACAGAGAACCTCCCATTTCAATTGTGGCCTTTGCAATATCAGCACAGCACTGATCGACAATACTGTTACCTCTAATCGCCGCTTTCAAATGACCTGTATGTCCTAGCATATCTGGGTTTGCAAAGTTTAAAATGATGAAATCCAAAGGATGTGTGTTAATTCTCTTGATTTTGTTCACAACCTCATCTCTGATGATATATGCACTCATTTCAGGCACTCTAGCATAGTTGTCTACCCTCTGTGATGGAACATTAAAGAAAATTTCTCCAGGATGAGCCTCTTCAAAACCACCATTGAAAAAATATGTGACATGCATATATTTCTCTGTTTCAGAAACATGTAGCTGTTTTTTTCCATTCTCTGAAAGATACTCCGAAAGAGACTTCTTTATCCTCAAAGGTGGAAATACAACATTTGCAGGAAGACTCTCTTCATAACCAGTCATTGTTGCAAAATAGAGGTCTTTTGGATAGTTCCTTCTTGCAAAATGATTAAAATCTTTTAGTACAAATGCCTTTGTTAACTCTCTCGCCCTATCCTCACGGAAATTCCAAAACAAAACAGCATCATTTGACTTCACCTTACCAACAGGCTCTCCATCCTTACCGACCCTAACTCTTGGTTTGAAGAACTGGTCATACTCTCCCCTACTATATGCATCTTTAACAACCTGTACTGGATCTGTAAATGTCTCCTCAGAGAAGCCAACAAGAGCATCGTATGCAAGTTTGACTCTCTCCCACCTACTGTCCCTATCCATTCCGTAGAATCTTCCCATGATTGAACCTATCTGACCTACCCCAATCTCCTTTATCTTTGCGAGTAGTTTCTCTACATACAAAAGCCCCTCTGTTGGACCAGTATCTCTGCCATCTAACATAACATGAATACATGGGTCTATCCCTTTTGCAGCACATAGGTCTAAAAGTGAAAAAAGATGTTTAATATGTCCATGAACACCAGCAGGACTAAGCACACCTGTCAGATGCAATTTCCCCCTGTATTTACCTAGGAACGAAAACATCTGTTTAATGACAGGATTACTCTCCAGTTCATGTGCTTTAATTGCATCATTAATCCTTGGAAGTGTTTGATATACAACTTGAC
>CALDJM010000046.1 GCA_937899155.1 uncultured bacterium
AATACTTAAATCACCTATTCTTGATTGATCCTCTAAAACTTTGAAAGTGTAATCTTCAGATGTTGATGTAAAAGCTATTTTTGCAAGGATACCATCTAAGATAGTATCTTGGTTCATTGTACACATGATTTCAATCAAAGAACCATTTGGAGAGGATGAGAATGTACTACAAAAACCATCACCTTCTTCAATCTTTGAGACTGTGATATCTTCAGAAGCCTCTATTGTTAATTTTATACTCTTTGTTTGTTCTCCATCAGAGTCTACTTTAACCAAGATTTGTTTGTTGTCCCCAGCAGGACTTTCACTTAATTCAATATTTGCTGCAAGAGCAACAATAGGGGATATTAAAAGTATTAAGAAAGCATAGAAAAAGGATGAAAACTTCATTGTTTAGGCAGTTTAATTTAATTGTTACTAGAATATCATTGTAAAAGGGGGATGTCAAAGGTCAAAAATGTCGTGTTACAATGGTAACAGTTGACATTGGAATACTATATATAGTAAAATATGTGCATATTGACAGGTAGAACTATTGTATTTGTTAAATTTTAATGATAACCTGTATAGGATTATGGCACTAAGTAAAGAAGAAAAAGCACAAGTAGTAAAGCAATTCGAGCTTCATGAAGGAGACACAGGTTCTCCTGAAGTGCAAATTGCTTTGTTAAGTAAGCAGATTGCAGAATTAAGCGAGCATCTTAAAGTTCACAAAAAAGATAACCACTCAAGGAGAGGTTTGCTTCAGTTAGTTGGTAAAAGAAGAAGACTTCTTCAGTATCTTAAAGATAGTGAGACAGAAAGGTATGATGCTTTGGTCAAAAAGCTAAAGCTCTAAAGACTTTTGTCTTACCCCTTTCTTTGTAAAAACTTTCCCATTAGAATACATATGTCTTTAGTTTCTAAAGATATTGTTTTGTAAATAAATTAATAATTAATATATATGTTATATAAAGAAATAAAACATGATTTTGAGATTGATGGTAGAGAATGTTCGTTTGCAACAGGGAAACTAGCACTCAAGTCAGAGTCATCTATTCTTGCAAGAATGGGTGATACTGTAATTACAGTGAATGTAAATACAAAGCCTTCCACAGGAGAATTGGATTATTTTCCTCTTTCAGTTGAATATATAGAGAAATTCTATGCTTCAGGAAAAATTAGTGGATCTAGATTTGTGAAGAGAGAGAGATTTCCAAGTGATGATGCAATTTTGAAGGCTAGAATGATTGATAGGGCAATAAGACCGAGATTTCCTCATGATTATAAGAATGAGGTAAGTGTTATTGTTACTGTTATGTCATATGATGGTGAGAATGATCCAGCTATTTTAGCTATGAATGCTGTTTCTGTTGCTTTGATGGCATCTTCAGCACCTTTTGAAGGTCCTATTGCTGCTGTGAGGGTTGGTTTGGATAAAGATGAAAATATTATCCACTTGTACAAGGCTATGGATTTGACATCTCAGGAGGATAGAATGAACTATGTTGTTGCCGGTGATGGTGAGACATTCACTATGATTGATGCAGGAACACATATTGTTTCAGAAGAGAAGATTCTTGAGGGTATGGAGAAATCCCTTGTTATGATGAAGGAGTGGATTAAGCCCCAGGAGGACTTTTTAGGTAAGCTTGAGAAGAAAGATAAGGAGTATGAGTCAGAAGTTCTTGCAGATGATGTGATTGATGGAGTTAGAGAGGCTTTGGGTGAGGATAGTATTCGAAGGAATTTAGAGGCTGGAGATTCAGAGCTTCATGAGAGTAGTAAGGAGAAATTGTACATAGATTTAGAGGGCAGGTATTCAAAGGCTGATATTAATGAGGCATATGAGTATTTGCAAAGGGAGATGTTAAGAAAGATTGTTTTGACAGAGAATAAGAGGGTTGATGGGAGAGCTATTGATGAGATTAGGGAGATTGCAACTGAGGTTGATTTGCTTCCAAGGGTTCACGGTTCTGGTTTGTTTACTAGAGGTGTGACTCAGGTTTTGACAATTGCGACATTGGGAAGTTTGAGAGACGTTAGGTTGGTTGATGATATGGAAGGAGAAAGAGAGCAGAGATATATGCACTTTTATAATGATCTTCCATTTGCATATGGAGATGTTGATAGGGTTAGATTGATGCCAAGCAGAAGAGCTATTGGTCACGGTATGCTTGCAGAAAAAGGGCTTTGGCCTGTTATTCCTTCAGAGGAAGAATTCCCATATACCATGTTGTTGATGAGTGAGATTCAGGGTGAGAATGGTTCTAGCTCTATGGCTTCTGCTTGTGGTTCTACTATGGCATTGATGGCTGCAGGAGTTCCTATTAAGGATCTTGTTGGTGGGATTGCTTGTGGTTTGGTGACTGGAGAGAATGGTGAGTTTAAGGTTTTGACTGATATGCAAGGTGTTGAGGATTTTTATGGAGATATGGATTTTAAGGTTATTGGTACACTTGATGGTGTTACTGCTGTACAGATGGATACTAAGACAAAGGGTTTGAGTATGGATGTTGTTAAGGTTGCTTTTGAGCAGGCAAAGGATGCAAGGAAGATTGTTATTGAAAAGATTAAGGAGGCTATTGCAGAGCCTAGGACAGAGATGTCTCAGTATGCTCCTAGGGTTGTGCAGATTAAAGTTCCTACAGACAAAATTGGTGAGATTATTGGACCGGGAGGGAAGAATATTAGGGAGCTTTCTGAGGCAACTGGTGCAGAGATTGAGATAGAGGAGGATGGTACTGTTAATATATATAGTACATCTAAAGAGTCTATTGATGCTGCAGCTAAAAGGATAGGGGGGTATAATTTTGTTCCAGAGATAGGTGAGGTTTACGAAGGTAAGGTAGCATCTATTATGCCTTATGGTGCATTTGTAGATTTAGCACCAAATACAGCAGGTTTGCTTCATGTTTCAGAGATGGCAGACGAGTTTATTAAAGATGTTAGAAAATTTGTGAATGAGGGTGATGTTATTAAAGTGAAGATTGTTGGTATTGATAAGATGGGGAAGATAAAGTTGAGTATTAAGGATATAAAGTAGGTTCTCATCATATCTTTATGTTAATATAACGATATGCAGAAAATACTAATACATACCTGTTGTGCAGATTGTCTGTTAAACACAGTAAAGAATTTAAGGGAAGCAGGGCATATTACATCAGAAAGTAATATTGCTCTGCTTTTCTACAATCCAAATATCCACCCCAGATCGGAGTACTTAGAAAGATTGAGGGCTGTTCAAAGTATCATTCCAAGAATTGAAGCATATGCAAAAACCAAACTCATTATTCCGAATTATTCTCCTAAGGAGTATTTTGCAAAAATCCTGCCCAATGGTACAGATGTCGGGACAAGATGTATCTTCTGTTGGCAGATGAGATTAAAGAATCTCTTTGAATATGCAAAGGAAAATGGTTTTGAAAAAGTAACAACAACCTTGTTAACCAGTCATTATCAAGATAGGGATAGAATCCTTCAAATAGCTAACACCCTAGCTAAAGAGTATGACATAGCTTTGCTAGAGGTAGACCATTTGTGTAATGAAAAACATACAGGCTTCTACAAACAAAATTACTGTGGTTGCTGTTTTTCTTTGACAGAGAAATATTTAGAGTCTCATACATAATTTAAGATACAGATATATGAATTATTTTTGGATTGCAGTATTAAGTTTCCCGCTTCTTTTGCTACTTTTACTTGTACTCTCTAAGCTTATACCAAACAGGGACAATGAAGAAGAAGATAGAGAACTAGATGAAGAAGAGTGAGTTTATTTAGGACTATAAGATTCTTATAATTCTCAAATTCTATACAGACAGACAAAGAGTATATCTCAAAAGGATTTTTGGCCTTCCTATAGTAAGATTAAAAAACCCTTAAAAACAGCAATTAGACCTTTCTATATAAAGCTAAACTCACCGACCAGGTCGGTTGTTTGGTTTTGTAATCTTTTTGTAAGAATTGTAGAATACAATATATTCATGAGGAGACAGAGAGTCTTGATAGTTGAGGATAGTGCTACCTTGGTGCATGTTTTACAGAGGTTTTTTGATGAAATGGGCTTGGAGAGTGATTATGCATATACGGGGAAAGAATTTTCTAAAAAGCTAAAAGGGAGTCATTTTGATTTGATGCTTGTAGATATTACATTGCCAGATACGAATGGGCATAAGATTGTTAAAAGGATTCGTAATTTCAGTAAAGATATTCCTATTATCATTATTACAAATGATGGTAGTCTTCTTAATGAGATAGAGTCTTTTCGAGGAGGTGCAAATCTTTTCCATGAAAAACCAATAACATATCCTCTTTTGAAGGAGCAGGTGTTAAGTTTTTTGAATAAGAAAAAAGGTTTGTCTGTTAAGAGAATTGGAGGTGTTGTTGTTGATACTGCTCGCAGAGTTGTTAAAAAAGAAGATAAGAAGATTTTCTTAACACATCAAGAATTTACTTTGTTGGAGATTTTGTTAAATAATCCTATGAAGATTTTGACTAGAGCATATATTATGTCTTTGTTTGACAATCAGAATTGTTTGTATGAGGGGACAAGTGTGGATACAGCTGTATGTAGAATTCGCAGGAAATTAGGTGAGAAGACAGGTGATAGTATGATAGAGACTGTCAGGGGTGTTGGGTATAGATTGAGATTAAACCCTCAAGAAGTGTAAAGATACGGTATTCTTTCCATCTTTACTTTTTCTTATTTTCATAGAGCCATTAAATGCGATTTTGATAGATTCTTTCACAAAAGCTAATCCACTACTAACACATCCTGTTTTGCTAGAAACAAAATATTTCTCATCACACACCTCAATTATATCGGGATCCATTCCACAGCCTGTGTCTGTGATATCTACAACTAAATACTTTCCGTCTCTTGAAACTTTAATCCATATCTTCCTCTCCTTTTCTCTCTTTTCTAACTCTTCAATTGCATTGAGGAAGATGTTTCCAATAATTCTTAAAAATGTATTTCTATCACCTTTTAGTACTTCTTTGCCCAGATACTCTTTAATAACCTC
>CALDJM010000047.1 GCA_937899155.1 uncultured bacterium
AAACAGACTCCTCCAAACCCAAAACTTCCCCATCACCTGCCTGACCACTATTAATGAAAACCTTAGATGACGAAGTAATCGTTACTATGAAAGGTAAAAAAAATGCCAAAGTTGCTAATACAGCTAGCTTTAGATATCCAACTTTTCCAAGAGAGAGAAAGCACCCTGTTTTCACATCACCAACACTTTTTGTTTTCTTTGTTATATCGGGCTTTTTTATTCTTTGCATTCAAACAAAAGATTAAGCAGTTTTAACTGTATATAATTTAACAGATAACACAGTAGAGGGCAAGCTTTTTCTATGTTTCTACCAACCAAAACCTCCTCAACCTTAAAAGGCAGGGAGGTATATATTTTACCCGTTTAGAAAATTTTTCTGTTCACTCTACTCTGAAGAAGACTCTTGGACATCTTCGACAACGACAGGAACATCTACTCCACTGGCATCATCGTAAATACTAGGAGATTGTTCAAAAATATTTTTCTTCATTTGGTCTATATTTTTTTGAGTAGCATAAACCTTTACTCTAATCTCAAACATATATGATGGCTTAGCATGAATCTCTTTCCTTCTTAAATCATTAAGCAACATAGAATAAGTCTTCTTTAGAGGAATCTTTTTTCTATCATTACCTACAAAAATCCTATTATTTAAACCATCCTCACCACCAAACTCTTGAATCTGAGGATCTGAAAATTCATTATAGTACTCTGCCTCCACTCTAACATTATCACCCATTCCCCCATCTTCTACATATTCTATCGTTCTTACAGCAGAAACAATCAAATCATCCTTCATTTTAAATTCTTCAACCTTCCTACTCAAAGGGATATTTGTTTCAAAACTATCAACAAAGCTCAATTCCTTAAGTTCCAAAAGCCCTATACCTGCACTAATTCCAAACCCCAAAAGAGAAGCTAAGAGAACATAAAAGATCTTCTTCCAATTACTTCTTCTGTTAAGAACAAAGTTATATATAACTTTAATTACCATCATACAAAAGATTATCAAAGAACAAAGGAAGACCAAAGCACTTATATAAACAATGCCCTGTAGTAGCCACGAACTAACCACAACCAAACCTGCCACTGAAGAAAGAAGGATAAATATTACAAAGAAACTACCAAAAATAACAAAGGCCTTCACAACAAACAGAAACATCTTCCCCAAAAGAGAAAACAAACCGAAATCATATTTTCTTACCTCAATTCTTTTAATCTCCTTAACCTTGCTCTTTACCTCTTTACCATTCACCTCCTCTTTCATCTCAACAAAAACAACCTCCTCCTCTTCTTCACTCTCACTATCATCAAACTTATCCAAAAACCTCACCTTATATATATATACAAAAAGGACAACAGCAACAATCATATACACCAAATCCACCAAAAATCTCCAGTACGCAAGGAAAACACCTGATATATTAGCAGAGAAATTCCTAAAGATATCAGCACCTAGAGAATAAATATGATGAAAAGGAATTCGTACAAGCATAATGATTACTACAAGAACTCCTATTTCAAAAAGAAAACGCACAATCGATTTGAAATTCATAGAGGTAATCATTCTTATACTCCTATCAATAATGCTTGTGGCCTCCTTTACCAAATCGTTAAAAGTATACCTCCTAGCCTCTTCAGCTTTCTCCTCCTGCATATTCTGATTCATCAACTCATCAAGAGTGCAATCAAAAAGCTTACACATCGCCAGCATTTTATCCGTTTCAGGATATGCTGCCCCTGACTCCCACTTAGAAACAGACTGTCTGGACACACCCAACTTATACCCCAAGTCCTCCTGCGAGAGTTTCCTACCTTTTCTAAGATATTCTAAGTTCTTTCTAAAACTCATATGTATATTAAATTTAATTTAACGGCCAATTCTAGCAGTACTATAGCAGTTGCAACCACCAATTTACAGTTGCTTTGAGTAAACTTACAGTTGCAAAACCCGTAAAACAACCGACCTGGTTGGCAAGTTTTTGCTTTATATAGAAAGGGTTTAGTTGAGCTTTTAATGGTTTTTTAATCTTCCTATAGGTCTGCAAGGGAAATTTCTTCTACAATACCGTTCGCATCTTTTATTCTTTCCTCAGCAATTTCAACCTCCTTCTTTAACATCTTCTCTATCTCATCAGGTACCCTCGAATACTCATCACCAACATAAACAAAATTAGGATTCTCCTTCAAATAATCTACATTACCGCTCTCTTGATATCCTACCGTATCGGTAAATATTGCCCTCTTCCCTAATTTCTCTATTTCCAGAACAGTATTAGCACCAGGCTTTGCAATTATCACATCAGCTATAGAAAAAAAAGTCAGAATCTCATCAGTAAATCCTTGCACAAAGATTCTCTTGTTCTCAGAAAACTGCTCTCTGAGGCTTTTCTCCAGTTTGATATCCCTACCTGTAAGTATTATAAATTGATACTTAGACTTCTTAATGAAATGTTGTATTTTCTTAAAAATCTTCACGGTAGATATACCACTACCTGTGATCAAAATTATTGGCTCCGAAAAGTTAAAAGAAGCCTTCTTGCAAAAAGAAACCCTTTCTTTATAAATCTCTTCCTCCGAAAACTTCTCTACATTCCGCAAAGAATAGTAACCAGTCACAATCTTGCAAGAAGGGCAAAACCTCAAAAGTCTTTCTGTCGTTTGAGTCGTTGGTGAAAATATCATGTCTGCATTATCACTAGCCCACCATCTCGAAACAGAGCCTATATCCGTTACAGTTACAATATATTTAAAATCAATCTCTCTCCTACATTTTGTTACAACTTCTGAGACCAAAGGGTTGTTAGCGATAACAAGATCTGCCTTGGTATGCTGAATAGTATCCAAAGTAGGTTTATATATTCTTTTTAAGATAAAGAAATATCCTATATTACTGAAAAATTTTGAACTATCTATTAGTTTATAGATAAAGTCAAATATAAATTTGGCCAAAGCACTCTTCGTCACGATTGTTAATATCCAATCATACTTCCTGCTAAAAGGAGTAAACTGAAAAACATCCACAATTTCTACATTAACTTTAGGAAATTTTCGTTCGAAAGCCTTCTTCAATGCATTAGAACAAGACATATGCCCTGCTCCTGCATCACCCGTTAATATTAGGACACTTTCAATATCCATTCACAGATTAAAGCAAGAAACAGAATTTATTGCAATTATTGAGAAATTTAGAGAAATTAAATTAACCACTCATCCTCATAGTAAGATTAAAAAACCATAAAAAACTATGTTCAACCCTCTCTGTACAAGGAAAAACTTACCAACCAGGTTGGTTTTTATGCCTTAAAATGATATAATCGGTACTATAAATCTGCTATTATAAATACATAAATTGTCATTTCGTTAAACAGTGAATTACTCTCCCTTTACAAGCTGGCTAATCACAAATGGTTTGCCAGAGAAAACTTTAGAATTGTTAATTGCAATAACTATTGTTGCAACTGTTGTCAGTATCTTTAGATATATACTTGGTACAAAAAGCTACGGTATTTATGCCCCTATTATCCTTGCAATAGCATATTCATACACTGGTCTTAAATATGGACTTGCCACAACAGTTGTCGTCATTACAACAACCTTAATCTCGCACTATCTTCTTAAAAAAATCAGAATGCACTATATCACAAGGATCGCAATCAACTACTGTCTTTTAGCTGTAGCTATAATGGGTTTTGTATTAATCGCTCACAGATACAAGTTGGGGTTAGAAAATATTTCAAATATTCCACCCCTAGCATTAATTGGTATAGCGACTCTCTCAGATTTCTTCATAAAACAGCTAGTTCGGAAGTCTTTCAAATCCTCAATAACAACATTTGTTGGTACACTTCTTGTTGCAACAGTAGGTTGGTTCATAATAACAAGAGATTTTGCATCTAACTATGTCATTAACAACCTCTGGATAATCCCTGCATTAATAGTATTCAACCTGTTAATCGGACAGTTTAGAGGATTAAGGCTTAACGACTACTTCAGATTTAAGTCAGCCACAAAGACGAAAAAAGATGATAAATAATGGATTTAAGGACATATTAGGGTTAAACAGGCGAAATCAGGAATATATTCGACCATATAACTCTCCCTCTGCAAAAAGAGTAGCTGACAACAAAATCGCAACAAAACGATTGATTGCAAAAGAGGGAATTAAATCTCCAGAGGTATACAAATTAGTTAGATCTAAGATGCAACTGAAATTCTTGGATTGGGAGAGTTTACCAAAAAGTTTTGTCATTAAGCCAAATCAAGGGACTGGTGGTAATGGCATAGCTGTCTTTTATGGTAAAAAGAAAGGTCAAATGGCATGGATTAGACCAAATGGAAGCATTATGACCAAAAATGACATCATACTACACATTGAAAATATACTTGAAGGTAGGTTTTCAATGGGTAACAAGAAAGATATTGCAATAATAGAGGAAAGAGTTAAAACAGACCCACTACTTAAGCAGTATTCATACAAAGGTGTTCCTGACATCAGAGTCATCTGTTTTAATGGTGTTCCCATTATGGCGATGACAAGAATTCCGACTAAAAGGTCTAATGGTACAGCAAATCTTCATTCAGGAGCAATTTGTACAGGAATTGATATTGCAACAGGTATTACCACCTACTCTATGCAAATGAATACCTCTTCCCCCTTTACCGATACATACGAAGATATTGAAACAACACAAGATTTAAGAACAAACAAGGTATTAAGAGGAATACATATTCCCAACTGGGATAATATTCTGGAAATAGCTCTGAAGTGTCAAAGAGTTTCTAAATTAGGATATATCGGTGTAGATATTGCCCTCGATGCAGAGAAGGGTCCCATTGTATTTGAATTAAATGCAAGACCTGGGCTTGGTATACAGGTAGCTAACAAGGCAGGATTAAGATGGAGGCTGGAAAAAGTGAAAGATATTGAAGTGAAGAGTATTAAGCATGGTATCAGACTAGCTAAAAACCTTTTTGGAGGAGAGGTTGAAGAAAGTATTGAAGCAATTAGTGGAAGAAAAGTTGTCAATATCAATGAACAGATACTTGTTTCCCACGAGCTAAAGAGAAAGAAGAAAGGAAAAGAAGCACGAGAGGTCGCTAGAGCATTCATGGATACAGGAGTTTTGACATCAAGAATTTCAGAGACATTTGCTAACAGAGTTGGGTTTCTTTCAACAACTAAGTATTTTAAGAGTTTAGGTGTTCCTAAAAACTTTGAGTCGTTAAAGGAAGCTCAGG
>CALDJM010000048.1 GCA_937899155.1 uncultured bacterium
ATAAAGTGCTGATATACAAAAGGTATTCTAATTTGCCCACCGTGTGTGTGTCCTGATAGTGTCAAATCAATATTGTTTTTCCTGTATTCATACACACTATCTGGATTATGTGCTATGACAACAACATTTTGTTCTTCTTTTAACCCATTAAGAAAAGAGAATTTATCTTTCTCTACCCACAAATCTTTTAAACCTACTAGAGTTATATTCTCTTTTTCTAAATATACAGTATCATTTTCAAGCAGAGGCATTTCTAAATCCTTAAAAGCAGCCCTAATCTCTTTTCTCATATCTGGAGGTGGGGATCCAACATCATGATTTCCTAATATTGTGTATGTTGGATATCTGATATCTTTTAGAGGTGAGAGTAGTTTTGTTAAATCTCCTTTAGGTACATATGTTAAATCCCCTGCAATCACAACAAAATCCACATCCGGTATTTCATTAATTTTTCTAACAACCTTTTTTAAGAAATCAGGAGAGTTATATACCCCTATATGAGGGTCTGCTATGAGTACAATTTTTGCTTTAAAACCTACATCTATCTTGTTTTCTTTTACTAAAACTATATTGGGTTCTACAACCCTTGCATAGATACCAATGAGATTTATCAATATTAATATGATTATGAGTATTTTAGGAAGAATGCTTTTTCTTTTCCAAACTTTCTCTCTTATGGATAGATATATGAGAAGAAAAGGTGTTAATAAAAGAATATATGAAGTGTAATTTATTATGTAATGAAGTGTTTTCATATATACATAGTAAAGTCGGGGAGACAGGACTTGAACCTGCGACCTCTGCATCCCAAATGCAGCGTTCTAGCCATCTGAACTACTCCCCGAATGCACTTGTGATTTTATCACATTAGCATTATAACAAACAAGTGACTATGTACATTAATATATAAAAGAATTATAATAAACTCCTATATGAAGCAAGATAAAGCAAATATAAAAAAAGAGATTCAGAAACCAACAAGAAGCCTTACTTCTGATTGTTTGGATAAGATAGGAAGCGAAGTAATGATTCAGGGCTGGATTGCAAAGATAAGGAATCATGGCTCTCTTGTTTTCATAGATTTAAGAGACTGGGAAGGTGTCATACAATTAGTATTGGATAAAGAAAAGACAGATATTCCTGAGAAAGTCGGTCTAGAGTATGTTGTTGAGGTGTTAGGAACGGTAGTTGAAAGAGAAGAGGGCTTTAAGAATGAAAAGATGTTAACAGGAAATATAGAGGTTCAGGTGTCAGAGATTACAGTTTTAAATGAGTCCCTTACACCACCATTTCCTTTAGATGGTAATGGTTTCGATGTGTCTGAAGACATACGATACAAGTACAGATATTTAGATATTAGAAGAAAGAGTGTCAGGGATATAATAAAAAACAGACATGACCTTATGATGTCAACTAGAGAGTGGTTTTCAGATAATGGTTTTGTTGAGATTCAAACACCGTTGCTAACAGTAAGTTCACCTGAGGGTGCTAGAGACTATTTGGTACCTAGTAGGATTCATCAAGGAAATTTCTATGCATTACCTCAAGCACCACAACAGTACAAACAGTTGTTAATGGTAGGTGGAGTAGATAAATATTTCCAGATAGCTCCATGCTTTAGAGATGAAGATCCTAGAGCAGACCGTCATTCTGGAGAATTCTACCAAATTGATACAGAGTGTTCATTTATCACACGAGATGAGCTTTTTCACCTTTCAGAACCGTATTTTAAAGAAGTTGTTAGCAAATTAACAGAGAAAAAGATTAAACAGTATAGGTTTCCTAAGATTAAATACACAGAAGTTATTGAAAAATACGGAACAGATAAGCCAGATTTGCGATTTGAAATGCATCTTTTTGACCTGACTTCTGAATTTAAAGAGTCTGGAATGAGAATTTTTGAAGATGTAGAGAGTGTTAAAGCAGTTCTTGTAGATAAGACTTTTTCAAAGAAAGAAATTGAAGAGTTGACTGATTGGATGAAGAAAGAAGGTGCTAAGGGCTTAGCCGTTTTTGCTGTTGAGGATAGTAGTTTAAAGGGTCATCTTGCAGAGCATTTCTCATTAGATATACAACAGAAAGTTTTAGATAAGGCAAAAGAAGCTGGTTATACTGTTGGTACAAACCAAACTATTTTTGCCATTGCTGATAACTATACTAACTCTTCTAAACTTACAGGTTTGATAAGGAGTAAAATGGGAGATCTTTTGAATTTGAAAAATTCAGAAGAATTAGCTTTTGCTTGGATTGTTGATTTTCCTATGTATGAATGGAATGAGGATAGCAAAAAATGGGATTTTGGTCACAATCCTTTCTCCATGCCACAAGGAGGTTTGTCTGCTTTGAAGAGTAAATTACCTGGAGAGATAATGGCAGAGCAATTCGATTTGGTATGTAATGGATATGAGCTAGCTAGTGGTTCGATTAGAAACCATCATCCTAAAACATTTATAGAAGCTTTCAAAGTTGTTGGATATACAGAAGAGGAAACTAGAGAGGAGTTTGGACATATGATTTCAGCTTTCGAGTATGGTGCACCACCTCATGGAGGTTTTGCTGTTGGTTTTGATAGGTTAATGATGGTGCTTTTTAATGTCGAAAATATTCGTGAGGTTTATGCATTTCCAAAACAGAATGCAAGAGAGGCTATGACAGGTGCTCCAAGAAGGGTCGAAAAGAAAGATTTGGATATTCTAGGGTTAGAACTTAAGAAGAAATAGTTAGCAATGTTTTTCCTGTAAGATAAGGATTGTAAATAAAAAAAAGGGAAGATTTCTCTCCCCTTTCATTTCCCATTAAGATTGATAAAAAGTCTTAAATAGCACTCATTAGCTTAAGAGCTAAATCTGAGATTAGTGGAAGGTCAAATCTTTGGCCCTTTGATGTTTTCACCATTCCTATAATCATAGTAATAAACATTATTAAAGCAACGAATGGACCTACAACCCAACCTATTACAGGAATAAGGGGCAAGATTAAACTTGCAACACCAAGGATTGCTACTTGTGCACCAATATACCTAACAAAAAGATCTTTTTTCTCAACAAAGAGCATAATGATACCTACGATAGAAATCCATGAGACAATAGCCATGGTTTTATTCTCCTCGTTGAACTTTATTTCGTCTAGTGTATAGACTTTCTTAGCATTTTTTACTTCTGCCATTTAAGTAAGTTATAAAATTAAACTACTGAAAGTATACATTGTTGTGCAAATCTGTTCAAGTATATTAAGAATTAATTACTTGAGGCCAGGCCTAGGCCTGGCCTTGGTTCATACATATTTAATATCTTCTGTGATT
>CALDJM010000049.1 GCA_937899155.1 uncultured bacterium
AGAATAATACTGAATATTGGCCTTATGTTGTATTTGGTACAAGTAAGATGAGTCCAAATGATTACCCATCACGAGTAGTTGAAAGGATTGATAAGGAGAATATTTATAAGAAAGCATTACTCGTGACTTTGAAGAAGAAGGGGATTTTATAATGCAATTGATGGAAGAAGCATTATATACTTTACTTAATGGTAAAATAAGTGTTAATGGTATTGATGTACCAGTACTAACACGATACCAACCATTGGATGAGAAACCCTGCATCACAATTACCCAAACTGCGAATAGTGATAAAGGCCAACCCTATATGGGAGATTATCAATTACCATTACCATCTACTCACCCACAATACGATAGTAGTAAACCTGATAAGTTGTATCCTCAACAAGTCCGTCGTGACACTTACGAATCAAGTTTACAAGTTAATGTATGGTGTGACAGTGAAGAGGAAAGGGATAGTATAGTTAAACAAATACATCTTGAATTCCAACACTTATTAAATGATTATTATACTCAATGTTGTAATTACTCTGATGGGGAATGCAGTACTATTAATGAAGCTTGTCCAGTAACCACTATAACTAATAGACATACAGTAAAAGGACAATGTCCAAATCCAACCACTTACAAGTACTTGGGCATATTACAAAAGTATTACATTCAACCAGTAACAGTTAATGTGAGTCAAGGTTTTAATCAAGATGAAATCGACAACACACCACCACTCCTAAGAACTATAATCCAAGTAACCATGACATATTACACTTATCACTATTTAGGTGGAACCATAAGTACAGATATAAAATTCAAATACATTTAAAAACTTTTTTTCATAATTTTAATTTATTAACTATTTTTATATATATTGGGAGGAATGATTAATTATGCCAAGAAAGGCGAAAGAACCCAAACAAACACTAATAAACTTAACAAAACAATCCAGTACACCAGAGTACATTATTGTAGGAGCACTAAGTAAAGCAGGACTCCTACAACAATACGAATACGAAAAAATTAACAATGGAGTACTAGATTTAACACCAAGCATGAACCAAACAGAATTCACTAAACTCATAACTGACTTCATAGGAGGAGAAGAATGAGCATAAACGTAACACCAGGAGTCATCTACAAAGAAGCAGAATCCAATGAGAACCTAATCGGTAATGGTAGTCAGATACCAATCATTATAGGTAAATCTTCATCAGCTACAGGTGACCCTACAAAAATTATTAAATTTAAAAATTATAGTCAAGCCAAAAAATCAGTAGCGAATGGAGGAGTAGGACCCGAACCTGAAACACTACACGATAATCCCTTACTTGAATTCCTTAAACAATACTTTGAGGAAGGAGCAAGATTAAAAGTCGCAGATAAAGGAATGCCCTATGTCTACGTTATCGATATGGGTACTGCACCCACCGATGCGAATTGGACAACTGCAATGACCTCCATAACAAAGAAATCTGAAGTAGAAGTAGAAGTCTATATTGGAATTGAGGAAAGTGAAACCTTCCTAGATTTACTCGAAGCAATTAATACTAATCTTAACACTCAAGCTGAATACGGAAATCTTAGAGTAGCATATGTAACTAAGTATGGGGCAACTGATGCACAATTAATAGCATTAACTGATGATACACAAGCTAAGAGTATACAAAGAAGCCGTATAGGATTATGCGAACCATTACTCTTCGGTAAAACCGTAGCAAAAATAAGTTTAACCCCCTACTATGAGGAACCAGGTTATACTGTGTATCGTAGTGTAAACGCGGGAACATTTAAGGAAAGAACTCGTACTGAGGCAAATGCCTTACAAAATGCAGGGGTAATCTTCAACAAGGATGAAATGATACGAGGAAACTTCTACCCAAAAATAAATTTAGCAGTAAGCACATCATGGGCGAAGGATGACCAAGAACGACCAAATGATGCAGGACTCCATGCAAGAAGAAACACTGACTACCTCATCAGAGACATTTATGATACTTGTTGGGAGCAAATCAAACGAAACGAAACAGCAACCAACCTACAATTCCTTCAAACCGACATTAACAGTCTAATAAATACTGAAATCGATAAAGGAAACATGATGACAGGTACCAGTGTAACCGTAACCGAATCCGATGAAGACCCATACACATTATTCGTAAATGGATCATGCAAACCAGTCAACAGTACCCTTGCGATTGAGTTTGAAATGTATGTTAGTCAACCGAACGCAACAGTAGCAGATGAACTATAACTATAATGGAGGTAATTAGATGGCTTATACTGAAACAAAAACAAATGAAGTACCAACAACTTATGACTTAGCCGTATTCCGTATTAAAGGAGTGGAACTCTACGTTGACAGTTTTAAAATTACACGAAAACGGAAACTTGAAAGAGTAACCGCAACCTGCAAACTCACAGGGGTAGCATGGAAAGTGTCCGATGAGGAGTACAGTTTTGAAGCATCCGAAATCATTGATAAAGATGATATCCTAAATGATCTTTGGGTTGAGGATATAAAAGATAAAACTGGTTTCCAAATTGATACATATAACTTCCTACCAGGTGGGGATTTAG
This sequence comes from uncultured bacterium, assembly GCA_937899155.1. Classification (GTDB taxonomy): domain Bacteria; phylum Patescibacteriota; class Dojkabacteria; order SC72; family SC72; genus UBA5232. The sequence goes on from CALDJM010000049.1 coordinate 2,572, forward strand.
TGTTTAAGGATGGTTTAACTAATTGTATGTTAAGTGAGTTTGATACTGAAACTAGTAAAGGGGACAAAGTCAGTATTAAGGGTGAAGCATTGAATATGATAACAACATAAAAGTGAATATATTATTTTAGTAGTAACATTAAATTTTACTGCTACTTTTTTTTTAAACAAAATATTAAGGTGTGATAATTTATGAGTAGTAAACAAAACAAAAGACAAGCAGAAAACAAACGTAAACAAGAAAGAATAGAACATGAACTCGATGGTTTAAACCAACACTTATTAGAAGTAAAATTCCCATTAGAATGTGAACGATTACCTTTAAGTCAATTAAGTGAGTATGAACAAGGATTAGCTAATAAGTGCCGTAATCATGAAAGTTTAAATGAGGAAGAATTAAATGATTTAAAAGAATTACTCGCACGATACCGACAATACACAAACGATATTAAGGCTGATGAAATCGTTGAATCCCAAGAAGCATTCAATAAACAAATCAAAACTGAACAAGACTTCCTAAACTTCCTTGATGAAATCGAAAATCGAGAATTACATTTAAGATTCCCCTATAATGGAGTAACACGGGATATGTACTTTAATGTTGCACCTTTAGAGGATAGTTTAGCCGTTAAAATGACAGAACAACACCAAGAAATCTACATGAACCTAACAAGTAATGAACAAAGAATTAATCAGAAAAACCTTGAGGGTAAACAATTAACACAGGAAGAAGAGAATATAATGAAGGATATACAGGATAGAGTGATGAGTGATAATATAGAGGATCAATCAGATGAAATTTTAACATTCCTCGCTTATCAACTCACACCCCCTGATTTTGATGGCAATATAGAGAAGCGTAAACATTTCTGGAGTAAAATACCTTTCACGATTAAGATTAGTTTATATGTGAAACTATTAGATATTCTTGGTTTGAATAATACCGATAATACACAATTATTTCCAGATGAATAATACCATTATGGGGGAATGCTACTTCCGGGTGTCTAAACATTTAGGTGTACCTATTAGTACGGTTCTCCGTAAGAAGTTCACTCCGGATTATAAATTGTTAATTAATAAGTATTTCCAAATCATTGTTGCGGAACAAGAGCAACAAGAAGAGTATGAGAAGGAATTAGAGAAAACAAAATAAAAATATGGTTATGATAAAATGGTAAGTGCTGAAGATGTACTAATAATATTCAATGCAAAGGACAATGTAACCGCCACTACCAAGAAGCTTAGTAGTAGTATGAATGGTGTTAAGCTTGGTGTAGGGGTTGCTATGAGTGCTGCAAGTGCTTATATGGCTGGTTTCGCAAAAGATGCAATATCTTCAGCAATGAGTTCACAGACTGAATGGGCAAGGTTTGGTGCAGCT
>CALDJM010000050.1 GCA_937899155.1 uncultured bacterium
CTCATAGTTTGATAATTTAGACCCTCTTGGAGTTATATCCCAGCAGACCAACCAAAGTGAATATGTAGAAAAATACTACAAGACTTATTACAAAATTTTTGACAATTCTCAGTAGGGTAGGTAAGATACTTAATTAAGTTGTCATTTTAAAAATATGATAATACCTCTAGAAGATTTCCCTAAGTTAAGAGATGAAAAGCTCAAAGGAAAGAAGATTGTTTGTACATCAGGTTTTTACGATCCAATTCATCCGGGACATGTATCCTGCCTTATGGAATCAAAGAAGTTTGGTGATGTTTTGGTTGTAATTGTTGATGGAGATCAAAGAGCTGTTACTAAAAAAGGTAAACCTTTTATGGCAGAGCTAGACAGAGCAAGGATTGTAGATGGTATTAAGGGGGTAGATTATGTTGTGATATATAACAGCACAACAAGAAATGATTGTGTCGAAGCAGTAGATATAATCAAGCCTGATGTTTTCACAAAAGGTGGAGACAGAACAGCCAGAGAGAATATTCCAGAATACGATACAATTGAAAAGAATGGTGGTCGGATAGAGTTTAATGTAGGGGATCCTAAATACTGGTCAAGCTCTAACTACCTCCAAGAGTGGGTCGACTTTGTAAACTCTCAACAGGCCTGACCTAGGCCTTGCCTTCGTTCAGAACTTGTTAATAACTCACATATCTATTGATTCATAAGGCTTTTTGAAATGTCAAATTCTGTGTATCTCTGTGCTTCTGCTCAAAAAACAATATTCTAACTGACACATATGGCTAAGAAAGCCACTTGTTATCTGCATAATCAAAAAGATTAAAACATTCTTAACTGAGGCCAGGCCTAGGCCTGGCCTTCATTCAGAATTTGTTAATAACTGATATATTCATTGGTTTGGGAGGTTTTTTAAGTAAGCAACTCTTACATATGTACTCATAGAAGTGACACTATAACAATGCAAAAACTCAGAAAGTCTTTTGTTAGGAACATAATCCTAAGATTAAAATATTCTTAAGGAAAGCCTTGCCTAGGCAAGGCTTTTCAGATATCTGTATATGGAACTTGCAGCGATTGCTCCTTCACCAGCAGCGACCACAGCCTGTTTGAATTGATTAGAGTTCGTTGTACAGTCCCCTGCACTCCAAACACCCTCAACATTTGTTTTCTGTTCCTTATCTACAATAATATAGTTAGAATCATCAACCTCAACACCAAGTTCATTGGCCAAAGCAATATTAGGTTGCGAACCAATCTCAACAAAAAGCCCCTCAATTTTGAGCTCCTCAGAGCCTTTGTAAGGGGTGGAAAGCTTCACACCCTCTAATCGGTCCTCTCCAAACAACTCTTTTACAACAGTACTGTATATCACCTCAACATTCTCTGTAGACTTAGCTTGCTCAGCCCATGCAGGCTCACCTCTTAACTCCTCACCTCGATATATGATATACACCTTCTCTGCAAGATCAGAAAGCATAACAGCAGACATAGTTGCAGAACTACTCCCACCAACAACAGCAACTGTTTTTCCTCTGTAGAACATACCATCACATGTAGCACAATATGAAAGACCCTTACCTAAATACCTACCTCCACTAGCTAAAGCTAACTCATTTCTCTCTGTTCCTGTTGCAAGTAACAATGTCTTGCTAAAATACTCCTTGTTGGTATCTGTCAGTAACTTGAAAACATCTTCTTCTTTCTTAATATCAACAATACTCTCTGTTGAGGTTTGCCCACCTTCCTTCTTAGCATGATTAAACATCTTCATACCTAATTCCATTCCTGATATATCCTCATATCCTGGATAGTTACATATCTTATGCCCCTCTGTTATGGTCCCACCAGATACTTTTCCAAATACAATGTTTGTTAATTTATATCTACTTGCATAGATACTTGCACTTAATCCTGCAGGTCCTGAACCAATTATTGCGATATCATATATTTCTTTATTCATATGCATGATGAAAGAGAGATTAATCTATCTATTTTATCATATATATGAAATTGCGTAGGAAGATTGGAGAGGAACCACATACAAACATATTAAATGTTGAGCATTAGCTCTAGTATGCGGTCCTCTTCCAAGGTCTAATCTTTTTTTACTAGTTTTAGGCAATCTCTGCCTGCTTTTTTGGTTGGTATCCACTCATGATTGTCATCATGACGGAAGGTTGCATGATCATTTATGGAGAAGTAGCCAAAACACACTGTTGTGTCTTGTAAGAAGGTGGATTCCCACTCCCCGTACTCCTGCCATTGCTGACCTAGGTTGGTTCTGGTTATGTAGTAAGATCCTATATAAGGGCCTTCTATTTGTACGAAAGTTATCCTTTCGTAAGGGATATTATGTTCTTTCTTCCCCCATATCGAAATTACAAGCCCCGCTATTAGGACAACAATTCCTACTACAATCAACTCAATATTTTTCTTCATTTTATTCTCCTTTTCCCATAATGGGAATATTTTTTAGTGTTAATAACGACAATACAGACATCTATACTGAAATAAATAGCTCTATGCCGTTATTAAAACCTTTTGGAGATAGATTAAACCTTTTTAATGAGCAGTAGACTATTATTCATAGCCTATAATATTATACCATAAAAATGGGTAATTAATCAATCTTACAGTTTCTCAATACCCCAATCCAATGTATTTGTTAATATAGTAGGGGAGTCTTTCCTAACAATAACCATATATTCAAACATAACAGCATTACCACCATTAATTGTTCTTGCGCTCCAACCATCAATATCCGTCTTAATATCATCAACATCATCAACGACCTGACACTCAATACATATAACCATACCATCTTCTAAAAGGGCACCTTTCCCTTTCTCACCAAAAGCAGGAATCTCAGGATCTTCATGCAAACCTTTCCCAATACCATGGCCAACAAATACGCTCAAAGTATTAAACTCATTCCTTAAAGCTTCCTTCTCCATCTCATACCCCAAATCCCCAACTCTATTACCTACAACAGCCTTAGTTAGTGCATTCTCAACAGCCTTCCTACCTGCAAGAAGCAATTTCATATTCTCCTTACTTGCCTTACCAACACTCCAAGTCCAACAGTGATCCGTATACATCCCTTTATACACAACCCCAAAATCAATAGATACTAAATCACCTTTCTTAAGTGGAATATCCTTAGGAATACCATGCACAGCTACATCATTAACAGAAATACATGTATTAAAATCATACCCCTTAACTCTCTTAAATGAAGGATGCACCCTATACTCCATACAAAGCTCACCTGCATACATATCAATCTCAAGAGGAGTTACACCCTCCTTAACCATATCTCCAAGCTTAGATAGTATCTCTACAGATATCTTAGCTGCTTCTGTAATTAAACTTTCTTCTCTATTGTTTTGTATTATCACATTTTGATTATACAAACAAACTCAGTAGAATTAAAATAGAAAAGACTCGTAGGTGTAATAAAAGATATATGGTGTTGTACTTTTCAGGTTTTTTTGCTACAATTCCAACAGGGAAGTTGTAATGTTGCTCTTTTAGAAATCAAAAAAAGAAGGAGATTGAAATGGGTCCAGGTAATAAGAAACAACAAACGACTCACACAAACCAAGATTTAGCAAAATGGAATCAACAGCAATACGGTGATTCTGATGAACGAAACTTTGGTGCCGCTCATCATCAGGCACGCAATGACTACCAAGATGCTGGCTCACCTTTTGGGGAACTTTCTGATCGAGATCGTGACTCAAAAACAGACACACAAGCAAAGTAAGGTAAACGATAAATAACAACAATACAGCTACCCTCAGGGGAGAAATAAGAATTTATTTTTCCCCTGCACTTTCTTTTTTCTCTCCCCAAATTTTTGTATCCTTATTCTTGTACCCCAACTCGTATTCTATAGATGTTTTAACAAACCAATGTAAGTATGTTTCCAAGTTAAATGTGTGTTCGTTATCTGTATAAGCTTTTAACCCTACATAAAGACCTACTAAAGCGGCTTCATATGCTCTGTCATCTTTGTATTTATCTGCAACAGAGATTGTAAAAGCAACAGCTCGTTGAAATAGTTCCCCTTCTTGTTTGTTTAATGTCCTCTTAGGTTTATCCATGATTTCTAGTATAGCAGAATGTTCTCTAAAATAACATGATATTCTACCTCCCAACAATATACAACTCACTAACAGCCCTAGTAACACCTGTATACAACCATCTCCTCCACATATCATCATCCATCTTAGGAAATCTCTCTTCAAAAAGTATAACCTTCTCAGCTTGACTACCCTGTGCCTTATGCACAGTTAAAGCATAACCAAAATCAAAAAGATCTATCTCTCTACCAATATTCCTCATAGTTTCTCTCTGACCAAACTGTTCAGCAGACATACTCCCATGGAATAGGTTATCCTCTCCATCAAACTGTATATCAACATCATAGTATTCAAGCATATCTGCTAAATTCTTCTTCTCAATTGATTGAACTGTACCTAACATACCGTTAAATATTCCTAACTCTGCATTGTTTCTTAGGCATATAACTCTGTCTTCTATTTGAGGTTTTGGACTATCAAATTCTAAAAATTGCCTAATCCCGTTATTTAACTTCACCCTCGTATGATTGTATCCCACCAGTACCATCATATTCTCATCATATCCAGACAACTTCTCTGAAAGAAACTCTTGAAGGTTCTCATCTTCCTTACTAAATTTCCTAACAGTAGAAGAGAACTCCATAACAGGGATGTCTCCATACTTTCTTGCTAGCTCTGAAACCATGATAATTGGATTACCTCTCTCTTGACGATATATCTCCTCAAGACGAAGCATAGGGGAAGCCATGAGGTTAAATTTACCCTCAACAGGTGGTAACTGACCATGGTCTCCAACAGCAAGAATTGGTTTTTCAAAACTAAGTAAATCATTCCATATATCCTCAGAAACCATAGATGCTTCATCTACGACAATTAAATCATATTCAAATGAATCAACAGGTATCTTCTCCCAACCGATGATATTATCATCCTCATCTACAATAGCTTTGTATATCAATCTATGAATAGTACCTATGTAATCAGAAGGAGCTAAAGACTTACTCTCTTCTAATTTCTTTTTCAATACCAATGAAGCCTTACCAGTAAATGAACAATATGCAATTGAAATCCCTTTATACTCCCTATGCAACATATTCCCAAGATGACCAAGTAGGGTAGTCTTACCAGTACCTGCATATCCACCTAGAGTCACATACTGAGTCTTCTTACTCTTGTACCAATCTAAGATACTATCTACTACCTTTTTCTGTTTAGGTGAAAGTTCTACATCCATGAGTTCATTATACACAATTTAAGAGGGTATTACTTTAGTGTTTACTACAACAATTTGTAGCAACTTGCAATCTCTATCTCTTTTCTGTATACTTAGTTTAGATAAGTATAATATTTACAAAATTAACAAAACTTATGATTAGAAGTATAACATTTGACAATTTCTACTCCTTTAAAGAGAGACAAGAAATTGATTTTACTGCAAACAAAAAAGATTCCTATGATTACTTTAACTCTCCCAAAGGAGACCAGATAACTAAAGTAGCATCGTTCATAGGTGCAAATGCTTCTGGTAAAACTAATGTTATTAGACTCTTTGGATTTCTTGGATACTTTCTCACAAATCTAAATAGAAATGGTAATGTAGAGAATATATTCATTCCATATAGTAATTTCTTCAATAACAAGAAACCTACCAATATTGAAATAGTTTTTGAGATTAAAGAAAACATATTTACATACAAATTGGTATTAAAAGAAAACAGTGTAAACAAAGAAATATTAATCGTAAAAGAGATTAAAAAAGGAGCACAGCCTGTAACTCTCTTCAAAAGGGAGAAAGATAATATATTAGAATTAAACAAGAGGTATTTTAAAAATCTTAAACCATCAATATTGCCAAGAATTAGAGAAGATATCTCCTTTATCCCATTTCTAAAATCTCTCTACGATATAGAAGTAATCAATACACTCATAGAATATTTCAACAATTTCTACACTAATATAAATGAGATTGGACAACACAATATCATTCCTTACCAAATAGATGCCTTTGAATCATATGAAAGAGACAAAGAGATAAAAGAGAAGACTCTTGATGTTATGAAGAATTTTGACTTGGGGTTAACTAGTATAGAAATAGAAAAAGAAGTAAAGAAAGGAAGTGCATTTACCGACTATATGGTATCAGGTGTACATACAACCTCTCATGGAGATAAAAAGCTTCCTTTCCTCTATGAATCAAGGGGGACACAGAGTATTTTCTTCTTAATGACAAAGATACTTAAAGCCCTCAAATACAATGGAGTCGCAATCATAGATGAAATAGA
>CALDJM010000051.1 GCA_937899155.1 uncultured bacterium
CAAGGGAAGTCAGGTAGAAGCTCTTGAGCATCTTCATCAACCAACAAAAGGTCTCTCTCTATCTCTTTCTTAACTCTTTCACTTAAACCATTTTTTGCTTCTTCAACAGATACTGTTTCGTACCAAATATCATTGAATTTAGAAAATATTCTTACTCCTTCTACATCTTTAACCCAATACTCACCACTTTTCATACCCTCAGAACCAACAGGAACAGAGAGTACTAGCTCCCAACCTAGCTTCGGGAGTTGCTTTTTGTAGAAGTCATATACTTCAGATACTCTTGTTTGATTGGGTAGACGGTATGCAGAGTTGCCACTACTAACAAAATTGGAAACACTTTTTTCATTCATTTCGTTTTTGAAAATAAATTGGGATTGAGGATATGCAGGAATATCTTTCATTCCTATGACATTCTCACTACTGACAGCTCCTTTGTTTTCTCTCATCCTAATTACAGCAAAAACTAACACAACAAACAGAGCAACTACAAGAAGTATTATAAAAAGAACCAAAGTAATATTCTTTAATTTACTCCATTCAAACCTCTTTCTTCGAGTTGTTTTAGAACCTTTTGAAAAGATACCTACAGACCTTTTTCTTTGCACCTTAGGTCTAGGATTTTTTCTCTGGGGCATATATATACCTCTTGTATCTCTTATATTTTGTTTCTGTTTTCTTCTACCAAACATACGGGTAGAAATAGTATATCATTTCTTTTAATATGGTATATATTGTATAATCTATCCGAAAATGCGGGATCATCTAATGGTAGGATGCCGGTCTTTGAAGCCGAGAATCATGGTTCGAATCCATGTCCCGCAACCAGAAATACATAGACTAAAAGTACTGTTTTTGGTATAATAGAAGTAGTTATGTATTAATGAATCCCCCTTAATTGTCTTAAAGAATCTCCGATCTTGTTAAATGCATTTTGTAATATTGTATTGTTTGAATCAACAGGAGCAATATCATCAAGTAGAAGATCTAAATCATCTTCAGAAACAAAGATATCATTAATATCCATGAGGTTTTCATATGCATACTGTAGTTTGGAAGCTACAATGCTATGACCGTTACTATCCCAATGAAAGGCTTGGTATAGTGCTAATACTTCTTCTCTTGTTAGTTGTAATACACCTCTTTGCATAGTGTAACTATATAATAAATTCTAAAATTTTAACATATATTTTTAAAAATACCGTCAAGAATCAATACATACTCTCATAGTAGATAATAGATGGATTGAGAAGAACTCCTAACAGCTACTTCCTAAACCTATGTCCCATCTCTATTCTTTTTCTTAAAAACACACCCTTATCTAAAAATGCTATCTTAATCTTAGAACCTTTCTTTAAAACAAGCTCTGAGCCCTCTTCTAACACATCAGATTTAACATTTGTTAGATATATTCTAACACCATTAGCTTTTATTAAAACCTCTTCAAAACGAATAATATCATTAATCTGCTTATTACAAACAACACCCGTTATGGACAAAAGATCCGAATCTAAAGGAAGCATCATTCCGTTATTGTTGTAATTGAAAGCAGTAGAGCCAATAGGGGTGCTAATACAAAGACCAGAACCTCTAAATTCAAAATCTTTAAAATCACAACTTTCAGTAGAGAGATTAAAATAGTGGTTGTTCATAATCTCATCTCCTAATATAACATCATTAACAGCCTCACCAAGCTTCTTATCATCGAGATATGCTGCAATGGCATGAGATTGAAACACATCTACACTTACCTTATCATCCATAAGGAAATTAACAGTACCATGAGCTTTACCTAAAAAAGGTATTCCCTTTTCAATATTCTCTTGAATACTATGTAGCATACTACCATCTCCTCCAGCCACAAGATATAGTTGAGGTTCTTTCTCTTCTAATAGCTGAGGGAATTCTTTCTGTATGAACTCATTAAAACTCTCAGCTTTAGGATATTTCCCATTTACTAAATATTTAATCCTCATATTTTTTACATACTTAAATTAATATCTCTAATCCTATCTCTTAATTGTGAGGCCTTTTCGAACTGCAACCTATCTGCAGCAATTAACATCTGTTCATTTAACTCTTTTATTAGCAATCTCTTCTGCTTAATATCCATTTTCTCAATATCCAAATCTACTTCTTCTATTTGATCCTCTTTCTCTACTAACCTTGCTCTAATTTCTTTTGTAATACTTTTAGGTGTAATATTATGCTTTCTGTTGTACTCCTCTTGATATTGTCTTCTTCTATTTGTCTCATCTAATGCATACTTCATGCTTTCTGTAATTTGGTCTGCATACATAATGACCCTACCCTCCACATGTCTAGCTGCTCTACCAATTGTTTGCACAAGACTTGTCTTAGACCTTAAAAAGCCCTCCTTGTCGGCATCTAGGATAAGGACTAAAGATACCTCGGGTAAATCAATACCTTCTCTTAGAAGATTTATACCTATGACGACATCATACTCACCCAATCTTAGGTCTCTTAAAATATCCACTCTTTCAACAGTATCTATATCAGAGTGAAGGTATTGAACTTTAATATCTATGTCTTTTAGGTATGTAGTTAAGTCTTCAGCAAATCTTTTAGTCAGTGTTGTAATTAGTACTCTTTGTTTTTTCTTAACAGAAGCCTCTATTTGAGCAATTACATCATCTATCTGATTCTCTGTTGGTTTAACCTCCACATGTGGGTCTAGCAAGCCTGTAGGTCTTGTTAGAAGCTCTGTAATCTGCATATTACTATCTTCCAACTCCCACTGTGCTGGTGTTGCTGAGATATACAGAGTATTACCTTGTTTCTTTCTGAATTCTTCAAAATTCAGAGGTCTGTTATCTCTAGCTGTTGGTAATCTAAATCCATATTCAATTAAATTATCTTTCCTAGCCTTATCACCATTGTACATACCACCAATCTGTGGGATTGTAATGTGTGATTCATCGATAAAAAGAAGATAATCTTCAGGAAAATAGTCAAGAAGAGTGTAGGGTGGCTCTCCAGATTTTCTACCATCAAAATATATACTGTAGTTTTCCATACTCTTGCAATATCCAACCTCCCTAAGCATCTCAATATCATAATTTGTTTTCTGTTCAAGCCTGTGTGCTTCTAGTTCTTTACCAATATTTCTTAAAAAAGTAACTCTCTGTTGTAAATCTTTTTGAATATTACCAATTGCACTATCAATAATCTCTTTAGAGTAAACAAGCGATGTAGCAGGGAATATTAAGATTTCATTCTCCTTACTTAATACATGTTTGGATATTGGATCTACCTTCACTATCCTTTCGACAGTATTCCCAAAAAGTTCAATTCTAATGGATACATCTTCATACGGAGGAAATATTTCAATGATATCTCCAGCTATTCTAAAAACTCCGTTTGTAAAATCATATGTATCTCTTTCATATCTCATTTGTACTAATTCTAGAGCTATTTGTGAAAGCTCAATCTGTTGTCCTATGTAAAATGACAAAGATCTGTTTTGATAGTTTTCAGGTTGACCAATGTTGTATATACAAGATACTGAAGCAACGACAACAGTGTCTCTTCTTGTTATAGCAGAATTCATTGCACCGAATCTTAAGTTCTCTATCTCTTTGTTAACTTGTGATTCTTTTTCAATATATAAATCTTTTGCAGGAACATATGCCTCTGGTTGGTAATAGTCGTAATATGAGACAAAATATTTGACAGAGTTATTTGGGAAGAACTCTTTAAACTCCTCATATAGCTGTGCAGCAAGTGTTTTGTTGTGAGAGATAATTAGAGATGGTCTATTTAATTTCTCAATAATGTTTGCCATTACAAAAGTCTTCCCAGACCCTGTCACCCCAAGAAGTGTTTGTCTTTGAATATCTTTAGCTCTTTGAACAATCTGTTTTATAGCTTTGCTTTGATCTGCTGAAGCTTTGTATTTTGCTTCTAACTTGAAGTCTTGCACATATATATTTTAGCAGATATCTGAATATGTTAGAATGTAGATATGTCAGGAATAAAGTTAAACAGATTGTCAGATGAGGTTGTAAGGCAGATTGCTGCAGGAGAGGTGATAGAGAGACCTGCATCTGTTGTGAAAGAGTTGGTTGATAATTCCATTGATGCAGGAGCACAAAATATTGTTGTTAAAGTGAAAAATGGTGGTATAGACCTTGTGGAGGTTTCTGATGATGGTATTGGTATTCCAAAAGAAAACCTCCCTTTGATTTTTCAATCGCATACAACATCTAAACTGAATAGTATCGAGGATTTAAATACTCTGCTTAGTATGGGTTTTAGGGGTGAGGCTTTACCAACAATAACATCTGTTGCGAAAGTTCAAGTTGATTCTAAGTACGAAGCAGAACAGAGAGCACACTCTATATTTTTTAATGAAACAGGAGCATGCGAAGTTAGTACTGTAGCTAAAGAGAAAGGAACAACTGTCAAAGTTGAAAATCTCTTTCACAACATACCTGCTAGAAGAAAATATCTTAAAACTGCAACAACAGAGTACCGAAAGATATTCGAGATGTTAAATAGATACTATTTGATATATCCAAATATCTCATTTGTTTTGGAAAAAGATGGTAAAAGAGTTGTAAGTCTTGATTTAGTAACAGGTAGTAATGCAGGGGAATTGGTAAAAGAGAGAGTTAGAGATGTACTAGGAAAGAGTTTTGATGAAGATATGTTAGAAATTAAGTATGATGGGGCTGGAACAAAGATTTCTGGATTTGCATCTCACCCATCTAAACATAAAAGTAGGAGTGCTTCCCAGTATATTTTTGTAAATAATAGACCAATCACAGATAGAGGCATTATCCGAGCCATTATGGAAGGATACTCTAGATATCTGCCTTTTGGACAGAAGGTTGATTTTGTAATAAATATAAATATCCAACCTGAATTTGTAGATGTTAATGTACACCCAAGGAAAGAAGAGGTTAGGTTTGAAAATCCATACAGAGTGTACTCAGCAGTAGAGGAAGCTGTTAGACATGCTTTAGAGAAAGCACTTTCATACAGAAAAGAAACAGACTTTCAAACTTTAAGAGACACATTCAATCAGAAATCTTCAATATCCTCACCTAAAAAAGGAAAGACATACTCTCAACCAACAAACCTCTACTCTTCTTCCAACCAAACAACCTCTGTACAAGACACCCTTCTTTTCACAAAAGAACTTTTCAAAGAAGTCCCATATTCAAACACACAACAGACCAATTACTATCAAGAGAGTACAGAAAAAGAAGATAGCTCGGATATTAGATCTATATCTCAGATATTTAATAAGTATATCGTTATTGAATTTATAGATGAAAGACTATGGATATTAGATCAGCATGCTGCAGCAGAAAGAATAAATTTTGAGAAACTTGTTAACAGAGAAAAGAATCTTTCTATGCTTCAAAACCTCTTAGTACCTGTACAAATTTCCTTTACTAAAGAACAAACAATCTTTTTAAAGGAAAATAGTACTTTCTTTGCAGAGTTAGGTTTTCTATTTGAGATAGAAGATGAGGGGATTGCACTTAAAACTATTCCTGCAGAGTACAGTGAATCGAATTTTGAAAAGATATTTTTAGAAATATTTGCTTTAGAAGATGATGTTGATTTGTTAGCCAAATCCTTGCAGAAGCGAAAAGAGGATGTATTAGCAACAATTGCGTGTCACGGAAGTATTAGAGCTGGACAAAGTCTGCCATATCAAGAGATGTTAAATATTTTTAATGAATTGCAAGATTGTACAAATGGATATAGCTGTCCTCACGGAAGACCTATTATATGGAAGCTCACATTGGATGAAATAGATAAACATTTTGAAAGAACATATTAAAAATGCACATCTTTATCGGTTCAACTCCTAACACAACTCAGAAAGATATTGAATTAGCAAAAGGTATTCTTAATGGAAAAGTACTGACTGATGATGCAAGAGAGAATCTTGAAAAATATTTTCAAAACATATGGACAAAAGAGGATATATTTCTCTTTAACAGAGGTAGAGAGGCTATGTATTTCCTCTTTCAAAATCTAAATCTTCAAGAAGGTGACGAGGTTGTCCTCCAACCCTTTACATGTCTGGCAACACTCCAACCTATTCTCTGGAGTGGTTGTAGACCTGTTTTTGTAGATATTAAAGAAGATACTTTGAATATGGATTTAGAGAAGTTAAAGAAGAGTATTTCTTTGAAAACAAGAGTTGTTTTAATACAACATACTTTTGGGAATATGGTGAATATGCAGGAGGTGAGAAATATAATTGATGATATAAATAATAATAGACAGGCAGAACAGAAAATATTCATTCTAGAAGATTGTGCACATCTGTTCTCAACGGACAATGAGAGCATTGGTAAGTTTTCAGATGCTTTCTTCTTTAGTTTTGCACAGGACAAAGCTATTAGTTGCACACAAGGAGCTTTATTAGTTGTTAAAAACAGAGACTTCTTCAAAAAGGTTCTTAAAGAAGAGTATCAAAATATTAAGGAATTACCTATGAAAGAAGCTTTGTACAATGCTAGATATATCCTTTTGTGGGAGAAGATAAAAAGACTCTACTATACCTTAGATATTCCTTTTTTAAGATTTAGTTTAGGTAAGTTTCTAATACTGCTGTACAGGTTTTTAGGCTTGATTAAAAAACAAACAGAAGGTAGAGGGGAAGATATTAGAAAGCTTAGCAACATTCAGTTTGTTTTTTAATCAAGCCTAAAAACCTG
>CALDJM010000052.1 GCA_937899155.1 uncultured bacterium
GGATTTGAGAGAATATACACTAACTATACTGGTTTTCCTTCTGTTGGATTATTAGACCTTCAACACCACTTACCAGAGCGACCACTTGAATATGACTTCCCTATGCAGTTTATCCACCGTAAGCATAACCAACAGAAATTCAAAGAAGCTATTAAGGGTAAAAAAACTTTCCAGATGGAAGATAATGTTCATACAATGGTAGATGATGAAAAAAACCTTATAAAACGGTCTAAAATAACATACAACAGCAACGGAGAATTAAACCAAAGCAATATCAATGTAATTAAAGCCAAACCCACCGAGGTAAGTATCTATGAAAGCCCATTAGAAGGTGAACCCACTAAATTTGAATGTACATGGATTTCAAAGAGTAGAGTTAAACCTTTAAAAACCCCACCCATGACAACAGAAGACATACTATCTTTTTTAAGAGAATCTGGGTTGATAGTATCAAGATATTATGCCCCGGATACTTTGAATGCTGTTTTAAATGGATATGCAGAATACAACATGGCAGAAATTAAGACAGAGATACAGCAACCAGGTTTTTATTTAGATGAGAATGATAATCTGGTGATGGTTGATTATCAACCTGAATATACTTTGGAAGGACTTACAGAAGCTTTGCAGTTGTTAAGGGAATTAACAGATGAATATTACAGCACCCAGAAGGATAAATTTTTACATGTTCTGAAGTGGGGGTTAATCTCACCGTTTATTTACTGTATAAAACAGCAAGGAGATGTAGTTCCATGGTTATTCCTACATGGTAAAAGCCAATCTGGTAAAACAACCTTTGGAATAATTGTTTTATGGGTTTGGGGTGTTTATGACAGAACCCATGCAGTAGGTGGGGAAGAAATATCCACCATAGCCAGGTTAGGACATGTACTGGAGCAGGGAACATTCCCCACCCTGGTAAATGAACCTAAAGGAGCGATGAATAATGATTCTGTTATGGAAGGTATAAAAAATAGTATAGACACCCAGATATGCAGGGGAAGATACTATGGAACAAGATATAAACAAAGCCCAGCTTTATCACCCTGTATGATAACAGCAAACACTTTTAGACCTTCAGAAGAAGCAACAGCTAACAGGTTCGAGAATATAGATTTTACATTTAATGAAAAAAAGGACATACAACAGAAGGAAGAGTTCAATAACAAGTACAAACCCAAAGCAATGACAGATAACGCCCCATTAAGTGTTCTTAAATCATTAGGTGGGTTTATAGCTTCAAGAATGATTGAAGAACCGGAACTACTTAAAACCGACTGGAAGAAATTATCAGAACAGTTATTAGAAGAAGCTTACACTAAATGTGGTTTAGATATACCCCAATGGGTGAGAGAATGGACGGAAACTGAAACAATAGAAGACATAGAAGAAGAAGCTTACACTATGGTAATAGATTTACTAAAGAGAGAAATTAACAGAGCTTACAATATCAAAATTCAAATAACAGATGATGAAGGAAGACAGCGAAAACAGGAAGATATTGTAACTGAAGATTTAACCGAGATAAATGTAACCATGACAGAAAAAGCCCACCATGTTATTTCCACCAGTAGCATATCATGGCTTACAGCAAAGGAGATTAAAAATAAGGAATATGTACTGATAAGCTATCCCTTTGTAAAAATGGTTGAACGAGAAGTAGGACTATCAGAAAGTTTAAATTCTTTATCTGAAATGTTAGGGTGGGATAAAATAACAACTAAAATAGGTGGTAAATCTATTAAGTTTATAGGAACAGATAAGGTAAGCTTCTACCGTACAATATCTTATGAGGGGGTGGAAGAAGTACAGGATACCTTATAACCGTTAAAACGCCGGTTACCGGTGGTTACCATACTGGGAACATACCAAAGAAGGAAGGATAGAACCCCATAAGCCCCGAAACCCCGGTTACCGGTGGTTACCGGGAAAAAGTTTAAACGGTAACCGGTTAGCATAGAGTATAGAGCTAAATAAGAATGGATAATGCTTGGTTTAATATTGGTTACTTGGGGTTTTTAAGGGGAATAAGGAAATTTAAAACATTCCCAGGATATTTAAAACCTTCAAAGAGCTTGAAAAAAAATCCCGGTTACCACTAAAAGAAGGGGTAAAAAGTAAATGAGAAATTTTTTATTTTTTACAAAAAAGGAAAAAAGTACACTACTCATACATTTTTTATTTCTGGTAACTTGGTAACTTTTAAGTTTTTTCAGTAACTAAATATTTTAAAGGTTTTATTCAAAAAATAAACGGTTATAATTTCAGTAACCTTATTTTATTAAAATCTCTACTATATAATTATAATAAAATATTGGTAACTTGGTAACTATGGATTAAATTACATTTTAAAGAAAAAATATAGGTTACTTCTGATTTTAAAGAAATAATCAACCGGTAACCAATAACATAAAATAAAGGAGCTGGTACATATGAAGGATATAGATAAACAAAAGAAATTCATAGAGTTAAGGGGTAAGAACTGGAGTTTACAAAGAATAGCAGATGAAATAAAAGTTAATAAGTCCACCCTGATTAAATGGAATAAGGATTTTAAATATGAGGTTAGTAATGTTCACCACCTGGAGCTTGAAGCCCTATACGAACAGCATAAAATGACAACAGAACACCAGATAAAATATCTGGGTGAACTCCAGGAGAAACTATTAACCGAGCTAAAGAATAGGGATTTAACCGATGTTAAGTCAGATAAAATTTTAGATATGCTGGTTAAGACAATTGAACAGTTAGAAAATTTACAACCAGAAATACAACCCACCTTCAGAACTGAAGATGAAATAGAATATCAAAAAGACAGAGATAGAAATCCGTTATTAGCTGTGAGTTTCTAACACCTACCAGGTAACATACTATAAAAAAATGTAGTGTATTCAACCTATAAAAAAAGGAATATTCAGCACCAAAAACGAACCAAAAATCCACCAATTCAGATTATTAACCTTTATGATTTTTCAACAAAAATTCAACAAAATAAGGTTAGTAAAACTTCAGTAGTTTTTCAGTGAAATAATGGGTGTTTACATTTACATATCTTTACAGTTTCGGGAGTTTCGGGAGTCCATAAAAAAGGTAGTTTTTATGCAGTTTTTATGCAAGCTATTGGTGGTTTCAAAAACTAAATTATGTCAGTATTTTTTCAGTGAAAAAAAACGAACCAAAAACGAACCAAAACAGCACAAAAAAAGCAAAAAGTGAATAAAAAGTGATGGTAAGAAGAAGGACAACCCACACACCAAACCGTTAATAAAAGATAGTTATACAGTTATCCTAAATAATAGGGTATCACTTTTTATGCACAAAATTAAATGAGTAAAAAAAAAGGAATATTACTGGAAGGTTTTATGCAGGTTACCAGTGGTTAAAAAAACGAACAATAACATCACAATAACATCACAATTTAACCAATAAAGAAGTGAAATTTAAAAATAAGGTATATGCTGAGTTTTCACCAGTTTTGCAAGTTGCATAAAAAAAGAAAGGTTTTATGAAGGTTTTATGAAGGTTCTCACACATTAAATTATGACAGTAGATGACAGTATTTTATCAGTTTTATCAGTCATATAAAAAAGGTATTTAGTGAATTTAATGAACCTATAAAAAAAGGAATTAATCCAGTTTTTCAAGTCATAAAAAAGGCAGGTTATTGGTAAGTTTTTGCACACTAAAAAAATGTCAGTAGATGACAGTAACAACCAGATAATTTTTTTAGTTTTTTTAGTCGGTAAAAAAGGAACTTTCCATGAACTTTCCATGAACTATATATTTTATATACAAAAACGGGGTAAGGTGTTTTAGAAAAAAATAGTAATGTATTAATAAATGTTTGTCTAATATTACTATGACCACATATAACATTAGTTTACCTGGGTGGGGAACACCCAGGTAGATTCTAATTAGTATTACTTACCGAGTATTTGCCAAAAACCAGTTGATTCTACTTTTTTAGTAACTTTTATTATATTGATTGAATGCTTAATTATTCTAACACTTACCCCACTACCTACCTGTAATATTTAGGTTAAGGTTTTAGCTTAAAATATCTGTTCTGGGTTCATAGTGATGTGCCAACAGAAATGTTGAAAGTTGAAGGTGTTATATTAAATTATACCACTTCTTAATTAGATGGTAAAAGGTAGTAGTATAAGTAGTATCTATAATTAGTTGGAAGTAGTCAGATAATAAACCCACTTCCATTGATGGTAAAAATCTCACTTTTAGAAATTCCCAAAAACTTCCCAAAAATTAAGTTTAATGTAGGGTATTTTATATAAGTTTAACACTTTAGAAGGTATCATTTTTTTGAACTGAAACACCAGCACCAACAGGAAGAAAAACAGAAAAAAGTATTACTCTTAATACTATATTCTAACTATCTGGGTGAGATGGTAAACCACCTTCAGTTCTACCAGAAATTTTATTGATGGTTAGTAATTTTACCACCACCTAAAAAGTAGTAGGGGAAGATATTATGGAGCTGTATAAAGCTGAAGTGAGGAAGTATAAGAAGGGTAAATATGACCAATGGAGTATCCCAATAAGCAAAGGACACTCCTTTGAAGATAAGGAAGAAGTAGTAGTGGGGAAGCTGGAAGACATAACCCACCTGGAAGCTGAAGTGGAAGATCTGAAAAAAACTAACAATCAATTAAACATTGAAGTTAAGGAAGTCCTGAAGAAACTGACAGTAGCAACCGATATAATTAGTAAGCAAAAAGATTTGATAAGCACCCAGGATAAGGTGTTGGCTATATATATGAATAGGGGTATTTTCTCCAGGTTAAGGAATCCGATACCTAAAGATATGAAGATGTTAGAAGATAACCGAGAGAAATTAATTCAGTTGGAAGATTCAAGACCGTTAGTGATAGAATTACCTGGGAGGGAATCATAAAAAAATAGTTTCATCAATACATTTTTTTTTAGATCTATACAAAAATCTATACAAAAATCTATATCTATAATTGTTTTTGTTTATATCAAGTTATTAGAACTATTAATAGTAGTATTAGTTCACTTGATGTGTTCTTATTAAAAACAATAGATATATACCTACCATATATTAAATCAAAATGTTTTTATATGGTGTTACATTAAATAATCTTAAAGATATTATATATAATTAAAAATGGAGTTGATACTTCAAAAAAGTAAAGTTAATGTGTGGGAATCGATGGTGTTACCAGCACCAACGAAAAACCAAATATATCACCCTTCAGCCAAATACCCCCACACAGAACTAATGCTTAGTTCTGTGGTTTTTAGCATATAAAAGTTACTACCAAGTAGAAATTTAGGGAACTGGTTTTAAGATATTCATATAAATGGTTTATATTCCCCCACAAACAACTCCTTTTTTTAAAATCTAAATTGGAGGCGTAAACCATGACTGTAAGGAATTTCAGATATACAGTAACCTATTTGAAACCAAAGCAACACGAACAGCTAAATAAAATAAAGGAAACCATAAAAGATAAAAATGGTATATCGGTATCTTTAGCAGAGCTGATAAGGGATTCTGTTGATGATTTTTTAAGTAAAAACAAAACAGAAGAAGATCTGGAAGCTTACCTGGAATATAAAGGGTGGTAAGCATGGAAAATGTTTTACCAACAGAAACCACCCAGCACCAGAAGACAACCAACACCCAATTAATACAACAGATACAACAGAACACCACCACCCAGGTAGAAGCCCACCGAGTGAACCACCTTATCACAGATATTATAAGCCAATTTAAATTATTGATGGAATACCTACCAGAACCCTACATGGATAATATACTCACCCAGCTAACCAGGGTTAAATCTGATGTTGAAGCTGAAATAACAGGGTTAAATTTTGAATTTGAAACCCTGAAGGAGCAGTTAATAGAACAGGAAACACCCTATAATTCTGGTGGTGGGTGTGTATGAAAAAAGAAAGTAGGGGAAGAAGTGAGGACTCCTTCAATAATATTAGTTCAACAGATAATATAAATGTACCGTTTACACCCAAAGAGTATTATAAATTACCCTACATTAAAGATACTCTGTTGGAGATAGCAGAATATAAACGAAACAATGTAATTTATACCAGAGCATCAGTTCATGACCGTAAGGGGTGGTATAGTTACAAAGGTTCTGAAGACCACCAGCAAAGGAGAATGTTCCAAGGTAATGACAGCAAAGCTTATGACAGGTTAATCTCCCAGACAGATAGAACCCTATACATGACACTTAACTATTTTAGACAGGACTACAAACCGTTTAAGACCTTTCAAGATGAATCCTGGAAAATAGATGGGTATGATAAATGCAATGCTTATATGCTATCTGTTGATATTGACCTAAAAAAAGGTCATACAGTAGAGAACCCAGAAGACAGAAGAGCTTTACAAGTGGTTACTGAATTTACCTACCAAAAATTAAGCGAACTATCTGGTGATAAGTTAATCTGTTTATTTAGTGGGAACGGAGCATATATTCATTTAAACCCCCGGTTTGGATACATAGCTGGTGATGTTAAACCCAAAAAAAGGATTAATAGTTATGAGAACCTGGAAAATGGTTTTAATCAATATCTTTTTGACATAGAATCCGAGTTCTACAACTTACACCCAGAGTATAAAGATGTTGTATCTTTAGACAGGATAAACAACAGGAACAGGCAGATTAAAATCCCACTATCTGTTCATAAGACCTTTGATTATGTGGTTTACCCTATCAAAAACAATGATTTCAATATACAATTAATTAAATATCAGGATATTACACCCACCCAGGTAGAACAGGTAAGAGATAAGTATAAAAAATTCTTGACTGATGAACCCCAGCAACCAGAGAGAAAACATTTTATAAAAGTTTTAAAACCATACACCGATGAAGCTAAAAAACTGGTTAAGGATAGAAGAGAATTTGAAGGCAGAAAACCCGTAGCTCCTGAAAATGCTTATGACATAGACCTGATAACATTAGAACCGGTATTAGAATCTATCTTTGATTCTGAAGAGTGGGAAGATGGAACTATCAGAAGGATAACTATAATGGCTTCTGTTCTGTCAGGTTCTGGGTGGACTGATAACAAAATTTATGAATGGATATATGCACATGTCCAAAACTGGAAAAACTTACCAGATGATTTAGACAGGAGAATAAATTATGGTATTCAAATGTCCCCACCTGGATTTGACAGAATATACACTAACT
>CALDJM010000053.1 GCA_937899155.1 uncultured bacterium
GAAATCCTTTTCTACACTTTCTTCATCATTAATTTCAACCTCCTTACTATTTGCTAAATGTATAACTCTGTTAAGAAGATTACCGTAATTGTTTGCTAATCTAGCATTATACATATTCACCAATTCATCCTCTTTGTATGCCGAATCTGCAAATGTGGAAATACCTGTCAAAAGGTAGAATCTAACAATCTCTGCTCCGTACTTCTTTTCCTGATCAAACGGGGATATGACATTTTCAAGAGTCTTTGCCATTTTTCGCCCATCTGAAGCTAAAATCATACCGTGCTCTAGTAATTTCTTAGAATGAGCAAGACCTGCAGATATTAACATTCCTTGCCATATTACAGCTTGGAATCTAAGATTGTCCGGGCCAAAAATCTGCACTCCAGGCCACCATTCATCAACTTTTTCCTCATCAGTTCCATAGCCAACAGCACTAACATAGTTTGCCAAAGCATCAAACCAAACATATATAACCTGCTCTGGATCATCTGGCACTTCAATACCCCAAGAAAGATTCTTCTTTAGCCTCGAAATGCTAATATCCTCAATCTCTTCAATGATTTTTCTTAATTCTCCATGCTTCTGTACAGGTTTTAACACATCTGGATTTGAATCAAACCACTCAAGCAATTCATCCTTATATTTCGAAAGGGAGAAGAAGTAGTTCTCTTCATCTCTTTCCTCTGGAGCCTTACCGTGATCTGGACATTTTCCGTCAACCAAATCCTTCTCTGTGACATATCTTTCACAACCCACACAGTATTTCCCGACATACCGTTTCTTATATATGTCACCTCGTTTCTTACACTCGTTCCAAAACTTATGAACTGCTATTACATGCTCCTTATCTGATGTTTTGTAGAAATTATCATATTCCACCAAGAAAAGCTTGCAGTAATCCTTAAACTTCTGCGCATTCCTATCTACAAACTCCTGAACATCAATACCTGCCTCTTGTGCCTTATCCCAAATCTTTTGCCCATGCTCATCTGTGCCTACATTAAAGAAAACATTCTCTTTACCAAGCTTTTTCCTAAAATATCTAGCAATGGCATCTGCCTGAACAAACTCAAGTGCATGGCCAATATGTGGCTCTGCATTTACATATGGAAGTGTTGTTGTTAGGTAGAATTTTTTCATACTCAGAATTATACCACAGACAGACCTGGTCGGTTAGTTATAGAGTGCTAGGAAAGGGTTTACAGCCGTTTTTTAGGGAAAAACGGCTGTACTATAGGGACATGTGAAACCTTTTAGTACAGCACTTTGTTTCTCTTGATACTATAACAATACTGATAGTTTTCCCTATTTTTAAACCTATAAAACTATTAACTTCTCTTATTTTCGATATCTGGGTAAGCAACACATAAAGCATAACTTACTGACCAGGTCTGCTAAAAGAAAAAAAAGCCTAGAAACTGTCTATAAAAATAAGTAGGTACAAAGACCATACAAGACAATTTCTAGGCTAAAACAACATGGAAGCCTCAACGATTTAGTACGAAGATTACTCCCACAAGAAAAAGGAGAATTGAAAAAATTCCCATAGTTCTCAATAAGATAACAAATATCCTATCTTTCTTTTCCAACTGCTCTTTACTAGAACAATTTTCAATCCAGTAAATTCTTTTACTTGCAAAAAAGATATAGAGCAGAAAGATTAAGACTGCTGGAACAAAAAACAGCAATGCCCTGACACCTGAGTCCCAAAGAAACTTGATGGAGAGACATGAAGCGACTATCAATCCGATAGAAGCCAATACGAAAAACGACGGTACTACAATATCCCAAGTAGTTAAGATTTTAACCTTATTCTTTACACTCCTCATAGTTTCCCACCAGACAAAGGTAAAAAAAGAGACTCCGACAACACCTAGTGCAAAAAAAACAAAAGCTATTACAACTTTCAAAATCATGATTTTTCCTCCAATTCACTACAGTTTTACTTTTAACGAACAAGCAAGAAAACAAAAAACCCCAAAACAAGAAGGAGTATAACAGACCAAATAACGATATGAAAGACGAGCATCTGTCTGTCTTTCCAATTTGATTTAGGCAAATTCTTCCTAAGGCTCCAAGAGCCGAAAACTTTACCTATACAAACAATAACCAAAACAAATAGTACAATCTTTCCAAACAATAGTATTTCCATCTCCAAATCCTCCTTAATCTAGCCAAAAAGTTGTTAACGTACAACATTAATTATACCACTAACAAAGGAAATTATCCACAAGAAACAAACACACTAACCAATCTGTTGAGACATCAAAAGACCATCAGCCAAACCCAAATCTACCAACTCTCTCCAAACAGCCTCAGTAACGAAAGGTACAAAAGGATGCATAATCTTTAGATTTTCTTTCAAAATATGCAATAGCTCTGCAAGTTTCTCAACCCTTTCCTCATCACCCTCCTTTTTCTCTTTAATCTCTGATTTCACCTCTTCAATCCAGACATCACAAAGCTGATGCCAGAAAAACTCCCTAATAGCTTCAACCCCAAGATTAAATTGATTTTTCTCTAAATAGTTCTTAACTTTTTTAACATGATCTCTTGTTTTCTCAACTCTCTCAGTTTGAGGAATTCCCGTAGAAGAAATTGCTTTCAACTCACTTTCCTCCATATTCATTAAGATAAATCTACTTGCATTCCATATTTTAGTAACAAAATTTCTATTTCCCTTAATTTTCTCTTCCCTTAGAGGCGAGTTAGACCCTGGAAGAGCATCTGAGTAATACCACATTCGCAAAGCATCAGCACCATACTTGTCAAAAATCTCTTTTGGCTCAACACCATTCCCCTTCGATTTGGACATTTTCGAACCATCTGGTGCAAGTATTATTCCCGTCAAAAGAACTAAGGAGAAAGGAACTTTCTCCGTTCTGTAAAGACCAAACATAATCATTCTTGCACTCCACCAAAAAAGAATGTCCCTCCCATGAATCATCATTTGAGTGGGATAGTACTTTTTGAAATCCTCACCCTCTAATCCTCCCAAAGTCGAAAAAGGCCACTGTCCCGAGCTAAACCATGTGTCAAAAACATCTGTTTCCTGCTCCCAAACTTCCCCATTTTCCGATTTCGGTTCATGTTCTCCCAAATATATCTTTCCACTACCTTCAACTTTCTGCCCAAATTCTTTTTCAAAATCTTCAACTGTTTTCCCTTTGTTCTCAAGCAACCAATCATAGAGTTTTTTCCCACCACTGTACCAAACAGGAATTCTCTGACCCCACCAAAGTTGCCTAGAAATACACCAAGGTTGGATGTTTGCATAGAAGTGTTCTAGTGCTTTCTGCTGTCCTGATGGCACAACAGATATTTCCCCTTCCTCCAAAGCTTTCAAGGCTTTCTTAGCTAAAGATTCAACATTTAAATACCATTGATTTGAAATGATAGGTTCAACAGGTGTATGACATCTTTCGCAAACAGCAACTTCATGCTTAATATTCTCAATCTTAACAAGCAACCCTGACTCATCCAACTCTTTGCATAAAGCCTTCGAACACTCAACTGTTCCCAAACCTTTAAATCTTTCTGGGATATCCCCATCCATTTTCCCATGCTCATTGATAACATTCACTATATCCAAAGAGTGCTTTTTACCGATTTCAAAATCTACTGGGGAGTGGGCAGGAGTCACTTTCAAAGCACCTGTTCCAAGCTCAATATCGGTATCTTCTTCAGCAATTACAACAATCTCCCTGTTTGCAATTGGGAGCAAAACTTTCTTCCCAATAAATTCTTTGTACCTTTCATCTTTAGGATTCACTGCAACCGCTGTGTCCCCAAGCATAGTTTCAGGTCTTGTTGTTGCAACAGTAATTCCCTCAACTCCGAATTTCTCCTTGGCTTTCTGCCTATCAGACTCTTCAACAAAAGGATATATTATATATGCAAAAATACCCCTCATCTCTTCATGTTCGGTATCAATATCTGCAAGTGCAGTCATACAGTGTGGACATTGATTCACAATCCTCTTATCCCTGTATACCATTCCATCTTCAAACATTTTATAAAAAGTGGAGTAGATAACCTCTGTTAATTTCGGATCCAATGTAAAGAGTTCTCTTGAAAAATCTGCCGAAAGACCAATCCTCTGCTCATGCTCCCTAGCATTCTGCATATTTTCCATACAGAATTCATAACACTGCTTGTAAAATTCTTCCCTTCCAATCTCCTGCTTATCCTTTCCATCAGAAAGAAGTTTTTTCGTAAACACGGTCTCTGTCTGAATTCCTGCATGGTCTTTTCCAGGCAAAAGAAGTGTGGGATGTCCAGTCATTCGCATAAATCTCCCAACAGCATCATGAAAGGCATAACCACACATGTGGCCTAAGTGAGGAGCCCCGTTCGCATTTGGAGGAGGGAGTGTTATGGTGAAAGATTCTTTTACAGTAAATCCCGCATCTTCCAAATATTTTTGCATATTGTCAGGATTAAACAACCCTGACTCCTCCCAAGACTTGTATATCTCTAACTCTTCCGTAGCAGAATCAAATGTTTTTGATATTTCTTTTTTCATTAACAGCAGATTATACCAAGAAACCAGACATTCTTACAAAACCCCTAATTACTGACAACTCTTTAGCATGCTACAACAATTATTCTGACCATCTTTAACATCTGAAATCTAACTTTAAGGTAATATAATTTATCTATAAGCCTAGCAAAAACTCCTTCCCGAAAAAGAAGCTAAAAAAGCAGCAGAAAACAGCCCTCCCAACAACCCTTCTCACCACACCACCCAACCACCTCCCACCTAACAAATTCCCCACCTTTTCACAAAGAACCTATAACCTCTTAACATCTGACCCTGCTCTGACCCCTCCACCTTAAAATCCCTACACAAAGCCGTTTTCGGAACAGGAGATCGTATCCACATCTGACCCCAAGGGGCAGATAGAGAGGGGTGGGAGGAAAAGATGATATAATGATGCTTATGAAAAAAAATAACACAAACAGAAATACTGAGCTGTTAAAACTTTGCACCCTCTCGGGAACTACAGAAATTGGCAGAAACAGTAACTTTGTCCAATACAAAGACGAAATCGTCATGATAGATGCAGGATACTCATTCCCTGGACAGGAAATGTACGGCATCGACTACCTAATACCTAACATCTCACACCTAAAAAGGCAAAAGAAAAGCATCAAGGCAATCCTAATCACACACGGACACCTAGACCACATCGGAGCATTAAGATGGATACTCCCTGAACTAGAATACCCTCCGATTTATGCAGGAGGTTTTGCAAAAGCTCTCATCCAAGCAAAAATGAGAGAGTACAAAATGGATAAAAAAGTCAAAATCATAAGCGTTGACAGAAAATCAAAAGTTAAAATAGGAAAATACTTCAAAGCAACCTTCATAGGCATCAATCACAGCATACCAGACTCATTCTCAATATTTTTAGAATCCCCCAAAGGAAACACTTTCTTCTCAGGAGATTTCAAATTTGACACAAAACCAGCAAACGAACCACAATCTGACTATCAGAAACTAAAAGAATTAAGAGGAAGGGTTGATTTGGCACTCATAGAAAGCACAAACGCAACAGTACCTGGCAGAGCACCCTCTGAAAGTGTCGTATCAAAAAATTTGGAAGACATCATTTCCAAACAGAAAGGAAGAGTCATAGTGTCTGCTTTCTCATCTTTAATCACAAGACTCTACTCCTTAATCGAAATCGCAAAAAAGACCAATAGAAAAGTACTTCTCGCAGGAAGAAGCCTCGACCAAGCAATTAAAATAGCAAGGGAAAACAGGTATATAAAAGCAGAAGACGATATTTTCATCAAAGAAAAAGATTTAACAAAATATCCAGACGAAAAGCTATTGATACTTTGCACTGGTAGTCAGGGAGAAAGATTTGCTGTACTAAACAGAATCTCACTTAATGAACATCATAAAATCAAAATCAAAGATGGTGATTTAATAATAATGTCATCATCAGAAATCCCAGAAAACATCTCCAAAATAGAGAAAATGACTGACAGACTAATCTCTCTTGGTGCCCACCTAGTGAAAGACACTGTAAATATGAAAATACACTCAACAGGACACGGCAACCAAGACGATATCAAAGCAATGGTTGAGTTCATTAAACCAAGAAATATCATGCCTATACACGGCTCTTTAACCTTCAGATATTTCAACAAACTAAATTTGGAAAAATGGGGATACAATCCAAACAACATATACCTCACAGATGATGGTCAAGTATGGGAATTCAACGGAAAGTATTGGAAGAGAGGCAAAAAAGTAGAATCTAAACCAATCCTTATTGACGGTTTAGGTGTTGGAGATATTGGCGATATGGTTCTTAAAGATAGAAAACAACTCTCAGAATTCGGCATGTTCTTCATAATCTTAAACCTCAGTGCCAACACACATAAAATACTTGGGAAACCAAGATTTCTCTCCAGAGGTTTCATTTACTTCAAGCACTCTCAAGACCTACTAAAAGAAATCACAAACACAATATTTGACACACACAGAAGTTGGCTGGAGAAAAAAGGTAAAGAGAAGAGCAAGAAGAGTGATTGGGAAGAATTAAAGAGCATGATAGAAAAAGATGTCAGCAAATTAATATACAAAAGAACCGAAAGAGAGCCAATTATTATGGTTGCTACAATCTAAAAAGCTTTTGTACCAAATAATGCTTTCTACTAGTTTGACGATATCCATCTCAACCCCTTTTACAACCACTCAAATATGATATACTAAATCCATATATGTTTAACCTGCCTTTTTTAACAAACAAATCAAAAAACAAACTAAGTGCAAAGGACAATATTGTTGCCCTAGACATCGGTACAGAACAATTAAAAGGTGTCCTTTTCAGTATGAATCCTCTAGGAGTAAAGATTGATAAAGTCTCTAGAATTGAACAACAACAACATGCCATGCGAAGTGGTATCATCACAAACTTGGACACAGTACTAACAAATTGCAGATTAACAATGTCTTCTCTAACTGACAGAATTGATCCTGAGGAATATCCCAAACATATTGTTATGGGAATAGCAGGAGAATACATACAAGGAGTATCTATTTCTGTAAACTACCAAAGAGATGAGAATTTTGACAAAGAGGTAACTGAAAGAGAAGAAAGCAAGATATTGGCACAAATAGAATCAAAGATAGAGGCTCACGGCAAACAGGATTTAGGACAAAGAATTGGCTTAGTAAATGAAGATATTGAATTTTTGCACTTAACAAAAACAGGTTTAGAGATAGGGGGCATGCCTGTAGATTCTCTCGTAGGGTACAAAGGTAGAGATGTAAAACTACACTACTATGCCTCTTTTGCCCCAAAAACATATGTCGAATCTTTAAGAAAAGTTGCAACAGAATTAGATTTAAATGTCTTAAGTATTGTCTCTCAACCATTTGCAGTTGCTAGAGCATTCACAGGCTCTTCAAACAGAGATTTCTCTGCAATTTTCATAGATATTGGAGGAGGAACAACAGATATAGCTGTAGTCGAAAAAGGAAATGTTATTGAAACAAAAATGTTTGCTTTCGGAGGAAGAACCTTTACAAAAGAGTTAGCCAAAATGCTTAACTTAGAGTACAGAATGGCAGAGCAAAGAAAAATTAAATATGCTAACAAAGAGCTCAACAAAGAGCTTTCTAGAGAAGTTCAGAAAATTGTATATCCTGTCGGAAGACTTTGGATGAAAACAGTCAAAACAGCATTAGAATCATGCGAAGGAGTATCATCATTCTCACCTCAAATATATCTATGCGGTGGTGGTTCTCTCCTACCTGAGATAAAAGAAGTTATGTTAGAATTCCCTTGGAAAAAGGCATTACCTTTTGCTGTTGTACCCAAAATTGAATTCTTTACACCAGAAAAGCTTGAAAACATTACCGATATTAGTAAAGATTTAAGAAATGTATTTGACATTACACCTGCTTCTTTAGCAAAATTTATATATGATATTAAAAAGGAGGAATTAGTAGATGGAAGAGGAAAATAAAAAAATCACAAAAGTAGTGATAAGCAAAGATGATGAATTAACAGACATCATCACAAGTATTGTTGATTCTCAAAATGAAAGGATTGTCCTTACTTTTGCTGAAGACTCCGATTTACTAATTAGCCCAATCAATCTCAAAGTTATACTAGAAACAGCAGACGAACAAGAAAAACTCCTCATTGCACAGATAATTAAAAATTCCACAGGGGTTCGAAATGCAAATTCAGCTGGAATAACAGCAGTTGAAACAACAACTCTTCCAACAGAAGATATATGGGAAGAAGAAATTGAAAAAAGGGCAGAAAGACTTTCACCAAAAAAGGAACAACCAGAGAAAAAGATGAAGCAAGAAAAAATTGAAGATAGTGCAAAAAGTATGATAATGATAGATCAAGATATTCCCAGCCCAACAGGTCAACAAACCGAAGAGAAAACTCCTGATTTTTCAACAAAAGACTTTAGCTCTGTAGAAGAAAAAAAGGATACCTCTGAGAAACCTTCAAGAGGTCTTGTTGTAAAACAGGAAGGAAAGAAAGAGTGGTGGAAGAAAAATAAGAAGTTTTTCATTATGGGAGGTATAGGACTTATCTTAATGACTTTCTTAATAGCATTCATCTACTACAAAACAGCTCCTTTTGTGCGCATTCGAATATATGTAGAATCTAAAGAGGCTACTGTCGAAAAAGTTTTAACAGGAGATGAAAATATTAAAGAAATTGATTTTGAAGCAGAGAAAATCCCAATAAAAACAGAAACTGCCGAGAAAGAAAGGTCTGCAAATGTTCGAGCTACAGGAAAAGCATACAAAGGCGAAAAAGCAAAAGGAAATGTATCAATCTTCTATCTAAATGTAGAGGATTGTTCTAAATCTGTAACTTTACCTGCTGGGCATACATTAACATCAGAAGCAGGGAAAATTTTCAGAACAGAGGAGTCTGTAACGGTTTCTTGTGCTGAACAATTAAAAACTGTAAAAGTTGTAGCTAGCGATATCGGAGAGGAATACAACCTTTCGACAACATCTTTCTCTGTACAAAACTATGCTGTAACGGACATAAAAGGTACATCTACACAACCTTTTACTGGTGGTATGAAAGAAGAATACACAGTATTAACAGCTGGAGATGTGAACACTGCAGTAGAGGACTTAAAGAAAATCTCTTTTGCAGAGGGAGAGCAGGAACTTAAAGATAAGTCGGGTGGTTCATGGAAAATAATTGAAGATTCAATTAAAAGCGAGCTTGATAAGGATAGTATTAAAACTAGTGCAAAGGTAGGAGAGGAAGCATCAGATGTTTCTTTGGAAATTAAGATTAAGAGTACAGCAACCTTCTACATGAGAGAGGGTTTCGAGAAGAAAATTGCAGACCTTTTGACTCAAGAGGCAGAAGCAAAGAACTTGTTTGAGACTGATAAAGATTTGACTTTGACTTTAAGTCAGGATGTGAAGACAGATGTTAATGTGGTTGAGAGTACTCCTGCAAGTACAAAGATTAAACTGAGTGCAAAGGGGAGTGTACAACCAAAGATAGAGAAGGAAACTGTGGTAGATGCTCTGAAAGGTAAGAAGTGGGAAGATGGAATGAGTGTATTAAAGGGTCTTATATTTTCTGAAAAGGAAACAGAGGTTGTTTTTGAGCCTAAGAATTTTCCAGAGAAGCTGAAATACTTCCCTGCAAAGCATGGTGGAATTAATGTGGAATTTACAAAAGTTCTCTAAATCTTCCTTTTTTAGAAGTTTTTTGATAGAATGCCTCTGTTATGTCCCTGTAGCTCAGCTGGATAGAGCAACTGCCTTCTAAGCAGTAGGTTGTAGGTTCGATTCCTGCCAGGTACGCCACTTTTATGTTTCCGTTGTTAAAAACAATACCACAGAACCTTCTAAGGGCTATTTTTAAACCCTCCGGAGATCTTTTA
>CALDJM010000054.1 GCA_937899155.1 uncultured bacterium
GGAGGCAGAGAGAGGATCTATGAAGTTGGTTGGTAGGCAGAGTGAATTAAGACCCGAAAATGCAACAGAGATTGTTGTTGAGAGAGGAGAAACTGTAATGGGTACTCTTAAACAAATAGGTGCTAATACTGGGAATGATCGACTTAATTCTAATTCCAATATAAGAAAACTAGCTCAACAGCAAGGAGTATCAATACTGCTGGGAGAGGAGGACGATTATGTTAAGGTCTCAGTCGAAATGCTAAATCAAGAGATGCAGGCTGCTTATATCAAAGTAGGAAAGAAAAATACTTTTCGTATTGAATTACAAGACTCTGAGTCTTAATCTGAGAACACCTGAAGAATATTCCTAAGCCTATGAAAAACGATGGCCTTTTGTAATAAAGAAATACTTTCCCTTCGAACCGAAGGGTAGTAAAAAGTGGTCTTAAAATGGATATTTTCATCCACCAGGATGTGAAATTGAAATACTTAAATTTAGGGACGATTTTACGAAGCAACCAAGGGATTCCTAGACATAGTGGACGGGTCCTGTCGCAACCTTGAAATAATGGCGGGACATACACGTC
Source organism: uncultured bacterium (assembly GCA_937899155.1). Taxonomy (GTDB): domain Bacteria; phylum Patescibacteriota; class Dojkabacteria; order SC72; family SC72; genus UBA5232. The sequence continues at coordinate 570 of CALDJM010000054.1, forward strand.
TGGAACCTAAAATGAGACAAATAAGAAAGTATAAGAGGAGGAATCTTTATTTTACAAGGATTGCTATAGGTCTGGTTTCCATGATATAACGATGTTACTCAAATTTACGAGATATTCTCGTAAAACTAATTGTTAAGAAAGGGTGAAGAATTAAGCCGAGATGGATAATTAATTAAATTTATTTATAGTTATTGTGAAAATACAAGATATTCAAAAGTGGGAGAGGGATTTCACCACTAAAAAGGGAATCTCAAAAGACGAGGATAAAGCAATAAAGATTGCTACGCTGAAGCTAACCGAAGAGGTTGGTGAAGTAATGAAAGCTATTTTAGAAAAGAAATGGGATGAAGTAAACGCAGAGGTTACTGATGTAATTGTCTTTGCTTGTAAGATTGCAAACATTGCAGAGGATTTCCATGGTGCAGAAAAGCTTGAAAAAGTTATCGCTGACAAGATTGATTACTGTGAAGAGAGAACTTACAACAAAGAAACAAACAAATTGGATAAACCAAAGAATAAGAAATTCGTATGAAAAAGAAACTTATTATTTTAGTAGGGGAATCGGGAGCGGGTAAGAGTACTCTTTGTAAGCTCATAGATAGCCCTGAGAATTGTTATAGCTCAAGTGGTGCTATTGTAAGTGGGTTAAATGAAAAAGGTATTCAAGTTAATCACGATACTATACACGCCTTCGCTAACAAGGCTTACGGTGATGATCCCGAATGGCAAGTGCCTTTAATATTGGATTTTTTAAACAAAGCTGGTGTGGCTATTCTTGATGGACCAAGAAGATTACAAGAAGTTCGGGCTCTTAAAAGACAAGTTAAGAATTGTAAGATTATTAGGGTAGTAGCAGACCAAGAAATAAGAGGTGAAAGATTACATAGTAGAGATGGTGCAGACTTAAAAGCTTTCCAAAGAGTTGTTAAAGATGAAGATAAGGAAACAGAATTAGGACAACTTTTAGAGATGGCTGATTACATAATAGAAAATAATGAGGACCTTTCAATATTAGAAAAAGAAGCAGTAAAGATACAAAGTGAGATTAAAGAGTTCTCTAATACAGAGATAAATAATATAAATTAATACAATAACTAATGGTGGATTTGTTATAACATCATCGAATTGTGAGAAGATATTTAGAGAAGATATACCAGAAGATATGAGTTTTGTTATAGGAGTTCCAGATGTAGGAGTTAAAGGACCTGAAGCTTCTGAAACAGATGTAAATTGTATGGGATGGGAAAGACACAATGAACGTATCAATGCAGCTAAGTCTTGTTTATGGATACTAACAGAGGTTATGCCTTATTGGGTTGCTAAAGATTTTAAGAAAGTTGGTGAAGCTTTTTATAACTATACCTTCTTTGGTGGTAAAAGTATGCAAATGTTATTTTACAGAAACGATTTACACGGAATGTTATTTGAACTTAAAGAAGCGGGAATAGAGGGTGGTTGGATGACTTCAGCAGGACCAAGTTTAGTAGCTTGTACACAGAATCCTGAAAAGTTAGAAATAGCAAAGAAGATATTTAAGAGAAGAGGATGTAAGCAGGTGATAGTAGTCAATGGAGATAATGTTGGGACAACGGAAGTTAAAAAGATTAAATAGGTATCTGTCATTTTGCGGAAAATTTATTATAGTAGAATTAAACATTAATTATACTTAACGTAGATAGACACTATTTGGATTCTTATATCAGTCTTTCAACTTCGAACCGAGAGCTCTTAAAAACATCTCTTTTTTAACCCTTTTCATCCACCAGGCCTTACTTTTGAGACTTTCACTTTTTAGGGTCAAAACAAGTCAATCCCCATGAGGATTTTAAAACATAGTGGACGGGTCTTGTTGGAACATGTTGAAAATGGCGGAATGGACGGGGGTCGAACCCGCAACCTTCGCAGTGACAGTGCGATGCTCTAACCAATTGAGCTACCACTCCATATACCGAAAGAGTATATCAAAATACACACTTAAACTCAATTACAAATCTATATTATTTCTAGAAGCAATATTTAATTTAGCATTCTCTAATCCATTCATACCTTTCCCAAGTCCCTCAGGAATATAGTTTAGAAAGAATCTATCACCATCAATATCTACATGAGTGAAAAATTCATCAACCTTCATATCATTAGGATGCTCTGGTGAAGAATCAACCCTGTCCACAATACTCCTCATGGTATCTGTTACAGTCTCAATACCTTGTGGACTCATACTCTTAATTCCTTCTAATCTCCCCTGTATATCTCCACCACTCTCACTAGGAACACTAATTTTAAAAATTTTCTCAACACCTTTAACTTCTAGAACGAGGGCTAAATCATCTTCAATCCCTCTGTCTCCCTTTTCAACATAAAACTTTGTATTGGGATCACTAGGCACTTGAACTTCATCAAAACATTCTAAATATCTTGCTACGAGCATATCTTTCCTTTCCTTTTGGATCCTTCTTTCATCTCTAATTTGAGCTTGTGTTTGATGATATTTTTCAAAAGGTGATTTTCCTTCCATTATATATAACTTTAAAATTTTAAATATGTTTCTGTATAGCTTCTCTATATGTCTCTTTTGCTTGAGCACCAATCAATGTCTCTACAATCTCTCCGTTTTTAAAAATATGGACACAAGGAATACTCATAATCTCATACTCCTGTGCTAAAGCTCCCTGCTCATCAACATTAACTTTGCATATCTTTGCACCATCAAATTCACCAACTAAATCATCAATTATTGGACCAAGCATCTGACAAGGACCACACCATGGTGCCCAGAAATCAACTAGTGCAACACCTTCATAATCAAGAACTTCTTTTTTAAATGTATCTTGTGTTAAATGTAATACTTCCATATGTTTAATAGTAAAAAATTAACTACTTCTATTCTTTATTCTTTTCAAATAATTATTATAAGGATTCAAAGAATCCAAAACCCTAATATCAGGAATGTAAGTCATTGTATATTTCTCTCCTCCAAACACGAAATTCTGTTGTAATTTCGACAAGCTTATATACTCCTTCTTCTCATCTCCAATATTTTTCTTTAAATTTTCTCCTAAAGCCACAAGGCTTTTAATAAGTTCAGGGTCACCTAAAGGGAGATTATTTAACTTAGTAACATTTGCTAGTGCATTTTTCTCACCAACAGGAGATATTTGCATAAGAGTAACATTGTCAGGATATTCAACTAAAGTATAGCCAAAAGCTCTATCTGTAGCATTATTACTACCTTCACAATACACTGTATATAACCTACCGTTGTCTCCTTCTATTTCGGTGCTGAGAAGAAGATACTTAATATCTAATTCTGTAGGTTGATCAGGTAGTCCATTAGGTTCCATTTTACTTTATAAAATAATCTTAAAATATAGATAGAAAGCCATATCTTTAGTATAATATCTATTATACCATGAACATAATAGATATTAAAAAGAACAAACAACAGGCAATAGAAGAGGCCATCAAAGTATTAAAAAATGGTGGACTAATCATATACCCAACAGAAACATGTTACGGACTTGGTGGAGATGCAACAAACCCTGAAGCATTAAAAAAGATAATGCAGTACAAAAAACTAAGAGGTTCCAAACCAATATCCATAGCTGTTGCAAACAAAGAAATGGCTCAGGAGTATGTTCAGATAAATGAAATGGCAGAAAACTTGTACAAGAACTATCTTCCTGGTCCAATTACAGTAATATCCATGAGTAAAGGAACACTAGTACCTCCAGTAGTATCTCTCCAAGGTGCAGTAGGTATTAGATATCCAGACTATCCATTTACATTAAATCTAATAGAGAAATTTGGTAAACCAATAACAGCTACATCTGCAAATATGTCATACAAATCTCCACCATATAGTATTAATCAATTAATTAAGAATCTTCCTAAGAAAAGCTTAGAACTCATAGACCTTTTCTTAGATGCTGGTCAATTACCTAAGAACCAACCATCTACAGTTTTGGATACAACACTTAATCAACTTTCAATACTTAGACAGGGGAAGGTTGAATTCGAAGATGCTTTGTTAAAGAATATCAAGGTTCTAGAAGGAAAGACTTCTTCTGCACAGGAAACAATTGATTTTGCAAAAAAGTTTTCTGAAAAGTATCTCTCTGAAGATAGACCAGTAGTTGTTGCTCTTAGTGGTGAGCTTGGTGCAGGAAAGACACAATTTGCAAAAGGTGTAGGGGAGTTTTTGGGTGTTAATGGTGTTGTTAATTCACCAACATATACAATAATTAATGAATATGAGTATGATAGTGATGGGAAGAGGGTTTTAGCACATATGGATACTTGGAGGTTAGATGGTAGTGAGTTGGAGAGTTCTGGTTTAGTAGAGCATTTGGAGAGTGGTGATATTGTTTTGCAGATAAGTTTTTTCAAGAGATTTCAGCTTTGTGTGATAATATGAATATTCCAATGTATAAGGTTGTTCTTAAATATTTGTCATTGGATGAAAGGAGTATAGAGGTCTATGAGTAAGGAACCATTGATAATTGCTTTTGATACAAGTTGTGATGACACTTCAGTAGCTGTTTTAAGAGGCCGTAGGGTACTTAGTTCAGTTGTTTCTTCTCAGGTGATGATTCATGCTCAGTGGGGTGGTGTTGTTCCAGATATTGCTCGTAGGGAGCATGAGAAGAATATTCCTACTGTTTACAGTGAGGCTTTGCGAAAGGCTAGAGTTAAGATAGAGGATATTGATTATATTGTTGCTACATACGGTCCGGGCTTAGCAATTGATTTGGAGATTGGTCTTAAGTTTGCACAGGATTTAGCTATACAATATAAAAAGCCGTTTGTTCCTGTTAATCATATGGAGGGTCATTTGCTTTCAGGTTTGCTTCTTAATTCTAAGGGTAATGGTTTGTTTAGTAATGATCCTGTTTCTTTGTTTCCAGCATTAGGTCTTTTAATCTCAGGTAAACATACAGAGTTGATATATATTGAGAGGATTGGTAAGTACAAAAAATTGGGGGAGACTCTTGACGATGCTGTTGGTGAGGCTTTTGACAAGGTTGGTAGAATGCTTAATTTTGGTTATCCGGGTGGTCCCACTGTTACAGAGTTTGCGAAGAAGGGTAAGAGAGGTGTTTTTGATTTTCCAATACCAATGAGGCATTCTAATGATTTGAATTTTAGTTATTCTGGTTTAAAGACAGCAGCATTGTACAAAAGTAATGAGCTTAGGGAGGAGTATGAGAAGGATTCTGTTTGGGTTTATGATTTTTGTAGGGGTTTTTTAGATGCAATTGTTGAGTCTTTGTTGATTAAGTTAGAGATAGCTGTTGAGCAGAATGCAGATGTAGTTTCTTTGTTTGTTGGAGGAGGGGTTTTTAATAGTGAGGAGATTTTAAGGAGGATAGGGAAGGTGGTCAGGGAGAATGGTTTAGAGTTTATCTATCCAGAGATTGGGTATAGGGGGGATAATGCAGCAATGATTGGTATTGCAGGTTATTATAATATTCTACTTAAAAAGAATACAATTCTTAAAGGAAAAGATGATATTAGTAAGGTAGATAGAGAGCCTAGACTCTCTATCTAAATATATACTTACCAGTCTGCAATCTCACCTAATATTGCTGTTATAGTATTAACACCAGAGTATGAACCAGGTAGTGTCCCAGTAGGAATTAGAATACCCCAGTAAGTTTTTTTCTCTACAGCAGTTGTAGATGTTGGTTTGTTGACATTTAACTCTACTTCATTAGCTGTAGTACCCAATGGTGTGGCGGAAGCATATGTTGCACTACTTAAGATAGAGTACCTTTGATTTGTTATTGGTATTGGTGTTCCACCTGTGCATCCAGGGAAGTTTGTACACATATTTGCATTGGTAGAGTGGTGTGATTGGTCTAATCCGACATTTCCTGTTGCTCTTGTTGTTAATGGCACTAAAGGAGCACTGCTTGCCCCAGGATCCAAGTTACCGAACTCTATTGATTTTTCTGCTGGTGAAGATGATACATCAAAAGCTAACAATGCATTCATTTCTACACCTGTTGTAATTTCTGTATTAGTAGAAAGAGAACCACTATCTGTTGCCTTTACTGTTGTTAGCCAGTTTTCAGCAGGGAATTTTGTTCCAGTTGTTGTAGGATCTGCAAAGTATTGGATGTTGGCAGTACATGTATACTGTGCTGTCGTTCCAGCACAGCTATTTCTTACACATGTGACTTTAGTATCACGGTAGCAGTTATTGTCGTTGGCATTTGCTGCAGTACCACATCCAGTTGCTCCAGAGTAACCAACCCCGGATCTGTAAATATATCCTTCTATGGTGGATAATGTGCTACAGCCATTATTATCAACTACTGATGCAGTTATAAGAACAGGTGTTTCATCTGATTCTGTTAATGTTATTGGTTGTCCTCCATTTAGAGTTATAGTAGGTATTGTTGGTGCTACATTACTAACAACAAAGGAAGAGTTAGAACCTTGTGTTGTTCCTGTTGCAGGTGTGTTTAATGTATCTACAACATATACATATGCATTGTTTGTACCAGCAACTGTAGGGACAGGTACAGAGTGAGAGCAAGAGGGATTAGAATCTACATTGCTACTAGTGCACCATGCTCCTCCTGTGCAAGCTCCCGCTGCTGTAATTCCAGCTGTTTTACAAACAAGTAGCTTTACCTGTTGTTCATCTGAATCTGATGCTGTTGCTGTCCAAGTGACAGTTTGTCCAGGATTAACAGGACTATTGTTTGTAATGGCTGTAAATGCTGGAGGGTGACTTACAAAGAAAGGAGATCCAGAATCACCACTTCCTTGATGTGAAGCTGAACATGTGGAAGCTGTAGAGTTAGAATCACAAACAAATGCATACCAATCATTACTCCAAGGATCACCAGCTAATGTTGTGTATGAACAGCTTGCTTGCGAGCCACTTGTTGTTGAAGTACTCTTACAGTATGTTTTAGCTCCACTAGCACAGTTTCCTGCAGAGCCATTAACTGGTGTAATACTATTAGTAGAACATATTGTTAAGAAGTATGACTCACCATTATCATCAATTGCCGTTGCTCTAAAATTAACGGCACTTCCAATTGCAGTCGGTACTGTAGCTGTACTTGCAGTATTTTCTTTTGGAAAGCCCGTTGGAGCAGTGCTCTTAAATGCAGGTGGAGTATTACCAACAGTTACATGTGTTGTAATTGTTTCTGTATCAGCTGTTTGAGCTTTAGTTTTGAAGATAAAGAAAGATGTGACTGCTAAAACTGGAAGTAGAAGTAGCAGGCATATCTTCAATAACTTTCCTGAGAAAATATTTTTCTTTTTCATATTATTTATAACTATTTTAATTACAGTAAAACACAACTAGTTAGGTATTCTAACTAGCTGTGTCTTTTTATTTTGCTTAATTAGCTTCTCTTGTATTAATTGACTTAATTATTGACTTACTAACCCAACCTGTTCTTCCACCAGATAGTGATATTTTGTACCATCCCACTGTTTCTTCTACTACTGTAAATGTCTCGTTCTCTTTTGCTTCATATATAACTTCTGATGCTGTATTAGCCTTTTCATATATTGGGTAAATATTATTTCCTTCTTTATCTGTATTTGCAATAACATTGAGCATTGGTTGTGGATTTGTAACTATTGTATCTTGTGTACCTTGTACCTCTTTTTTATGGTCTTTAACAAGAGTTTCTTTTACTTCAATACCTACAAGGCTGGAAGAGAACAGCCCAACAAATACTAAGAATCCAAACCCTATTGAAAGTACCTGTCTTGTTGATGCTTGACTACCTAAAGCTATAGAGGATGCTCTTGCTTTATCTTCTTCTGATTTATCTCTCCAAAGTTTGCTGATTAGAAGATAGATTATCAAACCTGCAACTATTCCTGCAACTACCCAGGTAACATATGTCTTGTTATCTTGTAGGAACTTTACGATAGGAACAGTGCTAGAACTTTCTTCTTTGCCTACAGTTCCAGCAGCTACTGGTTTCTTTTCTTCTGTTACCTTAAATACTAAAGTTTCTTTTCTTAATGAAGTTGCATTTAAGAAGACCTCTACTTCTATGAAGTACTCTCCTAATTCTAAATCTGATATGAACTGTCCTGAAAGAACTCTTTCCTCGTCTTCTTTAACAACACCTAAGTTAGATAGTTCATGCTCTTCTAAAACATTTTTTTGGAAATCCATGATTTTAACTTTTGCTGTGGGAGAGGTATCAACATTTCCTTCATTCTTTGCATTGATATCAACAATTACAGGTGAACCTTTTAATATGTCATTAACACTAATAGCTGTAATTGAAAGTTTCTCAATGTTTTCATCTGTAAGTGAAAGTCCACCATTTATCTTTAATCCTTGAGCAATTGTAACTCCTTTAACATCTCCTGATGTAGATGGATTAGCTTTAACTCTTAGAGATCCAGTATATTCTTTGATTTCTGCTGTTTCTGGAACTCTTACCTGTACTTTGAATGTTTTTACTCTCTCACCTTTTTCAAAAATAAAGGATTTACCAGGTGTAAAAACTAACCAACTGTTTGCTTCACCAAACTCTGGTTCTAGCACAATCTCCACAGCACTTAGATTGCCTGACCTAGAGAGTTTAAACTCTCTAGTATATGTTGAACCAGGTTTGAGACGGTCATTTATTATGTCGGCAGGTGATACACCAAATCCAGCATGTGCTATGACTCCACTTAGAGCAAGGAACATTATTCCTAAGGCTACTTTTTGTAAAATGTTTTTTATATTCTTCATTTTATTTATATTATGTAAATATTAATTTATTATTTATCTATCTATCTATCTTACCAATCGTCTGTAGCACTAACTTGTGCAGTAATGGTGTTAAGACCGTTATATACACCTGTTGCTATGCCAGTAGGGATAGCAATTCCCCAGTATGTATTTTTCTGAACTGGAGCTGTAGATGTTGGTTTATTAACATTTAACAGTACTCTCGTTGGTGTTACACTTAGAACATGGTTACCTGTTGTTGCAGTGTAACTTTGTCCTTCTGTCATTGAATATTTCTGTTGTTCTACACCTATTCGTGTCCTACCTCCTGCTGTTGAGCATGTTGGGAAATCTGTACACATATATTGAGACCCTGAATGGTCCTGATCTATACCTGTGTTTCCTGTTGCTTCTGTAATTAAAGTTTTATCTAATGTCTGATTTAAATCTGCTGGTTCCTTACTACCGTAATTGATAGAGCCTGTTACATTGAAGGCAAGTAGGGATAATACTTCAACCCCTGTTCCTAAAACAAGGTTATGTGAAGCACTGCCTGCATCAGTAGCAGTTACATTTGTTAACCAATTATCATCAACAAATGGTGTTGCTGTATCTGTTGGATCTGTGAAATACTGCATGTTAAAGGAACATGTGTAGTTCGCTGTCCCTGTTGTATTATTACATGAACCAGCAACTTGATTACAAGTAATTGAAGGATAGCAGTAGTTTTGATTGCTTACAGATGTATTACATGTTTGAGATGATCTGTAAACAATTGCAGATACAGTTGAGATATCATTACAACCATTTGCATCTACTACGGTTGCAGTAACAGGAACTGCTACAGTATTTTTCTCTACTAAGGAGATATCATTTCCTCCATTTAGTGTTACTGTTGCTACTTGTGGAGTTACATTATTTACATCAAAAGATGAGTTTGTACCTTGTGCTGTCCCCGTTGCAGGAGTATTCACAGCATCAACAATAAATACAAAAGCATCATTTGAACCTGCAGGATTTACACTTGGAATATCATATCCACAAGTTGGGTTTGATGCTGATGTAGCTGTACACCAAGCACCATCTGTACAAGTTCCATTTGTCATTTGATTTGTTTTACAAACAAGAAGTGTGACATTTCCCCCATCTGAATCCGATGCTGTTGCTGTCCAAGTTACAGTCTCTCCTGGATTCTTTGGTCCATCATTAGATATTGCTGAGAATGTAGGGACATGGTTTACATAGAAAGGTGAACCAGAATCACCACTTCCTTGGTTTGTGGTTGTGGCTGAACATGCAGGTTGAGAAGCGTTAGCATCACAAACGAATGCATACCACACATTACTCCAAGGGTCTGTATCTAATGCTGTATATGTACAACTAGCTTCATCTCCACTTGTTGTTTGTGTGCTTGTGCAGTATGTCTGTCCTGCGGTTGAGCAAGTACCAGCTCCTGTTGAACGAGGTGTTATTTCATTTGTTTTACAAATAGTTAAGTAATATGGCTCTCCATTACTATCAGTTGCAGTAGCTTTAAATGTTACATTATTACCAATAGTTGTAGGAACAGTCTCTGTGCTTTCAGGGTGTTCGTAAGGTTGGCCATCTTCATTAAATTTTGGAGATGCATTTCCAACTGTTACTTCAGTAGTAACATCCTGTGTTGTAACTGCCCTAGCTTTAAAACCATTGATAATGAAAAATGAGAGTGTAAATACACTTAATATGACCAGAGCTTTTAATGCAAAAGACCTCGTCAATGAATAGTTTTTTGAGTTTTTCATATATGTAAACTTAACTTAATCTATGTAAAACAGTATATCATTATCTTTAATCTGTCAATCTATTTCTTAAAAGATTTTCAATCTCAAGCAACCTATTATATTTAGCAACTCTCTCTCCTCTGACAGGACCTCCAAATTTAGAGAATTTAGCAGGTGTTGCAACAACTAAGTCTGCAATGAAATCATCGATGGTCTCTCCACTTCTGTGTGATACAATTGCATTCATACCATTTTCAGTTGCCATTCTGATTGCATTAAGAGTCTCTGTTACTGTTCCAATTTGGTTTGGTTTAGCTAACAAAGCATTAGCAGACTTTCCTGTTATACATCTTTCTATTCTTTTAACATTTGTTGTAAGTAAATCATCACCAACAATCATTTTTCCATCTCTCCCAAAGTCTGTAGCAAACTTTGTCCATGTGTCCCAGTCATCTTCGTTGAAGGGATCTTCTACCGATATGATAGGGTATTTGGAGTAGAGGTCTTTTTGAATGCTATACCACTCATCTGTGCTAACACTTCTTTGTCCTCTGTCTATTTTGTATGTATTCTCTTGTTCGTTATAGAATTCTGATGCTGCTACATCTATTGCTATGTTGAAATCCTCACCTGGTGTATAACCAGCTCTCTTGATACCATCGACAATTATTCCAAAAGCTTCTTCATTACTATTCTTTATTTCCATTGGGGCAAAAGCTCCTTCAAACCCAACCCCTGTAGAGTAGTTTTTTTCAATAAGGATTTTTTCTATATTTTTATATACATTTACACCAGCTCTGAGTGATTCGGAGAAATTTCCAAACTTAGCAATATTTGGAACAATCATATACTCCTGGATATCTGTTGCCCAGTTTCCGTGTTTTCCACCCTCTAGGACAAGCATAAGTGGAGTAGGTAATTGGAAATGACTTTCTGAATATTTCTCTCCCCAATATATCATTCCAATATATTGATACATTTCAATACCGAAACTGTTTGCAATTGCTCTGCAGAATGCAATAGAGCATGAGAGGATACTGTTTCCTCCGAGTTTTACTTTTAAGTCTGTACCATCTGCCTCTATTAGTATCTTGTCAAACTCTTCTTGATTATGTATTTCTTTGTCTTTAAATAGTGGGGCAATGACATTATTTACAATATCAACAGCCTTCAGGACTCCTTTTCCACCATATCGATTTGTTTCATTGTCTCTTAATTCTAATACTTCTGTTTTACCTGTAGATGCTCCAGATGGTACAGATGCAACACCTTTTGTTCCATCCAGTAGCTCCACAGTTGTCTCAATTGTTGGATTACCATTTGAATCTAGTATCTCTCTGGCATATATGTTTTGTATTTTCATCTACATTCTTTTTAAAATTAACTTTAGATATTGTGGACTAAAATACTTAATTTTGCAATTAGTAAAGACCTGGTTGGTCGATTTTATTAGCATGGGTAAGGGGAATATTGGGTTTTTGAGAAATATTTAATATACTGCGAGTGTAGAGGTAATTAAATTGCCTATAGAAAGATTAACATTCTTACAAAATGATATGTATGCTCTTATGCTTAAAGAGTATTTCGACCAACCAGGTCTGTTGGTGGTTCTTCTTGCTCTTCTTTTCTCTCTTTGGTAGAATTACATCGTTATTTAGCTGGGGTGGTGGAACTGGCAGACACGCTACCTTGAGGTGGTAGTGGGAGCTAAATCCCTTGCAGGTTAGATTCCTGTCCTCAGCATATGAGTTGGACGACTAGCTCAGCTGGTCTAGAGCATCTCGTTTACACCGAGAGGGTCACAGGTTCGAATCCTGTGTCGTCCACCAATTTCCCATATTTCTCTTGACGATATATCCTGTTCATACTATTATGATATATATGAGTATTAAAAGAATGGGTGTATTAATAGCTGGTGGAATAATACTTGGCATTATTGCAGGTATCCTAACAAGAAGTATTGTGATAGGTATAGTATTTACAATTCTTGTAGGGGGATTCGGTGTCATGTGGCGATATATTCGTAATAACGAGAGAAGAGATAACATGAACACAGAACAAGATAAACAACCAGCTTTAGGTAGAGATATCCAAAGTGGATACAGAAATATGATGTCTCAACAAACCCCTGAAGTTCAAAACCAACCAGACAACGAACCATCAAAAGAGGTATAATCATCTATACTGTATAAGGATGATTAGCTCAGCTGGTTAGAGCACTACATTCACATTGTAGGGGTCATTGGTTCAAATCCAATATCATCCATTTAAGCTTCTTTCTGAAGATAGTTATCCAAAAGAAAAAGAAATATTCCGATTGAAAGAAAAGTTTCTGTGACTTCATAATGCTGCGGTTTAAATTCATATGTTGTAATTAAATTTATAAAAAGAGGGAAGAAGTACATAGAGAGATGCCATGGGTTTGTAATATGTCCAAGTATATTAAGTACACTCTTTTTTACCTTTTTGCACTTTTTTAACATTTTCAAGAATAATCCGGACAAAACTCCCCACATACCAATCACAGTATAAATATATCCAACTTTAGAATCAAAAGTATCAATATTATGGAAATTAGTTTCTCCTTGGACATTTCTTCCCATCAAATGTTCTGGGATTATTTGCATATCACCTACCTCTATGATCCTCTCCCCCCAACTAATTTCTTCTGATGCTACAAAAAACATTCCCAAAGCAACAATTATGTATATCACTACCAGGGCTCTGTTTTGTCTAAATTTGAAAGCCAGCATAATTGCCAATACTGTTGAGAGAGAAAATAGTATAAACTGTATCCATTCTAAAAGACCATCTTCCAAACCAATTTTTTCATACAGTGGTAAATTTTTCTTAAACAGAAGAAACAGGCCTACCCCAAGTATGAAAGGGAAAAGAAAAATGGCAGTTTTTTTAAAGCTGTTTTTCATTTAAGAATGTTATTTGCTTCTTTAGCTCGCTAGTACAAAAAGCACATCTTGTAGCACTCTTGTCAATATCTGATTTGCAGAAAGGACATTTCTTTGTTTTTGAAACCTCTTTCTTCTCTTCTTTCTTATTTAATTTCCCTACCCAAGAAACAATACAGAAGAGTACAAAAGCTGTTATCAAGAAAGAAATTACGGCATTGATGAAATTCCCGTATGTAAATACTACAGCACCTGATGCTTGAGCAGCTTCTAATGATTCAAAATTGTTTTTTCCTAAAACAAAATATCTGTGACTAAAATCGACACCGGAGAGTATTTTTGCAAGAGGAGGGTTAATGATATCTTTAATCAAAGAACTCACTACTGCACTTACTGCAGATCCAATCATCATACCGATTGCAATCTCTAGCATGGATCCTTTTAGGGCAAACTTTTTGAAGCTTTTTCCAACTTCTTCGATCTTTTGCTTAATGTTTTTCTTCTCTTCTTTCATCTTTTATATTTTTGATAAATTTAATAGAAAGAAACAGTATTGTTGATACTGTGAGCAGACTATACAAAATTATTTGGTTTTGGACAACTGTAAGGACAGAGTCATTCCTTAATCTGAAAAGGATTATTTGTAGCATTGTAGCAATGAGTAGTAATAGTATGTATGAGTAGGTACTATTTGTTATGAAGTAATTTGCAATCATATATACAATTGAATAGCCTGTCATGCATAATCCAAAGACTCCAAGGTGTTCAACGATATTGTAATATTTCTCTCCAACTGAGAATTTGACCACTTCGTTGCCGAAGTAAAAGAATATCAAAGAGAGGACTATGCCAATAGCTGCTGATAGTGCAATTGCAATTAATAAACTTTTTCTTTGACTTTGAGGTTTTTTTTCATTTGCTAACCTTGCAAACATTACAGAAGATGTTGTTACACAAGCGAAGTATATAATTTTTCCAAGTAAAGATATTGATGAATAATCAGCTCTAAAAGAGTCATTCACTAAAATAAGGTCTAATGTAAAAGGCATTGTTAGTAGTAGGAAAGATATGCTCATCAAAAAGAACTCTTTCCAATCTTGCCCTTTGACTTTCATTTTTATCTTTTTGTATTTTAGGAATGGAATGATTAGGATAGTACTAATCATTGGTGGTAGTGCATTTGCCATTATTAGTAGTGGTATATCTCCACCTTTGTTTATTGCAATTACTCCAAAGAGGAATTTTAGTAATGTTTCTGCAAGTAGTATGAAATTTACTGTAATGACTTTTTCGTCTCCTAGTAGCAAGCCTTTGGATACTGGTGAGATAAATGCAAAGATTAATGCAATTGCAAGGTAGAGCATATATTCAACAGGTAGTGTAGCTATTTCAGCTATTGGATGTCTTAACAGAAAGAAGACTCCTGCTGTAATGACACCAAGTATTGAAAATGATATTACTGAATTCCATTTGTATGCATTTAGGTCTTTATCTTTATTTTTAGCAACAGTTTTTATTACTAATGATTGTATTGCAACACCACTGATTTGTGATAGATATATTATTCCAAGTGTTGCACTAAATGTTCCAAATATTTCTTGTGTTGTATATTTAGCAATTAAAATATTAAAAGCATAGTTTAAAAGACCAACAACTCCTCCTAGTATTGTTGAAAGGAAGAGATTTACTACAAATGTTCTTTCTTTTCTTAGCAATTTCGCCATGATTGTTGTTATAATTGAAGTATTAAAATATGTACAATCTTATCATTATGTCAGATTCTTTACTAGTTACACTTGCATTAGCTGGAGGTGTTCTTTTAGGTGTAGGTATTTCTTTCTTTCTGAAAAAGGGAGGTAAAAATGAGAGAGAGCAGATGGAAAATAGTATTAGTAATAAACTCAATGAGTTGCTTCCAGAGGTTTTAAGCAGGGCCAATGAAGATCTTGTGCGAATGGCCAATGAGAAGCTTTCTTCTGAGACAAAACAAAACAGGGTTGATTTGGAGAATAAGAGAGAGGAGATTACTAGGATTGTGCAGGATTTAGAAAAATATATGAAAGGTGCAGAGAAGGAGAGGATTGATACATACTCTTCGTTGAAAAATTCTGTAGAGGAGAGTAGGAAGATAACAGAGCAGTTGTCTGTTAGTACGGAGGGTCTTAAAAAAGTTTTGTCAGATAATCAGGTGAGAGGACAGTTTGGTGAGCAGGTTGCAGAGGATTTGTTAAAGATGGCTGGATTTGTAAAGGGAGTTGATTATGAATTTAATAAACAGCAGGAGGGTTCTAAGACAAGACCGGATTTTGCAGTTTTTCTTCCTGATGGTACAAGGATTAATGTTGATTCTAAGTTTCCATATGCTAATTTACAAAAGATGTCTGAGACAAAGGATAGTGGTATGAAGCTGTCGTATATGAAGGATTTTGAGAAGGATGTAAAAGAAAAGATTAAGCAGGTAACATCTAGAGATTATATTAGTCCAGAGGATAGGACTGTTGATTTTGCTATTCTTTTTATTCCAAATGAAATGATTTTTTCATATATTTATGACAAGATGCCAGAGATATGTCAGGAGGCTGTATCAAAGAGGGTTGTTTTAGCTGGTCCATTTAGTTTTACAGCTATTTTGAGGATGATAAGGCAGTCGTATGAGAACTTTAGAGTACAGAGTAACATCTACAATATTATCTCCCATGTAAAAGAGTTTGAGAAGGAGTTTGGTGTTTTTTCAGAAGCTTTTTATAAAATAGGAGATAGATTAGATAGTTTGCAAAAACAGTATGGTGATGTTAGTAGTACTAGATTTAGACAGTTGGAGAGAAAGATGGATAAGGTTAAATTAGAGGGTCTTGAAGGTCAAGATACACAGCAGTTCCTTGTTGGTATAGAAGAAAAAGAGTAGGCTTTTTACTTCCTACTCTTTT
>CALDJM010000055.1 GCA_937899155.1 uncultured bacterium
ATAACTCCCTGTTCAGGACTAGTTATATCTGAAAGAGCATCATAAGGTACAATATTACGAATTATTGTCCCAGTTGGTCCACGAAGATTACCAACATTACTCCATGCTCCATTCAAATAAGAATAAAGGTCACCTACTTCTTTTATAAGATAACAATCACCCTCCAAGTTACCAGTTGATGGTAAACTATCAACATTATTAACAGTACCCCTAATAAGTGATTTACTACCAGTTTCTCCTTTTAAGTCAGGAGAATAATCATACTCTGTGGCATTCGCTACTTTAATCCCTAGTTTTGTCCCCTCCCATTTAGCATTTAATCCTCCACCACTAAGGTCGGAGTAATCATAAACCGTAGCATCTTCTCTTTTAACTCCTAACCTTGTACCATCCCATTTGGTTTGTAAACCAATACCTATAAGACTACCAGTATAAGTAAAATCTACTGTTCCTGTTTGATTATACGGTTTAGTCCGTATACCAATCTTATCCGCCTTAACATCAAATTCTAATCCATCACCTGATAATCCTTTAATATTATTAAGTTTGCTCCTAACTGTATCAGTCATTATCTTATTCCTCCATTATTTAAATTCAATATATAAATCTCCACTATCCTCTAATTCGAGTGTATGGTTAAGTGTTGTTAAATCAACCATGAAATCTCCAGTATCAGTCACTACAATGTCAGGTATCATTGTTATCGCACTATTATATACAAGGTATAAATCCCCATTACTATCCTGTTCAAAATTATATTCAAAACAAGGAATAATTAACTCATTAGATTCATAAGTTTCAAACCCATCATCCGTAACATATTTAGCCTTAACCCTCAATAATTCAGTATCAAGAGGAACATAATTAAGTTTTAATGAACCATTACTATCACTAACACCAGTACCAATAACCGTAGTATAATTATACAAGTTCACACTTATACCTGATAATATATTCCCATGTTGATCGTAACATTTAATATCAAAATCCACACTCTCATTAATATTCACAATTGTTCTACTTGCTAATAATAAAAGTTTTGGTTTCTTAATACTTATCGATACCTCGTTACTCTTTAATAAGTAGTCTTGACTGAATTTTGCAGCAGCATGAATTTTAATATCATCATAGAGTATTACTGTTCCTGTTGCTAATCCATTGTCATCTGTTATTACAGTATCGTATTTATTGTTTTCCCCATAAATCCATACTTCACTATTATGGATTGGTTTACCATAAACATCTTTCAGGAGGATAGAATAGTTTATTCCTCCTCCACTTATTCCTGTTGGGTTTGTTACTGTTAATGTTAGGTTTCCTAACATTTCATTTAACCATTTGTCTACTTCATCTTTCGTATAGTACCCATTCATATCGAACTCGTATCCTAATCCTTTTAATCGGTTGTATACGGCTTGTTGTTCGCTTAGTAATTGGTCATGGTAATAGAATATTGTTGTTACTCCTAGGAGTGTTCGTGGTGTGGCACTCATCATGTTTAGGTTTACTTCACAGATTAATTCATCATTCATTAAGAGGGAGTGTAGTTTTTCAGGTGTGTAACCCCATAAGAGTTCATTATTATCATCATTAAAAGTGTATGTTCCTTTAGGGATTTGTTCTCCACTTTTAATACTTGAAACAGTATCATATTGTATACTGTTAATATCATCTTCTACACCTAAACCTATACTATTCAATTCAGGTAGTAAACTTTCATAACTTGTACCTTCAGGGTATTCTATTGTGAGTAAGATTTCTACTTTTTCTAATGTTTTAT
>CALDJM010000056.1 GCA_937899155.1 uncultured bacterium
GACAATAAAACTTCTGGAACTTTCCAACCATTGAATTCTTCTGGTTTTGTATACTGAGGATACTCTAAGATATTGTCTGTGAATGTCTCATTTTCTAAGGATAGATCATTACCTAATACTCCAGGTATTAGTCTTGTAATTCCATCTACTAAGGTCAAGGCTGGAAGTTCCCCTCCTGAGAGTACATACTCCCCTATTGAGAATTCATAGTCAACTAGATGGTCATGTATTCTCTGATCAAATCCTTCATATCTTCCACAAAGTATAATTATATGAAGATCTTTTTCTTTAGAGAAAGCAAGTAATTTCTTCTGTACCAACTTTTCTCCTTTTGGTGTTGTTATTGCAACAATGGTGTTTGCTTTCTTTAATTCCTGAATAGCTTTATATATTGGTTCTACCTTCATTATCATTCCTGGACCTCCTCCATACGGCGTATCATCTACTGTTTTGTGATTATCATCTGTCCATTTTCTAAGGTCATGTACATCTATTTCAACAAGATCTTTTTCTCTTGCTATTCTTACTATGCCCGTATTTATATATTCCTCTATTGTGTTAGGAAATATTGTTATTATGTCGAATTTTATCATTGGTATATTATACTACTTACTAGCTAAATATTTTCTAATAATATCAAAAAATTCTTCACAACCCCCATATGATATTTTCTTAAAAGCTTCTTCCAAATCTAACCAAACAAAACCAGCCATATACTCTTTCTCATACTCTGCTAAGTCTAGCTCTTCTTTCTCTTCACTATTTAGAATTGCAAGAAAGTAATGGTCTGATTTAATTACACGATACTCTTTCCAATCAATTTCATATGTCATTGAACCTAAATATTGAACTAGTTCAAAATCAGTATATCCTGTTTCTTCTGTAGTTTCTCTTTTAGCTGCAACATCTAATGTCTCTTCATCACCATCTTTATGACCTTTTGGTAAAACATACTTCTCTACACCATTTTGATATTTTTGATACAAAAGAAGAAGTTGCCAAATACCTTTCTCTGTTTTACGAACAAGATAACATCCTGCAGAGTGTGTTGCATTCCTTTCTTTTTCCATAGATGAATCATCACCTACTCTAGCTACTACATTCTTTGTTGTTGAAACAAATTTCATATTATTGGATTTAAGTATATTTCAAAACAACAAAACTTAGCTCTTTACAGAACCACTCTTCACATCAGCCAAACTCCTTAAAAGCTTGTATGCTTCATGAGCTTCTGTTAATCCAATCAAGCAATCAGATCTAGAATATACAGCAGCATTACTCCCTCCTGTATTACCTATCTCTCCAGTAAAAATATTAATAGAGCCAACAGAAAAAAGCTTATCTACTGCACTCACAGAAACAGTACTATTCTTAATATTTTCATAATCTATTGTTTTCAACTCCTGACCAATAAAACCTCGACTTATGATAACCCTCCTATCTGTAAATGCATATTTTTCTTTCTTATAAGCAAATGCTTTAAACAATGGAGAGAGAATCATTCCAATTGTTATAACATAAAAAGGAATAATGAAAAGATGTATAATAGAACCTGTTTTGCCAATCATACCGCCTGCACTATCAAGCATTCCATTCACAGTTCTTGTTGGAGGTTTTACTCCTGACATACTAAAAGAAGAAAACCCTTTTGTAGCAAGGGATGAAAAACCAATAACCATTGCTAGAAGAATAATTCCTACAATAACAACACCTAAACTTGAAAAGATAAATGCTTCAAATTTAGGTTTACCTTCCCACTTAATCTTTTCCCCATCTAGTAAGATTGAATCAAATTCTGTGTTCATAAAATATGTTGATTAATTTAGATTAAGTTACAACAATAGACAACTATACTGGTACCGCTACGGGGAATCGAACCCCGATTGTAGGATTGAGAATCCTATGTCCTAACCGTTAGACGATAGCGGCATATCTAGGGAGTATTTTAACACATCTTCTACTAGTTTTACACTACAAATCTACTCTTAGTAATTCTTGACATAGAAATTTTGAATGTATATCATCATGACCCGTAAAATATAAATATGATACTATGGATAAAAACAATCAATATTTAACAACAAAAGAGGGTTTAGAACAATTAAAAAATGAACTACAAGAAAGAGAAACTCTAACAAGAGAAAAGATATCAAATGTACTTAATGAAATGAGGAGTCAAGGAGACCTTAGCGAAAATGATGGATACTCCATGGCTGTAGAAGAACAAAATATCAATGAAGAAAGAATTAGAGAATTAAAAGAAAAAATCAAAAATGCTAAGATTATAGAATCAAAGAAAAAAGATATTGTACATATTGGAGACACCGTTATACTAAAAGGCAAGAAAGAATTACAATATCAAATTGTTGGTGAAGATGAAACTAATCCTCTTGAGGGAAAAATCTCTCATCTCTCTCCTGTTGGTCAAATAGTGATGGGTAGAAAAATCAATAGTGATGTTGAGCTACCTTCATTAGACGGAAAGGAAACATACAAGATTGTTGATATTCTCTAAAACCTAAGGATGTATTAAAGTACCATCTGAAAGTATACTTCCTAATCCTTCCTGTTTATCAAGATTTTTTCCTCCACATATAAAAAAGGATATTCCTTTATTTCTACAAAATCTTGCAGAAACCTTATCTATTGGAATACTAAGATTTGCTTGATGAGATTCATCATCCGTTATTGAAAATAGGTCAAAATACTCCTCCCAAGTCATATCCTTGATTGGTGTTGCATCTTCATACTCTCTGGGATCTTTGTTGTATACATATTCAATATTTGAGAGTTTGTATATTCTTTTTTCAAAAAGTATATCTGCAAATACAGCAGCATCCATATCTGTACTCCAACCTGACTTCAAACCACCACTCACAAGGGTCCCTGGAGCATCATTAAGCAGATATTCATATGCTTCACCTAATGTCCTTGGAATATATATATTCGACTGCCCTAAAAAGCCTCCTAGAAGCTCTGCACTTGTCTGTGTCACAGACATAGCTATACTGTGAAGAGCTTTTTCATTATATATACTTTCACCCATCCTCTTTTGAAGATTTCTTGACATAGTACCTCCACCTGTAACTAATACAAACTTCCAATACACATCCCTGTTCTCAACATACCAACTCTTAATCTTTTCCATTATGCCAAAATTAATATCCTGATCTTGATCATACAACAGTGAACCGCCTACTTTTAAAACAATATCTTTTTTATTCATAGCTACATAGTTAAGATTAGAACAAGTGCAAAGATAACATACAGCACTGGAGCTAAATAATCATTTAATTTCACCCTACCTGAAAACCTAATATTCCAAAGAGAGATTATAAGGTAGAAAGAGAGAGCCCCTACTGCAGGAATTATGAATACATTTCTATTCCAAAAAGGTATCATTGATGCGGAAACAAATATTGCACTTAGAAATGCAGAGAGAATCTCTACAAAACCAAATCTGTCATGTAGTTTTAATACGAAAAGATAGAGGATTAAAGAGGAAATGAATGATAGTGTTGTATAGTGAATCATTGAAAACCCTGTTCTAAGGAAAGCATTTAACAAAAGATAGAGGATCGTGATACACATAAAGTCAAATACTGCTTTTGTAGCTATATGCATAGTGTAGAACTTTTTCATAGAACTCTTTACATTAAGAAAAAGAAAAAGGAGAAGAATCATACACATTCCTAAAACAAAGTGTCCTAAAACTTCATTCCTGTTAAAGTAAAGAAATAGTAATAAAGAAGAGTAGAATATTGATGGTAGTATGAAGTACGAGAAAAATCTTTCCTTGAGAGATATTTTCATTAAAACATTACTATACTTTGAAATCTTCTTTTTTGAATAAAGTGAGAATGCCCTACCAAACCAAAATATTAGAAGTAGTAAACCAAACACTCCCCATATAACAACGGTTTTAAGAGGAGCTTGTAAGACAGACATATTAAAAATCTCTGTTACTAAAAGCAGAAAGAATATGTAAAGCAATTCATTTTTTATTTCTACTTTTTCATACTTCATGGGCAGTCATATTTTTAAGTTATAGATCCCGAGAATCCTGTAAATAGAGATACTGTAACAATTATCCACCAAGCACCCACTGTAAAGACCTCCCCTATTGATTCTTTAAATTTACCTCTCCTAGTAAACCAAACAACATTTAAGATTAGCAAGAATAGAACAAGCAGAACTACTCCAATATTTATCCCATCTCGCACAGATAGTGATATTGCTGGGAAACTACTCTGTTTTGATTCTTCTTTGACTTTGAAGTATTCACTTATCTCAATACTTGAAGAATTACCTGCTGCATCCGCTGTGTTTATATACACAGATTTTGGATGAGGTTCTTTCGGAATACTGACTTTCACCTCTTTCCCATTATCAGGGACTTTTGCAGTTACGATATTTGAATCAAGAATAATATTTATTTCATTGCAGTCACCATTTACATTAAATGTGAGAATAAATGTTTCGTCTTGTTCCAGAACTCGAATTGTTGTTGAATCAACCTCAGGGGCTTTAGAGTCAACTATGAATGTACTTTCTGGAGATTTTACTTCTGTTCCTTTTATTGTTGCAACAATTTTATGCTCTCCCTCACTCCAGTCACTGCCTTTTTTAACTTCCCAACTATTTCCCGTTGCTTCTGTACTTCCTACAACTTCGTTATTTTCTAAAATATTTACTGTATATCCTCCTGTTGTATTTGTTGTTTCACCTTTAATATTGACTGTTGAATCTGTGACTGTACTTCCCATATCAGGAGAAGTTATTCTAATACTTCTAATTTCTCCTTGCTCTCTGAGAGTTACAACTCTTTGCTCTCCAGTTACTACCTTTGGCTTTGTTCTAGCACCTACTACTGCTGGAGGTGCTGGTGTGGGAGATGGTGCAGGAGCTGGTTGTACAGATTTAGTTAAATTACCAAACATCTGAACTACGAGTATTGTTTGTTTTCCTAAAAGTTCACCCTCTACTACAGCAATTCCGATATCTCTGTAGTTTGAACTTAATATGTTTTCTCTATGTGTTGGACTTGCCATCCATGCTTCAACTAAACCTTCGGCTGTCCTAAATCCTTTTCCTAAATTCTCTCCTGCATATATATAGCTGTATCCTGCACCTTTGATAAATTGCCAAGGTGTTTCTCCGTTTGGACCAAAGTGATCCCAGTACTGTTTTGCAAACATGTCATTTGCCTTTGCTAGTGCAGCTGAAGCAAGTTGTGAGTTATTTTTTAGTTCTCCCAGTCCTGCTAATCTTCTTTCTTGGTTTGTAAGGGAGATTATGTTTCCTGGATTGATTGTACTTGCATATGCTTGTTCTATACCAAGTATTGCACCGAATTGGTTTATTAGTAGAAGGAAAAGAGTGTATAGAAGTATGGCAGGCTTGCTTAATAGGTATGGTTTCTTTTTATTTTTGGTTGTTGGAATAAAAAAATCTTTTAACATACTGGGTATAGTTTAAAGCATTTTTTGAGATTAGTAAACAGAAAAGGACCCGTACGGATCCTTTTCCCATTTCTTTATCTATAAAGAAATACCGGCAGCCTACTTAACAGCACTTCTAAGAGCTTTTCCTGCTTTAAATGCAGGTACTTTAGTTGCTGGAAGCTTAATCTTCTCGAGAGTTTTTGGATTAATTCCAGTTCTTGCTGCTCTTGTTCTGACTTCGAATTTACCAAAGCCTGTCAAGAGTACTGGTTCTCCTTTCTTTAGAGAGTCTGTGATTGCTTCTAAGACTGCATCTAATGCTGCACCTGCCTCTTTCTTTGTGAGACCTGTTGCTGCAATTCTGTCAATTAAATCTTTCTTTAACATTGTTCTAACCTCCTTTCTTTTTTGATATATACAGAATTTATGTATATCCACTATTAAAATATGAAAAAGTGGAGGTTTGGTCAAGCATACTTTTTCTATAGGATTAGAGGCGAAGAGTGTAGAAACTCCCTTATAACAATATATTCTTACGAATTCTTTACATTCTTAAAAGTGATTACAAATTTTTTGAACAGTTCAAAAAGAGTAAAAACATTGTTATTCAGGTGTTTTCTAACATAAGAGTTAAGATAGTAATGTAGTAGCAATTAAAAGTGAACATTTTGTGCAAAAAGGGAAGAATTGTATAGTTTATCCTTCCCCTATAGCAAATACTACTAGAAGACAGTCGATTTATAGCTATTTTGCTACATCTACTGCTCTTGTTTCTCGAATTATTGTAACTTCGACATTACCTGGATAGCTCTGTTTGCTCTCAATCTCTTTTGCAATATCTTTTGCCATTACAATAGCTTCATCATCTGAGACTAATGTAGGATTGACAATTACCCTTACCTCTCGACCTGCTCTAATAGCAAAGACATCTTTTACCCTATCTCCACCTACTTCTTTTGCAGCATTCTCTATACCTTCGACTCTCTGTATATATTGCTCATAACTATCTTTTCTTGCTCCTGGTCTTGAACCAGAGATTGCATCTGCTAGATAGACAACGACTGCTTCTGGTGTTTGAGGCTCGATATCTAAGTGATGTGCCTCGATTGCATTTACAAGTTTTTCATCTAAACCATATTTTCTAGCGACTTGACCTGAGATATGGTGGTGAGGGCTATCTACTTTGTGTGTTAAGACTTTACCTACATCATGTAGAAGTGCTGCTTTTTTAACCAAATCAGCATCTGCCCCTATCTCAGTTGCCAATGCTGCTGCTAATCTTACAACTTCAATTGTATGAGCCATTAGAGATTGACCGTAGCTACTTCTATATTTCATCTTACCTACTAATTTCATTAACCCTGGATCTATATCTGGCCAACCAGCTTCATCTGCTAAAATCTGCCCATTCTTTTTAATTTCTTGGGCTATATCATTCTTTGCCTTTCTTACAGAATCTTCTATTGAACCAGGATGTATTCTTCCATCTGCGATTAATTTTGTCATTGCGACATGTGCTATTTCTCTTCTTAAAGGATCAAAGGAAGAGAGTGCGATAGCATTCGGAGATTCATCTACAATTACATCTACACCTGTGAGCTGTTCAAATGATCTGATATTTCTACCTTCTTTTCCTATTACTCTACCTTTTACTTTATCATCTTCTACTTTTATTGTACTTGTTGTTGTTTCTCCAACATAATCAGTTACTACATTCTGCATTGTTTCAACTAAAATCTTTCTTGCTTCTTCATCTGCAGTTGCTTCTATATTTTTCTCTGCCTGTCGAATTTTCTTTGCTTGATACTCTTTCATATCTTGCTCTATTTCCTCTACAAGTTTTTCTCGTGCTTCCTCTTTTGAGAGTCCTGAGATATTTTCTAATTCTTTCTTTACTTCTACTCTATCTTTTTCTAATCTTTCAATTCCATCTTTAAGCTGGTTTTCCTTACTATCTAACTCTTCACTTTTTTCATCAAGTAGTTTTGATCTTCTGTTAAGTTTTCTCTCTCTTTCTATGAGTATTTCTTCATGATCCTGACTTTCTTTTCTCATTTGCTTTAGTCTTCTTTCTTCTCTATTTTTCATTTCATCCATTTCTCTTTCTGCATTTCTCATTCTCTCACCCATCATTCTTTTGGCAACTTTTTCTATTTCATCTTCTGGGATATCTTTAACATTTACCCATTTGAAGGCGAATTTTAAAATTAATATTGTTGCGATGATAGCTACAAGTGCTACTCCTAAAGCGATGAGCACAACTAAGGATGTGTTCTCCATTTTACACTTCTAAATTAATTTAACTACCCAATTAGGCAGTTCTAGGGAAAAAGATGGTATGTATACCACTGTATTTGATTTGTATATTTTCAAAAGTTTTGTTTGTCATAATTGTCTTTCAAAAAACGAATCCCTAAAACACCCAAGAAACATATGGGTTGAGATAATGATATCACTTTTTAGGAAGTTCTTCAAAATTTTTACAATTAAGCAAAACATACTTGAGAAAGAGAAAGAAGTTTAAAATTGTATAAACCAGAACAATCACAATTGTTAGAACCCTACATTCATCTCTTCTACAATCCTTTGATAGTATCTCAAATTATGAATTGTTGCTAATGTGAGACCTGTCATTTCATTTACCCTAAACATATGATGAACATATGCTCGTGAGAAGTTTTGACATGTATAGCAGTCACATGTCGAATCTATTGGTCTCTCATCTAAGAGATACTCAGCATTCTTCACTCTCAACACCTCATCATCCATATCCTTAGAATATAATGTTCCATGCCTTGCATTCCTTGTCACCAAAACAGTATCAAAAACCTTGTATCCCAATTTCCCAACAATCCTAATATCGTTAGGTTTACCTACACCCATTGCATACTTAAACTTGTCACTCGGTGTATTCTCAATTACAGCTCTCATCTCTTCTAATACCAACTCTCCATTTTCTGTAACAACAAAACCTCCAAAATTATATCCATCAAACCCTATCTGACTTAATTCTTCTGCACAATGCTTCCTC
>CALDJM010000057.1 GCA_937899155.1 uncultured bacterium
TTCACCAGAACTTCACTATCCTTAACTACAACATCATCACCACCACCTTTTACTAAACTCTTTAAAGTTGCCACGTCATCCATCATACCATCTCCTTGCAACTTCTTGTTAAAATCTTCATCGACACTTCTATCCAAAACCTCATGCAGGAAGATACTTGGCTTCTTTTTCCTCTTCGCATCTCCGTAATACTGTGCTGCAGTGAAATAAACCTTCTCTTTCCCTCTAGTAGTTCCTACATAAAACAACCTCCTCTCTTCTTGCAAATTCCTCTCTTTCTCCTCCATCTCCCCAACATCTGTTTCTTTAATCAGCTCTTCAGGTATAGGGATTGAATCCTTTCTAGACCTAGTTGGAAATCTCTCAGAAACAAGGTTCACTAGAAATACAACAGGAAACTCTAAACCCTTTGCAGAGTGAACCGTTAAAATATTTACAGCATCTAACTCCTCCATTTCAATCTGATCAACCAAAGGAGATTCTCCTGTCTGGATACTATAATTTAGAAATTCAACATATTCATATATATTGCTATCCGGATTGTCTTTTTCATAATTTTTCACCAATTCAAAAAACTTATTAATATTTCCAATAGCAAAACGATTCTCAGAAGTATCTTCATCTAAGAAATCATTGATATATCCACTCTCCATTACAAAATCATAAAGGATTTCCACTAAAGAACTCTGCTCTTTAATCTTTTTTACACTTGAGTCCAAAAGCATAAGAAGGGTTGAAAGACCAGCAATTGCCTCAAGCGAGAGAATCCTCTCAATTATCTTACTATCAAGATGTTTGAAATCCTCTTTCTCATCACTACCAATTTTCACTCTCCACTCATTCTCAAGAAATTCTAACATTGAAAGCTTCTCCTCTTTTGCAAGCTGAACCAGTTCCATATACTCCCTTGGAGAAAGACCCCAAGTTTTCATAGTCAAAAGACCATACACAGAAACCTCATCTTTGTAGTCAACTAAAGTTCGAAGGAAAGAAATTATGTTTTTAATCTCTGGTCTAAAATAGAGACCTCTAGAACCCCCGAGTTTGTACCTAATCCCTTTATTTCTTAATGCTTGTATGAAAACATCAGAGTGAGTGTTAGCTCTTACCAATATGGCAATATCTGAGAACTTGAATTTCGCATCTTTCCCTCCCTCTTGTGCATCTAGAAGTGTCGACTGTCCCTTCTCATCAAATGTCTGACTCCTTTTATCCTCACTACTACCTCTTAATTCCAAATATCCTGTTAGTTTCAAAATCTCCTCTGCAACTCTCTCAGCTTCATCTCTTTCACTGTATGAAACGACTAAGTTCACAGCATCATTGTCTTCATCAAAAACACCTTTTGCCAACAATCTTTTATCAATTTTCTCTGTTACCTCAAGCCTATATGGATCATTATGTTTAATTAAAGTATATGCCGAATCTAAAATTTCCTGCCTTGATCTATAGTTTTCTGTTAAAACAATCTCTTGAGCCTCAGGATACTCCTCTTTAAACTGCAAGATATTTGATATTGCAGCACCTCTAAATTTATATATCGACTGATCATCATCACCCACAACTGTTAAAGAAGGGGTGTCTTTACCATTCTCTTTTGCATCAATACCCTTCTTTAGGATATTTACTAAGACATTTTGTGTATAGTTTGTATCTTGAAATTCATCTACCAGAATATACTTAAACCTCTTCCTATATTTCTCTAAAACACTCTTTTTCTCTCTAAAAAGTTTGATTGTTAGAAGTATTAAATCTCCAAAATCTGCCCTAGAATTCTCAATTTTAAGCTCTGCATACTTTTTGTATGCATGTGCTAATTCATTACTCTTTACAAACTCCTCTTTCTGCACATCTGTCTCTTTGGGTAATTTCTTTGCATACTCTATATATTCTTCAGGAGAAACATCTTCATCTTGCAACCTGCTAATATGTGTTAGGAAATCGTTAAGAAATTTTGTAGGATTTCCCTTTGGTAGGAGTGTCTTAAAACCCATATCATACAAATTTCTTCTTAGGAAAATATATGACTGTGCCTGACTCATTAAAGAATAACTTCCATCCAAACCGATATTGTATCCTTCCTCTCGCAAGATACGGTCAGAAAAAGAATGGAAGGTGGATATGTATGGTTCGTCGTAACCGTACTCCATCTGCTCATCTATCCTACCTTGCATTTCTTGAGCTGCTTTCTCTGTGAAGGTTAAAGCCAATATTTCTGATGGTTTAGCCCAACCCTCCTTTATTATATGCAAAACTCTTTGAGTGATGACAGCTGTTTTCCCCGTTCCAGCACCTGCAATTATTAACAAATCTCCCGAATTAAATTCAACAGCCTTTCTTTGATTTTCATTTAGTTTAAATTTACTCATTACTTTAGAGATAGAAGTAAAATTATTAGATATATTACAACACCTAGTATTAAAGCTAATCCCAGTATTGAAAATATTTTAGGATTTGGAAGTTTTTCGGAAAGCTTCTCTAGAGGATACTCTTTTTTTACCTTCTTCATATTGTTCCTACTTATTTTATTTAGCAAGGTGTTTTAATTTCTGAACCTCTGCAGGAATTGTTTTTTCATCTTTCAGTGCTGGTGTTTCCAAAAGAAAAGGAATGTTTTTGAACTTAGGTTCTTTCAAAATACTTCGAATCGCTTTTTCTCCTAACTTACCTTTGCCTAAATTTGCATGCCTATCCTTATTACTCCCACACTCTGCCATAGAGTCATTAAGGTGTATTGCTTTAACATTTCCAATACCCAGCTCCCTATCCATATCCTCCACAACACCATCTAGATTATTCACCCAATCATACCCACTTGCAAATGTATGTTGGGTATCGATCACAAACCCCACCCTATCCATATCTTTCACACCCTCTCTAATCAACCTCAACTCCGTGAAGTTTCTCCCCAAATTACCACCCGTCCCTGCAGTTGCCTCTACAAGAAGCTTCTGACTTCCCTTCACCTCTTCCAAGACCCACTGCATACCGTATGAAATCCTCTCAAGACTATCCTCATATGAAAGCTCCTTTTGAGAGCCTGGATGGAAACACACTCCCAATATCTCAGCATCCTTTATCTTCCTCTCCTTAATACCCTTAGCAACCCTCTCTGCAAAATCCAAATATGTAACTAAACCCATTTTACCTAAATGAAAAAGCCTCTTATCCTCCCTTGCAAGATTGGTTAAATATATTCCATGGATCAATATCTTCTTTACACTACTCCTCTCTAAAGCATCTAAAAATTTCTCTATACTCTCATCGGGAATCTCCTTAGTTGACCACCTCATAGGAGCGGTTGGCATCATCTGGATACTATTAACTCCATACCTCTCACCATTCTTTATTGCATTTTCAATACCACCCGCAGATGATACATGAATACCTAAATACATACCCCTATTTTACCACACCAACCTGGTTGGTGAAGTTTACTTTATATAAAAAGGGAAAGGAATGTTTTTGCCCTGCTTGTTCACCTTACTATATACATCAGAAAGAATTGCAAGGTTGTCACAATTCTGTCATAATTATGACAACCTAATTTAAGAAACAAAATACATGCCAGAGATAAAACCAATAACATATTTAAGAAATACTAAAGAATTAACAAAACTGTGTGACAAGGGAGAAGCTGTATATCTAACAAAGAATGGATACAAAGCTTTAACTGTTGTTAATTCAGAAAAGTATGACAGAGATATGGACGAATTGGTTTTTCGAAGAAAAATAATGGAGGGTATGAAAGATATTTTTGAAGGAAATTTTTACGATGCAGAAGAGATATTAGTCAAACTAGATAAAAAATATGGGATCTAAATACTCTTTAAGAATTTCAAAAACTGCTGAAAAAGATCTCGAAGATATTTATCAATACATTTACCACAAAGCAAAGACAACAAAAACGGGTAAAAAAGTCCTCCGAGATATCCAAGAAAGTATCTTAAGTCTAAAAAGGTTTCCAAAAAGGAATCAAGTTATACTAGGGTATCCATATTTAAGAAGAGTCATCATTTACTCCTACACTATTATATACTACATCGACAGTTGTACAGATGAGGTATACATTGTAAGAATCCTCTCTAACCATACAAACTGGAATCAAAACATAGCATAAATATTCTTTTTCAAGTATAATTACCCTTGTTACGGAGAGGTGCCTGAGTGGTCGAAAGGAACTCACTGCTAACGAGTCGTAGGTCTTAAAGCCTACCGAGGGTTCGAATCCCTCCCTCTCCGCCAGTAACTTAAGAAAGAAACTCATGTTTGACCCAACAGAACACGAAAACTACTACGAACAAGAAACTGAAAACCCTCAAATTCTAAGAGATATCTCCTCTGAAAATATGGTACAACCCAAAGTTGTCTTTTCTGTAGTAGGTGGATATCCATGGCCACTCTTTTTTTCTGAAGAATTCCCTGAAGCAAAGATTCTTAGTTTTGATAATAATCCGAGACAGGTAAAGGAATTTGAGAATGATATAAAAGAAGTAACAAGTAATTCTCCATATCTCTTAGATGTTTCTAACTACAACAAACTCAACAATATCCTAGAACAGCAAAAAGTAGAACTAGCATATCTTTCAAATATACCTGACTACCTAGAAGAAGATGAAAGTGAAGACCTTGCAGGAACATTTGCAGAAAACGAGACCTCCTGGATTCTCTTCTCACATATGACAAAGGGAGACAGATCAAAAGGATATCAACCAAGAGGATGTAGAACTTTCTACGATGTATTAAAAGATGAAGGATACAAGATAAAAAGAATAAGTGATGACTCAACTCGATATGATATTTCTGAATATTTTTTAGCAATTTCGCCTAAAAAAGCCAAGAAACAATTAATCGAAAAATTGAGAAAGGAACAGATGAGAAGTCTTGAGGTTGCCCTTTCATCTGTATAGGTGACTTAGAAAATTTCTTAACAATTCATTAAATAACCCTTTCTGCTAATTGCTTTCTTCATGTTTTTCTCCTAGAATATGTTATGCCTAAAAACAAGAAAAAGATTGCTATTTTCAAAAAACAGAAAATCAGAAGGGTGTGGGACGAAAAGAAAGAAACTTGGTATTTTTCTGTAATAGATATAATATCCGCTTTAGTTGTCAGTAAGGATCCTAGAAAGTATTGGAATAAACTTGCACAGAGACTTAGAGAGGAAGGAAGTGAAGTGGTGACAAAATGTCACCAGTTGAAAATGGAAGCTCCTGACGGAAAAATGAGATTAACAGATGTTGCAGATACTGAGACAATACTTCGTTTAATACAATCAATACCCTCTCCTAAAGCTGAACCTCTTAAAATATGGTTAGCTAAGGTTGGATATGAAAGAATTGAAGAAACTGAAGATCCCGAACTAGCTTTCAACAGAGCTATGAGAACATATCTTCAGAAAGGATATTCTAAAGAATGGATTAATCAGAGATTAAAGAGTATTGAAGTTAGGAAAGAATTAACGGATGAGTGGCAAGAAAGAGGTGTCAAAGAAGGTTTGGAATTCGCAATACTAACTGATGAGATTACTAAAGCTTGGTCTGATATGAATATTAAAGCTTTCAAAAAGAGTAAAGGATTGAAGAAAGAAAATCTAAGAGACCATATGAGTAATTTAGAGTTAGTATTAAATATGTTAGCTGAAACTTCCACTACAGAGATATCTAAAAGCAAGAAGCCCAAAAGTTTTAAAGAAAACAGAGAGGTCGCCAAAGAGGGAGGAAGTGTAGCAAGAAAGGCCAGATTAGAATTAGAGGAAAAAGTCGGAAAGAAAATGATTGGGAAATAACTACTCCAAACAACAATCTACAGCATTCTTAACAACATCCCCTATCTTACTCCAAAAATCATTCTTCTTAACTTTTTTCTTTTTAACTTCTTTCTTCATACTACTAACTCTTATCTTCTAGATTAATAACTCCCATATTCAATGCCCAAAACAAGGAATACAGATTATATGCCTTCTCAAAAATATCCTCAGCCTCTTTCTTCTTTCCCCTTCCCAAACACTTAGTACCGTACTCCATCAATCTATAACTACTAGCTAACAAATGCTTAGAAATACACCAAACCTCACCATCATACTCTTTGATTATCTTTTTCAACAAAACTTTCCTCATCTCTCTAATCTCTGCTAATAATTCATAGTAGGTCGTATTACCTGTCTTACCACCACTAAAGAAC
The DNA here is from genome assembly GCA_937899155.1 of uncultured bacterium. GTDB lineage: Bacteria > Patescibacteriota > Dojkabacteria > SC72 > SC72 > UBA5232. The sequence continues at coordinate 6,184 of CALDJM010000057.1, forward strand.
AAATGCTCCTCGATAGAGATTAAATTCATTATTGCAATTGACAAATCCTGATCTGCAGACAAATCCAACTTCTCCTCCTTCTTTAAGGCATCATACTTCTCTACCAACTTATTAACATCTTCTGTTGTTACTTTCTTACCTTTTGACATATTCAAAAAAACATTATCTTAACTATATATTTACATCTTTAGTATACTACAAAATACAAAAATATTGTAGTCAGAAGCAAACCAGCCATAGGGATAACTACTTTCTGATATGGAAAATACACCTTCCCCTTGTTATTCCTCTGAAGATAAAAATGCAACTTACCACCTAAATAGAAAACAACACTTCCTAATATAATGCCAAACACAACCTTATCTATACCCAAAAGGGTATTAAATGGATGACCAATAGTACCACTAACTTTCAAAGGTATAAGAACCATAGCATACATCAAAACAGCACCCACCAAAGACCATATCCACGAAGAACCCTTCTTCACAAACTTCCTTTTCTTAAACCATTCTGCCAACCACATACTACTAGACACCAAAAGCCCCCCAATCCAAATAGCTACAATAGTATCATCAATTCCCAATGTTCTAGATAAACCGACACCAGCACCAACCGCTATTGTACACAGAGGACATATAGCATATGTCTTAGATGCAAAAAACAAAGGAAGAGATATTAGACTTAAAACAGCTAAAGCCCTACCCTTTCTCTTTTTCTCCTTCTGTGATAATTTCTTTCCTTTCTGTTTTTGAATAAATACACCAAAGATTGGTAAAAGAATCAAAAAGATTGTAAAGATTAAAATCATTTTTCTAGTATTTGCCTTACCTCTCTCTTTCTCTTCAAGAGCCTTCTGTTTCAGATCTTCCCCATCAACATCTTCCTCTGGGTTTTCACCTCTTAACCTTGTCATAATAGGCTCTATACCTTGGTAACACTTCCCTTCAATATACAACATAGGTATCCCTGCCTTTTTAAGATCAATTCCACACTCCTCTATCTTTGCTTTAAAAAGTTCCAACCTCTCGTTACTACCATCTAACTCAATTTCATCAAAAGATACCTTCTCTCTAATATTTTCTTTCTCAATATTTTCTCTTACTGTATGACAGAATTGACATTTTTCAGACCAAAAGAGTATGGCTTCATTCTCTGCATATACCTGTTTTAAGCCAAGAGAAAAGAAAAGCGAGAGTAATATTGAAAGTACTATTTTTTTCATAACAGAAATTTCTAAATGTAAAATACCTAAACATTTTACCATACATTTATTACAAAAAAGTGTAAGGTTAAATATATCACTTAATATCTCATTGACACCCTTGGTATACCATTGTATATTGAATGTGTATTTAATTTAATTAATTTATATATCTATGAAAGGAAAAAGATATGAGGGTTTCTCTCTTATTGAGATCCTAGTAGTAGTAGCATTGATTATTATCCTTGCTGCTATCACAATCATTGCAATTAACCCTGCAAAGAACTTTAGGGATACAAGAAATGCACAGAGAGGTTCTGATGTAAATGCAATTCTAAATGCAGTTACACAATACATCTCAGAGGAGGGAAGAACACTTGCAAGTATTGGTACTATCGCAGATTGCGAAGATGCCGATGGAGAGCCACAACCAGCATTAGCAACAAAGATTGGTACTAAAAGTGATGGAGAACCAAACGAGTACATTAACCTTGTACCGAAACTTGTAGAAGGTGCCGACCTAATCGTTGCTATTCCTGTAGACCCACTAGATCAATTCAGTGACGAAGATACAGGTTACACTATCTGTGCAACCAAAGGTGGAAGGGTACAAGTAGCAGCACCTCATACAGAAGGAAAAGGACCTATTACAGTAAAAAGATAGGTTAGGTAGCGAACAAAATATATAAAGTGAGTATCAGATAGCTCTTAGCTGTCCAAGAGTTATGGTTGAATTATTAAAACTATTAGACGATGTAATCAAGAAGAAGATCAATATCTCTGACTTCCTTGATGCTCTAGTAGTCGATGCTCTTAAAAGCAGAGCATCTGATATTCACATAGAATCTAAAGAAGACGACATTCTTCTTGTCAGATACAGAGTCGATGGTGTCCTCAGAGACATAATATCCATAGGTCCAGAACTAAAAGACACCCTCCTTTTCATCATTAAAGTACGAGCAAAACTAAGAACAGATGTTCACCTTGCACCTCAAGATGGAAAAATCCCTTTTGTAGTTAAAAAAATAGATGTTGATGGCAAACCTAAAAAAGAAGAAAGCAAAGAAGAAGTTGTTGAAGAGAAAAAGACAGAAGAAACAGAAGATGTAAAGAAAGAATTAAACAGACTGGAAAGTGTTAAACCTAAAGAAAAAGACACATACAATGTAGATGCTAGAGTCTCCATTCTACCAGTCTCATTTGGTGAAAAGGTTGTAATTAGACTTTTAACACAGGCTAACAGATCCTACTCCTTAGCAGATTTAGGTTTTGAGGGGCGAGATTTGGAAGAACTAGAAAAATCATATACACAACCATACGGCTTAATATTGATAACGGGACCAACAGGAAGTGGAAAAACTACAACACTCTACTCTATCCTAAAAATCTTAAACACAAGAGAGGTGAACATTACGACAATTGAAGACCCTGTCGAATACAGTATTGATGGTGTAAATCATATTCAAATCAATACTAAAAGTGATTTAACATTCGCAACAGGATTAAGATCCATATTAAGACAAGACCCTAATGTCATTATGGTAGGAGAAATCAGAGACACAGAAACAGCCAGAATTACTGTAAACTCTGCCCTAACAGGCCACCTAGTCCTCTCTACACTCCATGCAAACGACTCTGTCAGTGCAATACCTAGATTAATCGATATGGGTATAGAACCTTTCTTAATTGCATCAACATTAAATATTGTAGTAGCACAAAGATTAGCTAGAAAGCTCTGTCCTGATTGTAAGAAAGCTTGCACAATTGAAAAAGACAAAGAGATAAAAGAGATGTTAAAACTAAGACCTGATGTTGCAAAATATATTAAACCAACAGACAAATTCTACAAAGCTGTAGGTTGTGATAAATGCAATAATGTAGGAGTAAAAGGACGAATTGGTATATACGAAGTACTAGCCATAGATAAAATAATGAGAGATACCATAATTAAAAATCCAACAATGGATGATATCTTCACCACAGCAAAAAAATCTGGTTTCAAGTTAATGGTAGAAGATGCTGTTGGAAAACAAAAAGAAGGACATATTGATTTAAAGGAACTACTTAAAGTGATTGCTATCAAAGATTAATGGAAGAGAAAGAGATAGAAAAAAAAGACAAAGTTGAAAAGAAAGAGAAACCTAAAAAAGAAGTACCTCGAGAGAAAATCTTAAAAAAACTTCAAGGGGTTAAAGTCTCTGTGCCTAATATTCTAGTCTCTATCAAATCTCTAGCATCATTACTAAAAGCAGGTATTCCACTTTCAGAGACAATGGAGACAATTGCAGGACAATCAAGTGACCCAAACCTCAATGCCATATATGAATATATTGCTCAGGAGGTAAGAAAAGGAGTAACCCTAGCTGATGCCATGGAGCTTTTTCCTAAAATATTCCCTGAAACTATCTCATCTGTAGTAGAAGCTGGAGAACAAGGCGGTTCTTTAGAACAGAACCTCATCTTTATCTCTGACACAATTAAGAAAGAATGGGAGATTAATAAGAAATTAAAAGGTGCAATTATCTACCCAGCTATTATCGTATCTATGGTTTCTGTTGTTTTCCTAGCAATGATATTTGTTATTTTCCCAAAACTAGAAACTATGTTTGCTGCATTTGAAAATGTCCCTGCTTTTACACAAGGAATTTTAAATATTTCAAGATTTATTAGAGCCAAATGG
>CALDJM010000058.1 GCA_937899155.1 uncultured bacterium
AAATCCAGAATAAGTGTTAGGGTCTATTCCAGCTTGTTTTAGGACATTTGGATGTATCATTCCACATCCCATTAACTCTATCCATCCAGAGTATCCACATACAGAACAACCTCTTTTTTCACAGAAAGGACAGCTAATGACAAATTCACAATCAGGTTCTGTAAACGGGAAAAAAGCTGGTTGTATCTTTACCTCAAACTCTACCTCAAGATATGTCTGTAAAAACTCTTTTATAGTAGCTATCATGTTTCCTAAAGAAACATCTTTATCGATATATATACCCTCTATTTGGTGAAATGTATGCTCATGACTAGCATCAGTTGCTTCATTTCTAAAACATCTACCTGGCAGTACTACAGCTATTGGTGGTGGCCCAAAAAGTTTAATAGCCCTGTTTTGCATAGTGGATGTATGAGCAGGAAGTATCAAACCATCTTCTGTCCAAAATGTATCATACATATCTCTTGCAGGATGTCCCAAAGGAAAATTCAAAGACTCAAACATATGGTAGTCATCATCTATCTGTCTACTTTCTAAAACATCAAATCCCATACCTGTAAATATGTCTGTCCATCTCTCAATCTCTTTTGTCAGTGGATGCTTTGTACCATTTCTATCTAAAAATTTATTCCTACTTTCTAAATTCTGATTTACATCAAAAGGTGCTGTTGGGTCAATTCTGCTTTTTGTTGTATATGTATCTACTGTTGCACTCTTCTCTTTCAAAATCTCTCCTACATACTTCTTGAGCTCATTTGCTTCTTTCCCATACTGTGCTCTTTTATCCTTACTAATTTCAGAAATCTTATTAAAAGCCTCTGTTAAAAGTCCATCTTTGGAAGAATATTTTTTCTTTAGAGTATCAATATTGAGCTTCTCCTTATCTTTTAGGAGTAATTTATAGATGTTTTCTAAATTTTTATTTTTGAAGTTCATCTTTTTAGTATACTACATTTAGAAAAAAGGGACTACTTCTAGTCCCCTTTAAAGTCTATTTAATGAACACCTAAAGGGATTCAGTTATCTTTGTAAATACCTCTGGGTGATTAACAGCAATATCTGCTAAAACCATTCTGTTTAACTCAATATTCTCTTTTCTTAATTTTGCAATCAAATCTTTATATTGAATACCGTTATTCTTACAAGCAGCATTTATTTTTGTAATCCAAACTCTCCTAACCTCTGCACCTCTTTTCTGTCTATGATTGTATGCATACTGACCAGCATGCATATATGCCTCATGAGCAACCTTGTATAGTCTGCTCTTTGTCATTCTATATCCTTTTGTCTTTGCAAGGATTTTATTATGTTTTCTTCTTCTTACTACTCCACCCTTAACTCTCATATTTTTAAATACTAGATATTAACAATCTTACTAATTAATTTCTTTTTAATAGATTTATGAACCTCTTTGCTGTCGAGCATTCTCCTTTTTGCTCTAGCACTCTTTTTGGTTTTAAGATGTCCCTGGTGACTTTGTTTGTATTGCAAAACACCACTCTTATGACCTCTTGGTTTAGACATCTTCACCCTCTTTTTTGCTGTTTTGTTTGTCTTTTGTCTTGCCATCTGGCTTAAATGTTAGAAAAATATATCTTCCCTCATTAACTGGTTCGGGTTCGATACTACTATAATCTGTGAAATTAGTCAATATACTGTCAAAAACTTCACTTGCTTGCTCCTTTGGTATTCTTCCTTTCCTAAACATTGTAATTTTGACAGGAAAGCCCTTTTGTAAATACTCCTTAGCTCTTTTAACTCTATGCTCTATATCACCTTTATCGATTACTGCTGTAAATCTAAATTCTTTTATATCCTTACTTTTACTCTTTTTACTACTCTTAGCTTTCTTCTCTTGTAAATACATAAACTTTGCGAAATCCATAATCTTGCAAACAGGTGGTTGTACAGTAGCGCCAACCTCTACAAGGTCAAGTCCTCTCTCCTCAGCTAATGCTAGAGCTTTTTCTGTTTGTACAACTCCCAAGTTTTCACCCTTGTCATCAATTAATTGAACCTCGTGAACTTTAATATATTGATTCTTTCTAGGTCCAAACTTTTTTCTCATCTCTTTTTCTCTTTTTGTATCAAAAGACATTAGATATTTATATTTAAAAATTATTTATCTTCCTCCTGTTCTAAAGGAACAAAAGGCTCTTTAGTCCTAATCTCTTCTTTGAGACTATCTATGAATTCTTGAACTTTCATCAATCCTTCAGATTTATTTTTTCTAGCCCTAACAGATATTGTTTCCGTCTCTATCTCCTTATCTCCAACAATTACGATATATGGGATTTTCATTCTCTCTGCATCTCGAATTCTAGACTGCATACTCTTTGTTCTATCATCTAATTTCACTCTTAAATCTGCATTCTTGAAATCTTCATACACCTTATGTGCGTATTCCTTATGTTTATCTGAGATTGGAATTACATATACCTGCTCAGGAGTAAACCAAAGAGGAAAATCGCCTCCATGTGTTTCAATTAAGAAGGAGAAGAATCTTTCAAAAGAACCTATGATTGCTCTGTGAACTACAAAAGGCTCCTGCTCTGCTCCTTGGTCATCAATATATTTGATATTAAATCTCTCTGGGAGGTTGAAGTCTAACTGTACCGTTGAAACAGAATCCTCTTTCCCAAACACATTAACCGCCTGAATGTCGATCTTAGGACCGTAGAAGGCTGCATCTCCGGGCATCTCTTCAAATTCAGCTTCCCTGTCAACAAGAACTTTTCTCAATGTCTCTTCTGCAAGTTTCCATCTCTCTGGATCTCCAGCATACTTTTTAGGATTAGCCTCCCTGTCTGAGAGTGAAAGTCTGAACTTGTATTTTGCGAAGCCAACATCTTTGTAGAAGATATGTAACATGTCCAAAACCTCGTGCATGGATTGTTCTAACTGTTCTGGAGTACAGAAAATATGGGCATCATTTTGTGTAAAGCCCCTGACTCTTTGCATTCCTTGTAGCTCACCACTCTTCTCATATCTGTAGACAGTACCAAACTCTCCTAGCTTGTATGGAAGGTCTCTGTAGCTCTTTTGGTCAAGATTGTACACCATCATACCTGCGGGACAATTCATAGGTTTAAGATAATATACCTCATCATCAACAACCATAGGTGGGTACATAGAATCTTTGTAGAAGCCTAAGTGTCCAGATGTCTCAAACAAAACCTCTCTGTTAATATGTGGGGTAAGGATATGTAAATATCCATATTCCCTTTCTAGTTTTAAGATATAATCTTCCAAAATCCTTCTAATTGTATACCCTCTTGGAAGCCAAACAGGAAGACCTTGTCCAATCTCGGGGATAATTGCAAAAAGCTCAAGCTGTTTGCCAATCTTTCTGTGATTTCTGTTTTCCAATTCCTCTTGATTTTTAAGAAAAGTATTTAACTCATTCTCTGTATCAAAAGCTGTCCCATATATTCTGGTCAACATCTTCTTTGTTTCATCACCTCTCCAATATGCTCCAGCTGTTTTCGTTAATTTCACTGCACCAATATCCTTTGTTGTTGGTACATGAGGTCCTCTACAAAGGTCTGCAAATTCATTCTCTCCAGTGATGAAGAAGCTAAGCTCATCTCCTTCTATCTCGTCAAGCAACTCTAATTTATATACCTGCTCAGTCTTCTTGTAATACTCCTCAGCATCTTTTCTTTTCATAAAGACTTGAGTAATTGGCAAGTCTCTTTAAAATCTTTTTCATCTCTTTCTCAATCTTCTTCAAATCTTCTTCTTCTAGAGGTTCGCTAAATTCAAAATCGTAGTAAAAACCATTCTCTATGGCAGGACCAATACCCAACTTAGCATCAGGGTATAGTTTCAAAACTGCTTCAGCAAGCACATGAGATGCAGAGTGACGAACTCTCTCTAAGTGCTCTACTTTATCTAATTCTTTATCTTCCATATATATGTGTTAAATCAAAATTTAAAATAAAAATATTTAAAGGGGGAAAATCCATTTTCTAAAAGGTATGTGTTGTGTATACAACTTTACAAAGCTTCGATTTATTAATACCAAATATCTTGTACATGCCTACTATTTTATATTTTTCTGCTTTTTTGTGCAAGTTCTCTTTCTTTTGCATTTTTTATTACATTTTTTAGTTCTTCAAAAGATACTTTCTTTAGTGCATCTTTATATGAAAACCAATTACCACTTAATTTCTCTTCTATCATTTCTTCTGTTTTGTCCGATTGGTTATTTAACAATTTAAAAAGAAAGAAAGTAACTGTTTTTTCTATTATTTCTTTTGTTTCTGGATGTGTGAAAGAGTAGTTATGAACAAATAGTGGTTTTTTATCTACAACTTCAATGTTTTTATATCCTGTCTCTTCTCTTATTTCCCTGTTTGCTGCTTCAACCTTAGTTTCTCCTTCCAGAATACCACCTTTTGGTAGTGTCCATTCATTTCTTTCTGTTTGGTGTATTAGAAATATTTCATTTTTGTGATTTAGGAGAATTCCTCCTGCAGAAAAATGTTTTTTCATTGTCTATTTGAAATTTAATTTAATAAAATATTCTACTAGTTTATCGATTTCGTGTGAATAGCCTTTTGCAATAACCTCCTTGTAATTAGGTAGTTTTTCTTTGTAAAAAAGATTGTTTATATATTTATCTTCTTCTCCATAAAGGAGAATACCACTTGAGCTCAAAGAGGTTTTTTTTTCTAAATTTTTAAACCATGTAATTATTTCCTTCTTCTTCAATCCTCTATAAACATTCTTATAAACATTTGAGGATAAGAAGTCTAATTTCTGATCCCAGTATGTTAACAGTTTTTTATTTGAGATATTAAACATAGGACTAATCATTAGTTTCTCAGTTGTAGGAAGTGTTCCTTCTTTTGAAGAGGACAAGTAATCATAGAGTACTATAGCTCCAAAGCTGAAACCAAACACCCAAGAAATTTTTGTATTGCAGACATACTTCTTTTTTTCAAAGTATTCATAAAACTCACCGTTTTTTATTAGATTAATAGATTCGTGCAAGGTTTTTTTTAATGAACTTACATCAAATCTACCGTTTGAATGAAAAGAACCAGAATAATATGGAACTAAGACAGAGTAATTCTTAATTAGATCTCTTATATAACTTTGCTTAAATATGTATTGTGGAATCCCAGGTAGTATAATAAGCCATGATTTACTGAGGTTTGAGAAATAGATATTATAAACAATATTGTTTATCAATGTTTTGCGAACATAAAGTCCTGATTGCTTATACATTTAAGTATTTCGAAAAAATATAAATTAAAAAATCCTCTGTGAAATTAAAAACAAGTTCTATTTTTTTATTGTAGAATTTTACTTTATCTATATTCTTTTTCCATATTGTAATTTTATTGTAAATGCTAAAATCTAAATTAGAATCAGGGAACAGTCTTGTGCATATTTCTTGCGAAGGGGTGGAGACTTTCTCTTTATCAGAAGAGGCTAGAAAACATGCAATCAAAATGACATGTTGTAAACATTTTATACATTCTTTTAGACAATCTAACTTGTTTGTATTTCTAATGGTATTTCTTATTCTTGCTTTGAAATAGTTTAACTCGCGAATTATGTACTCTTTGTTTTCTGGTAAATCAACATAAATCTCATCAATGTCACCATATATTATTTTCGACATTTTATGTAAGAAGTTATATCTAATAAGATTAGCTTTATAATATGTGTGTTCACATGAAGGATTCTTGTATTCTTCTATTGATAAAAAAGAGGAGCCTATTTTTGTATTGCTTTTCTTTTCAAATATTTTACACTTATCGATTATATCCTTCTCATTTTTAAAAGTAAGTTTATCTAATATAAATAAAATATCTATATCACTAATATTTTTATTAAAATTCTTAGACAGGAAACTTCCACTAATAATAATTCCTAAAATATGTTTTTTTTCTATTTTAAGTGAATTTATTAGACTCTTAAGTATTGTCATTTTGTAAAGTTGTTAATATTTTTATATATCATTTCCAATTGCTTATTTACTTCGTATACATTTTTAATATATAACTTAACTATTGGAATTTTCCAGTTAATTCTTTTATATTTTTTTAATTCTTTTCTAATATCCTTGTTCTGTTTTTTGCTTGAGTTTAGAATAGAAAAGTGATCAAACCTTTCATCTAAGTATTTTATGTTATGTCCATTAACCATTGACTTTATAATTGAAGCTTTCTCTTTATTACAGGGGATTACTATTTCGTTATATGCGGAATTTACATATGGTATGATAATTATATCAGGTCTAACCTTAGATTTTATTTTAAAATAATCGTTTGCAAAGATTAAACTTTTATCTTTGAGTTGTATATTGTAAAGATTCTTTATTAATTCAGAAGTTCCCTTTTTTAGATTTATTGGAATATCTCCATTTCCATAGATATTCTCTGTTAGATTATCCATCAAGGTGTATTCATCAGATATAAACATATCAGAATTGCTTGCAGTTACGAGGGAAAGGAGGGTTTTGCCAATAGAGTTACACCCATCATCTCCAAATATTACACAATCACCATATCGTGTAATTGCTGCTGAAGCATGCAATATAGAATACCTTTTATTTTCTGCAGCAAAGGATCTGTATAGCATTTGAAATAAACCTAATAAATTCGCTTTACTTAATCCTTTTAAATGAAGAGTTCTCAAATATTTAGAGTATCTGGTAATTGTATTATTATAATGTCGATTCATTTGGAGGTTTTATTATTATTTCAGAAAGTATTTCATATTCTCGTTCAAAATCTTCTGGGTCGGATACATGTAAAACATTTTTAATATAAGATTTTTCACCTTTTTCAGAATAAATTTCACTTGAGGCCCACTCTCCTCTGATTCCAGTTCTTTTATAACTGTTCCCTTTAATCTCTGCACATTTTTCATGAATTTCATCGCCTTCCCATACAGAAAAAATACAATAATCCTCTCTTAGATAATCTATAATATACGGGAAAAACCAGTGATTTTCGTATTTATAGTAAAATTCTCTTATAGCTTCTTCTGTAAATAGAACCTTGTGTAGAACAACTAACTTTAGATTTTGGTCAAAAAGACGATTGAAAAGTTCGTCTTGTAGTCCTAATTGGATACAATCAGGTTTTAGTAGAATAATAGCCTTGTCCATTTTAATCTATGATGATTTTAACTAGTACCGAGATAGTTTCTTTAGATTCTCTTCAGGAGAGGTGATCTCAATCATAGGTTTAAAGCCATGTTTTATATTACAACTAGGGGTCTTATTAAAAACCTCTTCTTTTATTGTTGTGTTTCTCTCCATGCACTTAATTATAGCAAAGGTAAGATGTTTTGTACACGATTGTTAGTTTTCTATAGGTGAGGTTTTTATAGTAATAAAACTCCTCCGTTTACATTCAGATTTTCTCCAGTGATATATTTTGACTTATCTGAAAGTAAAAAGAGTACAGCATTTGCAATATCTTCTGTCTCACACAATCTTTGCATCGGGTGAGTTTTTGTATAATTTTTGATTTTTTCCTTGCTCCAAGTTTGTAAGGTGAGGCTTGTCATAGTTAATGCAGGACTAACACAATTTACTCGAATGTTGTATTTTATGAGTTCTAGAGCTGATGATTTGGTAAAATTGATTATAGCTGATTGCGATAAGGAATATGCACTCGTTTTTGAATTTGGTTTAGTTCCTAATCTTGATGCAATATTCACAATTCCAGGTTGTTTAGAGAGTTTTAATAATGGAATTGCATGTTTCGTACACAAGAACTTTCCTACGATGTTAACATCGATTATACGATGTAAGTCTGTAAGTTCAGTATCTTTGATTTCGCTATTCTTACTAATACCAGCATTGTTAATTAAGAAATCCAATTTTCTATATTTTTCTTTAATCTTCTGAAACATGTCTTTAACTTGATGTTCTTGTGATGTATCCGCTTTTATGAGTAATGAGTTATTATTAAAAGAACTTAAATTCTTTATTATGTGATGTGCTCTTATATTATTCTTATGATAGTTAATTATTACATAGCATCCTTGTTCCAAAAGCTTCTTTGCAATCTCTAAGCCTATGCCGGAGGTAGATCCTGTTACCAATGCTACTTTATTTTGAAAATAATTATTTAATTTCATAGATGTGACTACTTAACAACAAAAAAAGAAATTACATTCAATCCTAAATTAATACTCTCAACCAATTTTAGATTCTCAATATCAATCTTTTCTAAATCATATCTCTTTGGATGTTTTAATATAAAAGCACCTTTCCATTTCTTAGTTTCTTTATCTTGTACCCCAGGTAATAATTCTGATGCCATATTAATAACCAGCTCCATTTTGTATGTCTTTTTTGTATTAAAAAGTTTGTAAGGAGGATCCATGAATATAATATCAAAGGAGTGTTTCTCCTCTTTGTCATTAACTAGTTTGAATAGATAATCTTGTACTTTTTCTTTAATAACTTCTGACTGAACCAAAAACCCAGTATGAGCTACATTCTTTTTTAATATAATATCAGCATTCTTTGAAGCATCTACAAAAGTACAGAACTTAGCTCCTCTAGAAAGTGCTTCTAAACCAAAAGAACCAGCACCAGCATATAAATCAAGAATAGTTCTGTTTACGATATCCTCTCTTAAAATATCAAAAACTCTAACCTTCATTCTATCTGTCATCGGTCTAGTAGCTTTAGGTACTTCAAGGGTAAAGTTTCTAGCTTTACCAGCAGTTATTCTTACTGTTGTTCTGATAGTAGGTTCTTTACTCAAAAGCCTTTCTTTAAGAAAGGTGTCTTCCATTTCAAGGAAATCATCGGGAGTTTCTAATCTCCATTTGTTCTTTTCTTTTCTAATTTTCTTAAATGAATCGTGTTTTAAACTCATACTTAATTATATCAAAAATAGACAAAGAACACTATGGGACTATCTCCTTCTCTCTTGTAACTTCATATAAAATGGCTGTTGCACAATTAGCTACATTTAATGATTCCTTCATTCCCCTCATAGGGACATATATCTTTTTATCAGACTCTTGTAAGATATCTTGTCCGACTCCCATTTTTTCATGTCCGAAAACAAATGCGACCCTTTTTGGATACTTGACCTTCTGGAAATCCTCAGCATCATCGGCCAGTTCTACAGAATATATTGGTATCTTCATCTCTCTTATCTCTTCAAGAGCATCTTGAGTAGTATCGTAATGCTCAGAATCAACCATATCTAAAGCTCCAAGAGCAGTCTTTTCCAACTTAGGATTGTCTACATCAGCTGTCATACCACAAAGATATATCTTAGCAACACTACCTGCTCCATCAGCAGATCTAAAGATACTACCAACATTAAAGCAGGACCTAATATTATCTAAAACAATGTGTATTTCCATTACCTAAACAGATTCTCTAAAATATATTCAACATCATTATCTTCTTTTAATAGCTTTTTAGCAAATACCCTACTCTTTTTGAGCAAATCAATATCATATATGCTAGCCACTTTAAATACAGGGATACCTGATTGTATAGTGCCGTAAACTTCTCCAGGACCTCTTGTTTGCAAGTCATACTCTGCAACTTCAAATCCAGAATTATGTTTTGAGAAATAAATCAACCTTTCCTGTGCAGGAGATCCGTTCTGTACATCATTACCTGGTATTACAAAACAGAAAGATTCTTTATCACTTCTACCAACCCTTCCTCTTAATTGATGAAGCTGTGCTAAACCAAATCTTTCAGCATCCTCTATCACCATTATTGTTGCATCAGGAATATCAATACCAACCTCTATGACTGTTGTTGAGACTAGAATATCTATCTTCTTTTTCTTGAAATCCTCAAGAAGCTTCTGTTTCTCACTCTCTTTTAGCTTACCGTGTAGGTAGCTAACTTTAAAACCTTTGAAAATCTCTTTCAAATTTTCAAACTCATTTAACACAGACTTCCTACTAGACTTCTCACTCTCTTCAATTAAGGGGTAGATGAAAAAAGCTTGGTTCCTACGATTACTCTCACCTATCTTTGCTTTTATCCAATCAAAACACTCAAGTCTTTTTTGGGTAGGTGTATAGTATGTCTTTACCTCTATCCTGCCTTTTGGCTTCTCTCTTATCTCAGTAACATCAAGGCCACCGAAAAAGATTTCAGTCAAACTTCTGGGTATGGGAGTTGCAGTCATAGTTAAGTAATGAGGGGAAAGATGACTTTGCTTCTTAAAATACTCTCTCTGTTGTACTCCAAATCTATGCTGTTCATCAATTATCACAAGATTTAAATCTTCAGGTAGTTGCATTTCATACAAAATTGCATGTGTACCAATTATTAATTTATTATCAGCATCAGAAATACTTTTTTCGGAAGAAATACAAAGTTCAATATCAATATCGAAATCTTGAAGTAATTTTGAGAATGTTTCAAAATGCTGTTTTGCAAGTACAGTTGTTGGAGCTAGAAGAACAGAGGAAAAACCATTTTTAATACAATTTAATATTGCAATTGCACTAACTACTGTTTTGCCACTACCGACATCACCGTTGAGTAGTCTACTCATTGGTTTTGTACTATTACAATCTTCTAATATGGATTGTACAGCTTTGTTTTGGTCATCTGTTAATTTGTACGGGAGAGATTTTATGAACTCGTTTACAACTTTAGTATCAAGAGGTATTTTCCCTGCTCTTTCTTTGTCTCTTCTCTCCCTTTCTTTCTCAATTTTAATTGCAACTCTTAACATCTCGTCAAAAGCCAATCTCTCCTGTCCTTTCTCTATGTCTTCTTCATTCTCAGGGAAGTGAACTAACTCAAGAGCTTCATACAGGTATGGTAATTTGAGGTTGCCTTTTTTAATTGCTGTTTCTAGAGGGTCTGAGAACATATCTTTGATGTCTGTCCTTAATTCTGTGATTTTTCTTCTTAATGTTGCAGATGTTAAACCTTTTGTTTCGGGATATACTCCAGCTATTTTCCCTACATGTAGTTGTTTCTCTTTTTTATACTTGAATTTTTCAAAGGTTGGATTGTATATGTTTTTTGTTTTTCCATTCCTACTCACAGAATATTTTGCATTGAAAAGGTAGATATCTCCTTTGAGCAGTGATTTGGAGAGATATGGTTGGTTGAAGTATGACAGTCTTAAAGTTCCGGTATCATCTTTGACAGTTACAGTTGTTATTTTTTTTCTAAAATATGTTGTCTTTACACTCTCTATTTCAGCTAGGAATGTTCCCTCTCCTATTTCTTTGAATTGAGAGATTGTTATGATGTCTGATGTATCCTGATATCTAAAAGGTATATGAGAGAGTAGTTGCCCAACTGTTTGGATTCCAAGGTTTTGGTAGAGTTGTAATGATTTAGGCCCTATTCCCTTTAGTTCCTCAATCGGTGTGTTTTTTGTTAACATTTTTATAGTGATGTAATCATCAAGATCATTGGTATTAGAATACCAGCAAGCATTACTATGATTAGTGCAATGTTTATAATCTTTCTTATTTTTTCTTTTGTTTGCTTTTTCATATATGTATTCTAACTCTTTTAGTGAAATTTGGGAAATGAGTGTTGCAATATTCTAGGTTGTTGTGATATTTTCATGAAGCCGAGTGAATGCCTCTCTTTCTTTCTTCTCTACAGATTCTTTTATCCACCATGCTAGATATGTTGGTAACTTTGAATCTCTTTTATTCTCATTGTATTTTTGAATGCCTACAATAGCACCATTTATTGCAGCTAAATGATTTCTAGACTCGTATTTCTCGGGGATTGATTTTAAAAGTTTTAGTATCGTTAGGATATCTTTTGTTGTATACATTTTTTATATACTTAACTTATTTTTTATTTAACCTCTTCCTTTAATTTTTTCTTAATCTTATTTATTGTAGTAAGAGAATTAGCATATTTAAGTGTAGTATCTTTCTGATATGTCTTATTCTTATCAACTCTAATCTCAACAATATCACCTGTTGAAACCTCCTGACCTAATTTAGCAGGTTTTCCATTTATCTTTGCTGACTCAGTACTATTACCAATATCAGTATGTAGTTTAAATGCAAAATCCAATACAGTATCTCCTTTATCCAAAGGTATTATCTTTCCTTTAGGTGTAAAAGGAAAAACCTCATCTTCAAAAATATGACATTTGATTGGATAGCTCTTCTGTTCTTTTGTAGCTTTCCTACTCTTGGCAATCTCATCTTGTATATCCTTTACCCAATCATACTTGTTTGAAGGTTTGGCAAATCTAGACTTACTAGCTTTATATGCAATATGGGATGCTTTTCCAAATGTATTTTCTTGATACATCTGTTCTGTCAAAATCTGTATTTCAATATACATATCTGAAATTTCTGGGAACTTTATTGGAAATTGTACAGCCTTATATCCATTTGGTTTCGGATTTGATATATAGTCATCAAACCTTTCCTCATTTATCTCTCCCCTATCCATTAGTTTTTCGATTATTAAATAGCAAGAATCTTCATCAGAAGCTAGAATTCTAAAAGCAATTAAATCATCTAATCGCCTGATATTTGGATCTATCCACTCTTTTTCATACTTTTTAAGCTTATTATATATACTGTATTTATTCTTAATTCTTGATTGTATTTCAGGTTTAACTTTTGATTCTTTTGTACACTCCTTTACAATCCCCATATATCTGTTAAGCATTTTAGGACATATCTGCAGTGCTTTCATTTTGTTTGTAATGCTTTGGTATTCTAAAGGAAGGTAGTGTTTGAATGCCATCTGTTCTAATTCTGCTTTTAATCCTTCCAAATGAAGATACTCTGCTAGAACAGCATATACATTTAGTGCTTTGTATAGTTTGCTTTTTTTCTCCTCCTCAGGTATTTCCTCAAATGTTAATATGTCGTGTAGTGTGTCATATGTTTTGAGATATACAGCTCTCAAATCTTTTGATGTGTTTAGAATATATTTTATTATTATCAAAGGATTACTATCTGTACTGTTTGTACCTTTCTTTATCTTGGTGATTCCATCTAAGATATCAACTACATCTTGAGAGAAAAGTTCGGAGATTTCCTTTTTCGTTTTCTCATCTAAATGCATCTCATGGAATAGTGATGCAAATGCTGTGTTCAAATCTAGTCCTTCCTGCAAAAGTGAGATTGAAATCTTTAAAACATGATCAATCATTAGCTCCTCTTTGTATCTATGTTTGTCTTTGTATGTGGCCTCTGCAAAAGAAATTGCTTTTCTAAGGTCTTCAACAAAGACATCAGGAACAAGGCTTTCTATCCTTTTTTTTAATACACCTGTAGGTGTTTGTTTTTTCATTATTTTTGAATTTCTACTTTTGTGATATGTTTGCCCGCTTTTAGAATTAGAGGGGATGTAGTGATATCGATTTCTGTATTGTATGTGTCCTTTTTCTCATCATTAATTTTTACTGCTCCCTGCTCTACTAATCTTCTCGCATTGCTTTTACTTGTTGCAAAACCAACCTCAACAAGAAGCTCGTTTAGTGGAAGCATCTTCTCTTTGACTTGTATTGTTGGTATTTCTACTTCGGTATCTTTTTTCTGAAAAATTGATTCGAAGAATTCTTGTGCTTTTGTGGCATCTTTCTCAGATGTGATTTCAGATGTAATTCTGTAAGCTAATTCTTTTTTTAGAATCATAGGGTTTTCACCTTTTTCTAGCCTTTCTTCATATTCCTTTATTTCATCTAATCCTGCATTGGTTAATATCTCAAATGCAAGGATGATTGCACTATCTTCAAAGGACATTATCTTCCCATATATGTTTTCTGGGGTGTCATCTAAGCTAACCATATTTCCTTCAGATTTACCCATTTTTGTTCCATCTGATGTTGTAAGAAGCTTGCCTGCAACGACAAATTTCTCTTTATTTAAGTGATTTGCTACCATATCTCTTCCTGCAAGCATATTGAAGAGTTGATCATTGCCTCCAACTTCGACATCAACATCCATTATTACAGAATCATAACCTTGCATTAATGGGTAGAGGAATTCATTGAGATATATTGGTCTGTCGTCTTCTAGCCTTTGTTGATACATACTTCTTTTTAGCATCTGTTGGACTGTGAATTCAGTTGCAAGCTTTATTACATCTTCAAATTTTAATTCGCTGTGCCATTCGCTATTGTATTTTATTTCTACTGGATTCTCTTTGTTGTTTACATCGATTATGTGTGATGCTTGTCCAACATACTTTTTCATGTTTTCTTCGACTTGTTCTTTTGTTAGTACTTCTCTAGCAGATGCTCTTGCATCTTTTTTTCCAGAGGGGTCTCCTATTCTTCCAGTAAAATCTCCAATTAAGAAGATTACTCTGTGTCCAAGTTTTCTGAAATCTTCAAGCTTTCTCATACCTACAGTATGACCAATGTGAAGAGTTGGAGCTGTTGGGTCAAAACCTTGATATATTGTTAATCTTTCTCCAGAAAGGAGTTTCTTTTTCAAGGCTTCTTTAGAGGGTAGAATCTGCTCCACGCCTTTGTTTAGTATTCGTTCAATTATTTCTTGATTTTTCTTAATTTCCATATGCTGATTATATCTTTATTTTAAGCCTTTGTGCAACAAGGAATACTTTGACATATCCCTGTGTTGTTAGATGTATTTTAGCATAGATTGGGTATAATGGAGTATGTATAGGTATGAACTGAAAATATTAAAAGGTACTTTGGAGTATGTTAAGGAGGAGCTTTTAGAAAAACTTCCTTTAATTGAGATTCTTTCTGAGAATGAAACAGAAATTATTTTGGAAAGTAGTGTGGAAGATATTGAAGAGTTTAGAATTCTACTCTCTCCTCTTCTAATAACTCAGCTTGCATCTGGTAAGAGTATTAACTTGTCAAGAAGAGAATGGAGAAAAGAGTTTGTTCCTGCAGGTATTAATCCATCTTTAGCATATATTCTATGTAAAATGGCAAAGCTGTCAGAAAATGATATTTTGTATGACCCCTTTTGTGGTGCTTCTGTTATACCAATAACTGCATTGAAATATTTTAATGCAAAGAGAGTGATATGTTCAGATATTAGTGGTAAAGCAATATTTAAGTCTAAGGTAAATTTTAAAGTAGCTAATATTTCTGAGAGTAAGTATCTGTTGTTTCAGAGTGATATTAAAAATGTTAGGTTAAACAAGCAGAATGTAGATAGGATTGTTACTAATTTGCCTTTTGGTATTAGGGCAGGTAATCATGAGGGGAATATTCAGATATATAGTGAGCTTGAGACATTGGCGAAAAAGATTTTAAGAAAGAAAGGTTTTTTACTTCTGCTTACGCAAGAGAAGAAACTTCTTAGAGAGGTTTTTAATAAGGAGAATTGGTTGCTAAGGAGTGTTGCGAGGATAGATGTTGGAGGTTTGAAACCAGAGGTTTTTGTAATCGAAAGAAGATAGTTACTTTCTCACATACTTCCTGTTCTTTAATTTGTCTGGCATACATTGCTGGTTTGACTTCTTGCTCGCCAAATCATGGTCATATTCATAGTTCTTGCCGTATCCCATCTCTTTCATTAACTTTGTTGGTGCATTTCTAATGTTCATGGGTACTGGTAGATTGCCATACTTCTCAATATCTTCCTTCACCTCCCCTTCTACTCTGTATGCCGTATTGTCCTTTGGAGCATTAGAAAGATATATTGCTAGTTGCATAAGGAAGACTTCACACTCAGGCATCCCGATTTTCTGACAGGATTCATATACCGCATTTGCTAAAACAACTGCACTTGGGTCTGCATTGCCAATATCTTCACTAGCAAATCTTAACAATCTTCTTGCAATGTAGAGTGGGTCTTCTCCCCCAGCTAGCATTCTTCCTGTCCAGTAGCATGCAGCATCAGGATTCGATGACCTCATTGATTTGTGTATTGCAGATATGATGTTGTAGTGTTCTTCTCCTGTTTTGTCGTAGTATACGGGTTTTTGTACTGTGTCTTTGAGAATTTTCTCTGTTACCTCTGCTTTCTCTCCCTCTTTTCCAGCACTTGCCAATGTTGTACTCATCTCAAGGATGTTTAGTGCAGAGCGAATATCTCCATTTGAAAGTGAGCAGATGTGTTCGAGTACTTTTTTAGATATTTTAATGTCAGGGTATTCTTCTTTAGCAATTTTTTTGAGGAGGATATATATATCTTCCTCTGTTTGTTGTTTGAATACAAAAACTTTTGTTCGTGAGAGTAGTGCAGATATTACTGAGAATGAAGGGTTTTCTGTTGTTGCCCCGATTAATGTTATTATCCCCTTCTCTACATATGGGAGTAGTGCATCTTGTTGAGCTTTATTCCATCTGTGTATTTCATCTAGAAAGAGTATTGTCTTTTTGCCGTACTGTTGATTACCAATTGCGATTTTAATGATTTTTCTTAGTTGTTCTTTTCCACTGTTTACAGCTTGCATTTTGTGGAAGTCGTAGTAGAGGTTAAGAGAGAGAATATATGCTAGGGTTGTTTTTCCAGTACCCGGTGGTCCCCAGAATATCATA
>CALDJM010000059.1 GCA_937899155.1 uncultured bacterium
TTTAACTATTCTCTGAACATTTTTCAAAAGATATGTAGGAGAAAGGTAAAAGTTTATAAAGCCCGGATTAACAACTTCTACTTTAGAAAAATCCTTATCTTCTATATGAGCTACTATCTGAATCGCTATATCTAAAGGATTTCTCTTTAAAACAGAAGCCAACCTCATAGCAATATTGGAAGAGTAATCACCATTTGATAAATCTTTTGGAATTTCAACAACAATATTAACAGAAGATGTATCCAAACCAATCTTTTCCAACACTTCTGTAATTATCTTTTCTATCTTTTCTCTCATATTCTATATGATACAATACACACCCGGAGGGAGTCGAACCCCCAACCCTCGGTTCCGAAGACCGATGCTCTATCCAGTTGAGCTACGGGTGCATTAGAACTATATTTTACCATATTTCAGGCATTACTTCGTACCTGACCGGAATCGAACCGATAACCTTTGGTTCCGCAAACCAATGCTCTATCCAATTGAGCTACAGGTACATACTAAAGATATTTTACCACACAAAAAGAAAGTCGTAGACAAAAGCCTTACAATTAGAAGCTAAACTTAATATTTCCATCCCTATATGTCAGAAAATATTGAACATTTAAATTTTCAAACTTTTCAAGAGTTTCATAGTGCGGATGTCCAAAGCTGTTACCACTTCCACACATACACACAGCAACTCTCGGTTGTGTGAAACGAAGGAAGGTTAAAGAGGAGGAAGTCCTAGAACAGTGATGCCCTGCCTTCAATATATCAATCCCTTGCAAAAACTCATACCCCAAAATCTTTTCCTCCTGCTCAAGCTCAGCATCTCCCATCAACAACACTTTGTACCCATTAAGCACAAAAAACATTACAACAGAAGTATTATTCACATTACTCTCCTGCCTAGACTCCCCTTCAAATGGAAAAAGCACCATTCCATATATATCCATATATTCGAAAAAATCACCTGCTTTACTCTCAACTAAAAGTTCCGAATACTCTTTTTTCAAATATTCATATGCTCCATTATCATACTTCACTGGATTGTATAGAATCTCCCCTACAGCATACTTCTTTAAAACAAGCAAAAGACCATTAATATGATCAGCATGAGGATGTGTCAGAATAACCTTTTCAATTGTCTTGTCATACCAAGGTAAAAACTTAGCTAGTTCGTAAAGAACCGTATCATCATCTCCACCATCGACTAATATTTGATAGTTACCCTGCTGTATCAATATTGCATCACCCTGTCCGACATTCAAAAATATTATCTCAACCCTCTCAATCTCTGTCTTTTCGAAAGCAATAACAAAGAAAAGTGCCAATATGCAAAAAAGAATATTTAAAATATTTCTTAAAAACAGCTCTCTAACTATTCTTAAGGTAGTAATTGTATTTTTCATTCTCTAATGGAAAGAAATATATTACTAATACAACAAAAAACAGTAACAGGATAGATACTAGAAAAGGCAAGAACCTCCTTTCGATATCAAACTGTCCAACGCCAATCTCTTTAACAAACATTACAACAACCTCAAAACATTTCAGTTGCACATTTATTACAGAAAACAGAATATATGAAAAAGGTTTAAACAAGAGAAAGAATATTATTGCTAAGAAACCAAAAAGCATTGTACTTTCAACAATGGGCAGTATTAAAGCATTAACTAAAACCGACCATATTGTAAATGTCTTAAATGTTAATATGGAGACAGGCAGTGTTGTTAAAGTACAGCTTAATGTTGGAAGGATATATTCGTCTAAAAAAGCAGCTTTCTTAAATACCTTTTCCCTCATTTGTACAAATATTGGGAGAAGATATACTAAGCCCAAAAGAGCTGAAAGAGATAGAAGAAAACCAACATCCGATATCGCCATAGGATTTAATAGAAGAAACAGAAAAGAAACTAAAGGAATTGATATATGCACAGAGGAACTCCTACCAAACAAAAGAGCTATCATTGATACACTTCCCATTATTGTAGCCCTTACAATCGATGTAGAGAGACCTGAGAGTATGCAATAAAGCCATATCACAATTAAGCCTGCAATTACTTTGGATTTCTTAGGAAGAAAGAAAAAGACCTTATTTATAGCAATTATCAATATTGTCACATTATATCCAGAAGCTGAAATTATATGACTAACACCAGAAATCCTTGTTGCTTCTTCAAAAGAATTACTAAACAACCTTTTTTGTCCAAACAGAATCCCTACCAACAATGATGATTGTGGTTCATTGAGTACCTGATCCACATAACCGACCATTTTCATCTTGAAATCTACAAGGATGTTTCGAATAAAATTCCCTTTCCGAACTTCTGTCAATTTTTGACATTCAATTTGGGGAGCATCCATTAGAAAAAATATTTTTTTATTCCCCAAATATTTTTGATAATCAAAATCATCAAAATTTTCAGGGACACTTAGTTGCCCCGAAACTTTACAAACTTGACCGATGCTAAAATCGTAAAAATTAGGAAGTTTTATTAGCACCTTACTACTGTTTTTCGACAACATTTTCCCTCCAAAATTTAAATCCTCTAGTAGAGTTGCTGTTAACAATATCTTCCTATGCTTCTCCTCTACCTCCTCTGATATATACATATTAAAACTTGTGGAACTATCAGTGAAACTTTCGGCATCCTTTAACACAGAAGACTCATTAAACAAAACAGGCCAACTCCAAACTACAGAGATAAGTACTGCTAAAGAAGCATATTTTGCTAGTACAAAAAATGTGAATACCCCCACTCTATACTTCTGACCCATTTTGGTAGGCTCGATAAATTTCCAGAGAAAAATTTTAGACAGAATTAGAAGAGAAACAGGAATCAGAATAGAAAGGAGCAACTCAAAAAATCCTATAGAACTTCTTTGTAAAATGTTTCTCAGAAGAAAAATCACACACGGATTTAGTACAATATACAGAATAGAAAACAGCAATATTTTGTAATCAAAAATATACCTAGCAACTCCGACAACCCTATTAAAAAACTTCTCAAGCCTCCCTCGCACTCTGTGGAACATTTTTATATGCATACATCACCCTTGATTTTTTTAAAGAGTGCCTCACCTATTCCACTAACATTTTTTAAATCCTCTATCGAAGCATACGGTCTCCCATCAACTATCTTCTGAGACATAGATGGACCAACACCACTTAGGGTTTCTAGTTGAGATGCAGTTGCTGTATTGATATTTACACACCCAGACTCATCTGTTTGAGGATTGGGTATAACAGGAGCAGAAGCTTCCTGCTCTTCTTCACTGGTAGGAAAAGACCTTTTTCCACTGTTAGACAGAATATTCTGTACTTCTCTTGTCTGTGGAAGGAAGCTCAATACCGTGCACTCCATCTCATCTTCAAAAGGAATATATATCTTCTGATTATCTACCAACTTCTGGGAAAGGTTGAGTTTTCTAGAAACAAATCTATATGCAACATTAGAAGTAAAGCCTCCTGCCTTACTGACAGCATCTATTACCATTGCACCCTCCTCAAGACAGAAAACACCCGGTTGTTTTAATGCTCCACTAATATCTACATGTATTTTACATACCTTCTCTATCTCTATTTTCCTATCCTGTTCTGTGGAACTTAGTAACAAAACCTCTTGCTCCTTTGTTTCACTCTCTTTATGAACCTCTTTTATATGCTCTACCTTCCCTATCCTAAAGTAAGGATAGATTACAAAATGGTCAAAGAGAATTCCTAAAACAAAGAACGAAAAACAGAAAAGAATATATCGCTGAATCTGCTTCTTTTGTAATATCTCTTTCATTCTTAGATATTACAGCAGAAGTATTAAATCTAGATTAACTTGATTATTAACTCCTAGAAAACTACTCCTCTATTATCGTGACTTCCTCCATTACAACAGGAGAAAGTGGTTTATCTCCTTCATCTGTCTGAACATCACCAATACGATCAACAATATCTTGTCCTGATGTAACTACTCCAAAGAGTGTATACTTGCCATCAAGATTTCTAAGATTACTATCTTGAATATTACCAAGAGTTATGAAGAATTGAGAACCATTTGTATTTCGTCCTGCATTCGCCATTGCCAAAGAGTATTTAGTAAATTTCCTATCAGTTATCTCATCATTAAATTTATATCCTGGACCTCCAGTACCATCTCCTTTAGGGTCTCCTCCTTGGATTACAAATGTTTTTACAATCCTATGGAATGTAAGACCGTTGTAGAAACCTTTTTTAGATAAAGAAACAAAATTCTCAACAGTTTTAGGTGTTTCCTTTTCAAAGAGATCTACTTGAATATCTCCCATATTTGTCTTTATAACAGCTTTATAATCTGGTAAGTTTGCTGTCTCTGTATTTTCACCCTTGTTGGTAATATTCTCCATACCTGTATTTGAAAAAAAATTAGTTTTGTTCATAAAGAAAAGACCAAAAAAAGATATTACCAATAACCCTAGAGCTAAAAGCAAAATCTTTCCGTTTTCTTTAAAAGCATCTTTGAATGCACTCATCTTATTAGGAATTAAAATTATGTAAAAGAAAAGAGCTATATATAGAATACCGTCTAAGAGGTTGAGATTCAAGAGACAAAGGGAAATATTCTTTAAATGACCACACTCACTATCTTTTGAGGAATATATATTATTTTCTTAGGTTTCTGTTCTTTAAATATCTCTGCAAAAGAATCATCTGTAAGAAGTTTTGCTTCTAAATCTTCTTGAGTTATATCAAAACTCACCACCATCTTTCCTTTTACCTTCCCATTCACCTGCACAGGAATCTCTATCTCCTTATCAATCAGTAGCTTTTCATCTATTTCTGGCCAATCTTGAGTGTGAACACTAAATTCATGACCTGTTATATCCCATAACTCTTCTGCAATATGTGGAAGTATTGGTGCAATAGTAAGAATTAACCTTTCAATATCTTTACTTGAAAATTTCTTAGATTGGTTAGAGTTGTAAAATTGCATAAGTGCTGATATTGCAGTATTAAATTTGAAAGCAATGATATCTTCCTCTATCTTCTTAATTAATTTTGCAACATCTGAGCTATCTTGCAAAGAATCATCTCGTTTTTCCCAAGCCTGTATTAAGAAAGTATAGAATTTAGCAACAAATCTTTTGGCTCCATTGATAGCTTCTGTACTCCATGTGACATCTCCTTCATAGGGACCCATAAACATCAAATATGCCCTTGTAACATCAGCCCCGTACTCTTCTAGC
>CALDJM010000060.1 GCA_937899155.1 uncultured bacterium
GTTGAGAGTCCTAAATAGTATTTTCTAGCTCTTTTAGCAATGGAGTACATAAACTTAGCTGAGTCTTCAGATTGCATCATATACCAAGCTTCATCAACTATGAGCAATCTTCTTCTTTGATCTTTTCTAATTCTTGTCCATATGAAGTCTAACATTAAGTACATAGCTAGAGGTTTTAATTCCTCTTGTAGGTCTCTAACACTAAATACTGTGAAAGGGTTGTTGATTTCAAAGTTGCTAGCTTCGTTAAAAACACCAGCACCACTACCGATTAGATATTTCTCTAATCTTCTAGCTAGACCGTGAGCTTCTGTCTCAGCCATTCCTTTAAGAACTTTGTACAAATCTTCAAGTAGAGGAGGGGTGTTAGTTTGTGTGTTTGGATCAAAGGTGATACCTTTCTCTCTGTATGTTAGTTGAAGAGCTCGATCTAAAATAGCATCTTCGATATTTGTAATTCCATCAAACAGTACTTTAAAGAATCCGTGAAGAGAAAGAAGCTTCATTCTTAGTTCGTCGTCTCCCTCTTCTGAGACACCAGAGAGTTCAAAAGGATTCATTTTATGACCTTTATCTTGAGAGAAAGAGATGTATGCACCACCAACAGCATTTGCTAAGTTTTCATACTCTCTTTCAGGGTCTATTATGATGATTTCGGTACCCAACATTAAACTCCTAACAGCTTCCAATTTTACAAAATAGCTCTTTCCAGCACCAGATTTTGCAAAGACAACAGTATTTGCATTTTCAAGCTCAAACCTGTCAAACACAACTAAACTCTTGTTATGTACATTTAATCCGTACATAATACCGTGATCCATGGTCAGTTCAGAGGTAACAAATGGGAATGTTGTTGCCAAGGATGTTGTATCCATATTTCTTGTGATATACAGATTGTCGATACCTAAAGGTTGTGTACCGATAAAACCGTGTTCTTGTTGGAGTGTTGCAGGTTTTGCAGTAACATTCATAGCTGCTAGTGTTGAAACAACATTTCGAGAGATTTTTTCTAAAGCATCTTCATTCTTAGCATAAATAGTTACATACATAGAGAAATGGAAAAACTTCTCTGTTCCTTCTGCGATGGAATCTTGTAACATCTGTGCATCGGATAGTGCAACTTTTAAGGAAGGGTCTATAACCTTTCTGTCCTCCATTTGAGAGTAGAGAGTCGCTTCCATCTCTCCAATCTTCTTTTTAAGTTTCTCTAAGATAACTTTAGATTCAACAGGGTAATAAAATGTGCTAATCCTAAGAGAGTGTTCAAAGTTAATGATAGGGGACAACCAGTTTGGCCCTACAAACCTAGGATATCCACTAATGAAGAATGTTCTGAAATAATAATCTCCCATTTGTAGATGATTAAAATCAATCTCCATATCTATTGGTGCAACTAAGTCTTGTATAGATAAATCAGTTTCTATACCTAAAGTAGATGCAAAGTTTGTATCTTCCTCTTGTGCCTGTTGTACATCTTTAATCTGAGCCTCTTTTTTCTGTTGTTCTTCTTTATTAACCTTTCCGGCTATTTTATCAAGTAATTTGAAGAGAGGGTTTTTCTTCTCCTCTTTTTTTTCATTCGGATCCACAAACTCTTCTGTAGAGTGTAGAGTCTTGTCTTTCACTTCGTTCGGGTCAACCTTTATGGCCTCTTGGAATTGAGCATACTTCTCACCGGGGTTTTGTAACTTGCTTTGTTTATCTGCAAGCATGCTTGTAGCTTTGCTGGTAAATGTTGTTGTATTAGTGTTTATATCTTTACTCATTATTCCTCCTCTGGGTTATACATGGTGTATAACTCTGAAATTAATTCTTTTGTTGTTAATTGTCTTCCAGATAGTCCCATTCGGCTAATCTGTTTTAGTATATGGTCTCTTTTAGGGTTGAGGAATATCTTAGCTTTCTCTATTAGTTGTCCAATCTTTTGATTTGCTATGGCTTGCTCTTCAGTACTGCTCTTTTTTCCTTTCAAAAAAGAAACTTCAGGAAGCACGGCTCCTGTATGGTAGGGGACAATGATGAAGAATGTCTTGTCTAAAACATCATTTTCAACAATTAGATTCTCGATAAAGTGGGTATAGATATCTAATTGTCTTTGGAGACCCTCGGTCATTGCATTGTTTCTCTGGGATTTTAAGTATGTAATGTAGTTACTGATATCTATTCTTTTTGTTCTAATCATTATCTGTACTCGGAAGTTTAGAGAGTTAAGTAAACCTCCAAAAGCTAAAATTTTATTGTCCTGTTCATACTCTGCAAGAAGATCGAAGTTTATTGCAGAGGTTTGTATAATCATCGTTACACTACCATTTTTGTTGATAATTAAATCATCTCTGATTTCTCTGATTGCAAGATGGTCTTGTGTTGATGCTGTCGCTATTACTCTTGCTTTTCTTCTGTCCATATTATAATGCAGTTATCTTAATAGGTAGTTTACTCTCATTTCCAGTCAACATTATCTCAACCTTAGGGAATGTGTACTGTTCAGATTCAAATTCTACAACATATTTGTTAGGATTCCACTTCTGGTTTGTTAGGAAATAGCCATTGTTGCCTGTCCTGTTTGCATAAAGGAGATTTCCTTTACTATCTTTCAATTGAGTTACAACATTTGGAATGGGTTTGAAATCTTTGGTAGAAAGCCATAGATTTATATTCCCAGGCATGTTTTCAAAACCTCCAGTATTGAATTGATAGTTAGATATATTCTCGGAATTGATTAGAATATTATTTACATCTATTGGCTGAACTTTTGGTTTCTCAATTTCTTCCAGCTTTTTGTCTATTTCCTTTACATTTTCTGAAGTCTCTTCTACTACTTTATTTTCACTAATAGTTGACCCTATTATCTTAGGCCTTTCTTTAATATGCTTAGGTATTAGTTACCGTTCCAAACAGTTAATTTTCCTATATCCTAAATTAAACTTATGACACTACCGATAGATTTAAAATCCATTATCATTTTCAGTGATATCAATTATTTACGAACTAATTTTCGGTAATAACAGGTCGTTTAAATTCACCTGTTTTCCCCAACTCTGGGGATTACCCAAGTTCGGTATCCGTTCTTCAATTACGGAATCGCATAACTAAACTTTAAATGTGAACTTT
>CALDJM010000061.1 GCA_937899155.1 uncultured bacterium
CCTGAAACTAATAGTAGTATTACAATGGATACTACAAGTACGGATACTACTAGTAGTACTGCTACAAGTAAGGAATTGAAGGAGTTAAGTGAGAAAACTGATACTACTGATGTTCTTAAAGAGTATAAGAATGCAACAATCATTAATGTATAGGTGATGTGATTTGGTAATTAAAGGTAAAGTAACAAAGAAGAAACGAACAATCAAACCCCCATCACTTCCCAAAAAGAGTACAAATAAGGAAACTGTTACAAATAAAACCGTAGTAACTACGGATAAAACATCAACTGAGAAAAAGGTAGAAGCAAAAACATTACTAAAAGAGTATGTTCTCCGACCACCAGTAGGTACGGATACTTATTACAGTGTGGATGTTTTTGAAACATTAGAACCAATTGCTGAGGTGGATAAAAGTGAAGCGAATAAATCAACTAGTACAACATCAACAACGAATAGTGGAACGGATAGCACAAATACCAGTACTGCGAATACTACAACCGATAGTACTAGCACCGATTCTACTAATGGAAGCACTGATAGTACGAGTACTGCAAGTACTGGAGTAACCTCAAGTGCAACAAGTACCGATACAACATCAACAGAAGACATAGAAGAGGAATCCGATGATGAGGGATTCACACTCCACACGGGGGAAATCCTCAAAACCCACACCTACAAAAAAATGTATGATATTGAATGGGATCATGACTATACTGATTGTACTGGGTCTGGAAAATTAACTTTTGAGTATAGTAAGGATTATTTGAAATATTTTTATAAAGGTGTACGATTATTAGTGAAGCAATACTGGAATTATCCATCAACTTATCAAACATTGGAAGATGCACGATTAAAAGTTAAGGAAACTAGTTTAGCCGAAGAAAAAACTAAATTAAAGAAGATTATTGCACGGATAAAAAAGGATAATGTTGATGTTAGTAAAACTAATGATACTTCAACTAGTACTAAGTTAACTGGTACTGGTAAAACTTCAACAAGTAAGAATAGTGCAACTGATACTACATTAACCACTACAAAAAGTGAGGATTCCACAACTAGTACTAATAAAACTAGTACAGATACAAGTAAAACAAAAACAACCACTACAACTACAGAAATTAACATACCTGAAAATCCTACCACGGCAAATGATAGCTTATTAGGATTCATTACCGATAGTAGTATAAGTAATGATGGAATCGAAGTCACTCTTAGTGATTATGGGAAAATGTTAGAAGAAAAAAAAGAATTAACATACACTCAGAAAAAGCGAAGCGAAATAGTTGAGAATGTAATTGCAAATGCAGGTTTAATACCAGTAGTAGACTTCACAGGTTTAACTGATGATGTGATTGATTGGACAAGTGTAACAGCAACCGGTAATAATGGAGGGGGAACAGTTGGAGAAGCCTCAACTAGCTATACTCAATGTAGTCGTACTTATGATTTAGCAGGTAGTCTTGTTAGTTCCGGGTCTGTTCCTACATTGTCAAGTGGGGATGAAAGAATAAAAACTATTGGTAAATCTGGTACTAATTATGCCTCTGCTTGTAGTGGTAAAAGTATACAAGAAGTAATGAGCATATTACGAAACGGTTGGCACTACCACTACTATTCCGATAACAGGGATAATTGTGCAACTGATAGTTGGAATAATAAAGTAAGTAAAGGATTAAACTGTGGGGATAGTAGTAGATTATTAAAGTGTTGTATGGATGTAGCAGGACACCCTTGCATATGTGTACATACAAGTGGACATTATTATAATGCTGTTCAAGTTAATGGACAATGGTTAACCGTGGATTTATGTCACAGTAGTGATATTAAAAGTAAAAGTGGGACTAATAAATTAGGATACTAATATTATGTCAATAAATTATAATGAATTAAAATACAGATTAAAATTATATATCTCCCCTGAGTATCATCGGTTTCTTAATTTTGATTTCATAATAAAGGAAAGGAAGCTTGTAGGAACCAGTGATGAAGGATTACCTATTTATAAATATACTACTCCATTTGTGAATATTTTCCTCGATGATGAAGGCGGGTATATGGATGTGCATCCTCATGGCTGATGATACAATCACCGTGAACCAGTACCCAACTTGTGGATGCTGTAAAAGTCAATCTGATTATCAGGGTTATAAGAAATATACTAAGACTTGGAAGAATTACTGCCCCCATTGTAAGAAGTCAGGAACCCTCATGGATAATCCTAAGGGTGTTGCTGATGGTGAAATCACTTGTAGTCAAAGTAAGGGGGGTTGTGATGCTGATTATTGTGGATTCTGTGGTGGTGATAAAGGTGGAGGAGACCGATGTAAGAATTATCGATTAACCTCAGCCACCGCTACAAGCTCTGGTACAAGTAGTGGTACTACAAGTTCAAGTTATATGACTTTCTGGGAAATGTTAGAGGATTTACAGAAGCCTCTTGATGGGGAAGTTGAAATATTAATCCGTGATGACCGTGTATATTTTCATCATGTTCCTGATCACTCACAAACTGAATTATTTCTTAGCGAGGGTGTGAACATTTTAGAAGACTCAGTTACTATTAAGGATTTTAATCCTGATACGGTTAATGTTTTGATTTGTAAATGGGGAACTAATTATGATAAATATATTGTACTTAAGAATGCTGAACTTATAGAACGTTTTGGTGTTCATGCTAAGGAGGTACGATTGTTTACTACTAAAACGGAGTATGTGACTACTACGACTGGTACAGATAGTACAAGTTCGGATACTAGTACTGATAGTTCAAGTAGCACTTCTTCAAGTAGTACGAGTGGTTCAAATAGTAATAGTAAAACAACTGGTTCAGGTAGTACAAAGAAGAAAACAAGTAAGAAAAAAAGTACTAAGAAACGAACTACTTATAAAACTGCTTATAAAGGTATGAATCGTAAAAATAATAAATCTACAAGTAAGACTAAGAATCCAACTGGTAAACCATGGTATGTAAACTTGGGCAATTATATTAAGAAGAGTATAGGTTGGAAATAAAATGACTGGTGTGAAATGGAGTAATGGTAATCATGTTACTTACCAAAAAAGTAATGGTAACTGGATTATACGGGATAAATCAGGTAAAGCTATTGGAATATATAAGAAAGGTAGTAGTACTGGGAATTATTTAACAAAACATCATGTTAGTAAAACTTATAAATCTAAATCTTCAAGTAAAAAGAAAACATCTTCAGGTTCTGCATCTAGTACTAATTCCAATTCTTCAAATTCCTCTTCAAGTACTGATACGGATACATCTAGTACAGATGGAACAACTACGGATAATACAACCACTACAACAACTACTGCAAAAGTAATCGAAATACCAATAACCAACTATGAAGATGCAGTTAAAAGAGCTAAACTCATGATGAATAAGGAGATGCGAAAAGATGGACACTCATTGGAATGTAAAGTGTTTGGTAGTAATGAGTGGTGTAGTGGTAATTGGGTTAAAGTTAAAATCCCCTCCTTTGATGAAGATGGGTATATGTACCTTACAAAAGTATCCCATAGTACATCGGCTGATGATGTTTGGACAACAAGTTTAACTTTACAAGATTACCCCCCAAGCTTGGGTAGTGGTACGAGTAATGATCCAAATAGTCAAACATCAACTGATACTTCAAGCACAGATACTTCAAGCACGGACAGTACATCAACTGATACAGCTAGTTCAAGTAGTACAGGTTCAACTAGTTCCAGTTCAAGTAGTGGTTCTAGTTCAAGTAGTTCTGGTAGTAGTAAGAAGAAAACTACACGGAAAAGTGGAAGTAAAAAAACAACAAAGAAACGAACCACTTACCGTACAGCATACAAGGGAAGTAATGTACGGAGTAATAAGAGTACAAGTAAAACTAAGAATCCTACAGGTAAAGCATGGTATGTTAATCTTGGAAATTGGGTTAAGAAGAGTATAGGTTGGAAGTGAATAATTATGGTGAAATCCGATAAGATTACGGTAACGGATGCACGATTAAGAAAAGCATTATCACAAGTGGTGGAAACTACTAGTAGTGGTAAAAGCACAGTTAAAGCCGAGTTAAAAGAATCTTTAAGTTTGCAAATCGGAGAAGTACTTAAGTTTTTTCCAGGTACAGATAAAATCCTTGTACGATTAAATAGTACAGGGGAAGAAGTACGATGTGTACAATCACATTTAATAGTTGGGACTGATTTTAATATTAGTTTAAC
>CALDJM010000062.1 GCA_937899155.1 uncultured bacterium
AAGAAAGAAATTAAAGCAAAAAGAAATAACCGAATCTTTGATCTTAAAAAGAAAGTTCGAAATGAGCTATCTACCTTAGGACTTAATGAGATTCTTACATACAGCTTTACAAGTCTTAATAGTTTCAAAAATTGCAATCTTAATCCAGACCTTGCATACAGAGTAAAGAATGCTCTCTCACCTGAACTCTCTACTATGCGAATAACACTTCTTCAAAGTATTTTAGAAAAAATGAAGAGTAACAGAGAGAGAGGTTTTGAAGAGTTTGGTCTTTTTGAAATAAATATTCCACATATTAAAACATATATTGAGGAAAATCTTCCAAAAGAGGAGTGGCATGTTGCTTCTGTCATAAATACTTTGGAAGAGAGTAAAGGAGAGAGGCCTTCTTCATACTATTTAGCAAAGAGATATGTTGAAAGAATTCTAAGTGTTGGGAACTGGCAAGCGGATTATATTTTAATGGCAGATAGTTTGGAACAGGATATCCCAGAAGATATTAAGTGTATGCTTGGTATGTTCGATGCAAATGTTACAGCATTTGTGGTTATAGAGAAAAAGATTGTTGGTATTCTTGGTGAATTAAAACAGAGTATTAAGAATGGTTTTAAACTTGAGGATAGTAGTTGTGCTTTTGATATAAATTTGAACAGACTTTTAGATATAAAGAGTTCTATAAGAGAGTATAAAGATGTACCTATATATCCAACATACTCTCTGGATTTCTGTTTTAATACTCACAGAGATAGTAAAAGTGCTGAGATAGCAAAAAGAATTGAGAAGATTATCAACAACCAAGATTTATGGGGTAGAGTAGAGTGCATAGATATATTTGTTCCTAAAGGAGGAGAGGACAGAAAGAAGGTAACATTTAGAGTTGTTGGTAGTAACTATAAGAAAACTGTTAGTGAAAAAGACATGCAGGAGATTAGTAAGAAGGTAAAAAACACTGTAGAGAAAGAATTTGATGCTAAACTAGAATAGATTTTGCTACTGTATACTGAGATTTACAAGAGGACTTTCAACTTCCACACCGTCAACTAGTGCAACGGCTTTAACTGTGATTTTCTTAGTACCCAGACTTGTGTTTGTGTGATTAAATATAGCACTCCAACCACCGGGAGTATCTTTAGCTTCTACAGAGTAATCTATTCCCCCAAATTTGAATGTTAGCCTAGTTGCTTTACCACCAGAAACAGCTGCCAATAACTCACCACCTATACTGATTTTCCCATTTGTTGGCTTTGTTATCTTAACAGTGGCAGAGGGGACTCCTTTAACCTTAATCTGTACTGTTTTAGAATCTGTTTTACCAGCACCATCCTTTACACTTATTACTACATTCAAAACAGATGGAGAGCTAGGAATTACATAATTGACTATAAAAGAACCGTCTGCCCTTACTGTTGGAACACCCACACCCGATATTGGTGAGCCATTAACTGTTACCGAAAATGCTGACAGAGTATCTAAATATCTAACTGCTCCTTTAATTTCAACAGTACTACCTGCTTCAAATTCCTGTCCTGATGAGGGTCCATGTATTTCTACAATGGGTGCATTGCCTTCACCAAGAGGCAAAGGACATAATCCTGACTCTGGCATATCAAATATGTAAGAACCGTGTTCTGAAAGATGCTTTCTATATGCATCTACCTGTGAAGCATTCTCCAACTTAGTCGTTAAGAGTGTCTTCATATCAACCAAATCCAAACTCTTTGCCTGCTCTAAGTTTGTAGGTATTAAATTATTACTCTTACAAATACCTACTGCTTTCCTTGAATCAATCTGTGGTGCTCTACCAGCGATATATATTGAACCTTCAGAATTACACTCAACTCCCTCTGCTGGTGTACCACCAGTATCAAGACAGACCTTTGTAGTCATAATACCTGGAGGTCTATTGTAGTTAAACTCATTATAGTTATCTATCACCCTTTTAAAGAATGCATTGGAAATACCTAGTGAGATAGTAGAAGACCAACCACCAGGCATAACTTCATTGTTATTATTACCATTCCACACACCTACAACAAGACTTTGATTATATTGAAATGCCAGCAAATCCTTTGGACCATCAGTTGTACCTGTCTTGCCACAAAGCTTCCTTTTACCAATATAGAAGAAATGTCTAGCATACCTATCTCCAAATTCATCTAAATCACAAATCATCCAGTTGGCAACATAGGCTTCTTTTTCATCAATAACTCTCTGTCCTTCATTATCTTTGTACTCCTTGAGAACATTTCCTTTCGAATCTTCAACCTTCAAAACAGTTACAGAATCATGCTTCACACCACTATTTGCTAATGTAGCATAAGCATTAGTCAAATCTAAAATCCTCATCTCTGCAGAACCAAGACCTATACTCAATCCGTATCCTGCCTTATTTTCAATTCCTTGAATACCTAACTTCTGCATAAGTTGCAGATAGTTCTCTATACCACCAACCTGCAAAGCATATACTGTAGGGATATTTCTTGACTGAACTAACCCTTTCCTTGCCAACATAAAGCCTCCATATTTCCCATCCCAGTTCTTTGGCTTGTAATTACCAAAAGATATTTCACTGATATCTGGAGTTGCCAACCAAGGACCGTAACCTTGTTGTATCATATTAAGATATACAAAAGGCTTAACAGCAGAACCTGTCTGCCTCATACTTGTTGTAATATTGACATTACCATCAACCCTAGGGTCCTGTGTATTCCAGTAGTCAACAGAACCTATCATAGCTAGCACCTGACCATTCTTTGGGTTCATAACTACCATAGCACCGTTGTGAACATTCAATCTCTTATTTGCCTGCACACCCTTTATCAACTCTTC
>CALDJM010000063.1 GCA_937899155.1 uncultured bacterium
CTCTTTCCCTACACGACGCTCTTCCGATCTCATTATTCAATAAATCTTTAATTGTTGCCCCAACAAATTTTGCTTTGGTATGTTTTTTAAGAGTGCCATCCTCAAAGGCGATGGTATCGCCAAGGAGGATTGCTTGTTGTTTTAAAGTCATTTTATCATAAGGAATCATATTTTTAATCCTCACAAGGATATAATGATTTAACACTTTCAATATGGTCTATTTCAGCTTTCTTTCGTTGCATGAGATAAATTAATGTAACAATAAATTGTTTAAATTTCATTCAAATCAACTCCAGATATCAAGTTCCATTTGTTCCTTTTGCTCACCCATACTCGGATGATCCATTAACTCCCAATCAAGAATGATGAATTCTTGCCCATTAAATTTAAACATAACTTTAACAGGTAAGAAATCAACCATTTCTAATTTATCAATTCCTCTTCCAGCTTTTGCTATTGTTTTATGACCATACTCATTAACAATCACAAAATCATCACCAATTAAATCAATAGCAGTTCCTGGACGGAAACGACGGGAGTAATCCCATCGTTCCACAGCACTCATACTTCTACTCATTCAAATTCCTCCTCAACTGTATTAATGATTAATTTTTCTTTGATGGCATTAGGGTAGAGGCGTAAGTAATTCTTCTCAGCCCCTTTCTTATTTTTACCATCAATAATACATTTCTCATCTCCATCATGAACATAATAGGGAGAAACATTTTTTGTTATTTCCCCTACAAGGTATTCATTTCGGATTTCCATTTCTTCTTCGAAATAGTCAGGTTTAAAATACATTAACTTCAACCTCCTTAATCGTATTGAACATAATCATCGCCTTCAGGTCGATAACTGATTGGGGGTTCTGATTCTCCGTCCCATTCAGTATCATCATCTAAAGGTTCTGATTTTAAAAGATTTCGTATAAAATTAGTTTCATTTTCTTGGATGTCATTATCCCATGGATCATAGTCAGGGTCTTCCATTTGTGGGTCTGATGGGTTGCCTAAAAATAGTTCTATTGTACTCATACTATCACCTTTGGGGGGTAGTGTTTTCGTACATATTCTTTGATGTAGGTTTCTTCGGTTTTAGATTTGTCTTGGTAGTATCTCCAAGCATTACCTAATCGTAGTGCTTCTTCTGTTGTGATGAAGTAGCCAGGAACCCCATTTCTTGTAGTTTTTTTCATTTCATATCACGTCACAATGTATTTTTTTTGAGAGTTTTCTCGTTCAGGATTGCCGTCCTGAATTTCATGCTCTACTTATTATGTATGTTGTCTTCATATATAAATGTTACCACCTAAAAGGCAATATAAAAAGTAATGTAAAAGGATAATTATTTATAACATAACTTACAAATTTATTACTATAGACATATAAATGGAGGATTATGATAATGTTTAAATATAAAAGTAAGATCAACATGGCGAACACCAAATCAAATTCTCTTAGAGTTGGTATTCCTAAAGAAATAGTTAAAATATTAGAAGTATCCGCAGGGGATAAAATCCAATGGAATGTTGATGTAGACATGGATAATGGAAAAGTTTCTGTAATTGCAGAAAAATCAGAATAAAATGTTTTAAGTTTTTTAAAAAAAGTCTTGTTTTTTGTGGTGCCAAAAAGCTTAAAATTTAACACAGCTCTCGCTAAGTAAGTATTTACACCCACGCCTTTTTGTGGACTATTCAATTTTATATTTGTAAGTGTAATAAAATTTAAATAGCATTTGCAATATAAATATTCTTGGTTATGAGGAATAATATCACGTCACAATGTGTATCTATTTTTTAATAACCGTGAGAGGAGTTAGGTTTTAGGTATTGCCGTACCGTTAAATCCTTACTCCTTCTCAAAATTTGTTATTAATTCTTATTTTATTATTTCATATATTTAGTTTTTAGTATTACCTTTTTCACTAATTTTTTTAGGGATAATTGTTCCCGCATATTATTATAGTTTACTTCATATATAAACTTGTTGGTTTATTCATTATTAGTTTAACTGTAAGTTTAAATGTTCAATTATATTTTGATAAACTTGTAATAATGTTCAACTATGAAAATTAAAACACATACATATCCAAATTCACTGTCCAACAAAAAAAGAAAAAAATAGTAAACTGTAAAAAAATAGTAAAAAAAATAAAATTTATATTCCATTCAAAGCTGTTAATAATTCTTCCTTACAATAATCTTCAGTATATTTTTCAGGAGTGGGGGCAGTTTCAGGATATTCAAAAACATCAAAATAAATGTATGTTGCAAAATTATCCCCTTCAGAAAAAGGTCTTATACAAATATTTTTATAATCACTAATTAATCCTAATACATCTCCATACTTATTATTTTCATCATCTGCTATCCATTTATCAAATTTATCAGATGTGAAAGTGTAAACTGTGTATTTTTTATTGTGCTCATTTTTTTCAGTTTTTGTTTCAACTAAGTCTATATCTTCAATTTTATAAGTATTCATATGATCCACTCCATTTTTTTCAATTAATCGTAATATAATATTTTCATATGTTTCAGATGGTGTTAATTTTAAATTTCTTAATTTTTGTTTAGTTTTATCAGTTACTTGTATTGTACTTTTTTTGTTTATCATTTTTAATTCTCCACTTAGAATATTCCAAATAAATCAACAAAGTAGTTATCTATTGCTTTTTGTATGTTACTGTTTATTATTGCTGCTTTCCATTTATCACTCTCATGACATGTAAAATATGTTCCTGGATAATTTACTGTTACTGTTGCTTTTTGATTTTCAATTTTTAGGGTCATATAATCGTTATATTCTAATTTTTCATTAATCTTTAAATCTGAGTAGTAAGTGTTGAGGAATTTGTTTAGTTGTTTGCAGGTGAATGTTCCTGTGTAGTTTCCATCTTCATTGGTTTTTCCCTCTTGTGTTGTCCATCTAGCTTCTGCAAATTTACTGTATGCTTTTTGTAGGTCGTATTCTTCTTTTTCTTTTTGAGTATTGGGGGTTCCTTTTATTGTCCATTTCATTTTTTTATCTCCTATATATGTTATATATTATAGTTGTGTTATAGTAGTATATATACTTTTCGGTTATTGGTAAAAAAAATATTAAATTAAAAATCCTTAAATAAATCATCAATACTCATATCTTTTCGTTTACCCTGTAATTCTTGATCATGTTTCCGCATAGCTTCCTCAACTATACTTTCAATATTCTCTTTCATGTTCTGATTTTCTCGTTCCAATTCTAAGTACTCAGAACTTTTAATATCTGTAACTTTTACTGGAGTAGTGCTTAAACTATCAACTACACGAATATACTTCTTTTTTAAATGTTCAGGCTTCGCACTATAATAACTAGCAGTTACATCTGGTATTTTATGTCCCATCAAAAACTCTATAAGTAAACTATCCATATCCGCCGCTAATAGTTGTGTACTGAAGAAGCTTCGCATTGCATGGGCATGGAATTTATTCCTTCCAATACTTGTTTTACCAAAATAGAATCGTGTATTCATCATTTCATATACTCCTTTAACCCCATAATAAGTATAATTGAATAATTTATCCTTATTATCATGTTTCATGGTTTGATTTAAGTATTCTAGTAAGTATCGTGTACTTTCCGGTGAACTGAAGGTGATGACTTCTATACCGGTTTTGCTTCGGATATAATTCCATGTTGGAATAATTGGGGTATTAAGTTGTAGTAAATATGGTATTACATCGTTAATATCTGTAAGGTTATGATAATCCTTTGTTGCTTTCACTAAATCCATCTTTGTTAATTTTAATATATCCTTTGATGGTATACCTGAAGATGACATTACTGTGATTAATGCTTTATGTCTAATATTCCCAATGTTCTGGATTACTTGTGTTAATTGTTCTTGTGTTACCCTATCCTCGAATCGTTCCTTATCTTTATACGATAAATCTTTTATTGGAGGTACTGTTATATCATAGTGCCTATAAAAGGTTTTAATATTCCTTATTTGATTATTAATTGTACTATTTTTGTAAGTATATTGTTTCTGGTTTGTCCTGGTATAAGTAATGTTTTGTAAGTGGTTTTGGTAACTGGTTATTCGTTCTCGTAATTCTTTTTTAGCATGAATTAATGATTGTTCCTCATTACTTATTGCCTCATTTATTAGTTGGTCTAAACTTAATTTGTGATAATTACTGTAATCTGTTAGTACTTTCTGGTATCCTCGTTGTGTTCTACTGGATTTATTTTTCCCTAATTCTTTTATATATTCACTATTTTTCATGTTTATTATATTAAGGTAGTGGATGTATTTAACGATATGTTTTCTTGTATGTTCTGATATTAAACAAGAGTAAATATTAGCAGGTTACACTACTTAAATCATATTTATTTATAGTAACGTATTATCATGTTTTCTTTTATATACTATTTGAACAATACTATACTTTTCACTTATAATAATTGAATAAAAAAATTTAAATCTTAAGAAATATAAAATAGGTTTTAAGGGGGAATATGTTTTTATGGATCAAAATATTAGGATGGTTTTGCATCATATTGGTTTATTCTTTTTATTCACATTTATGTATTTTTTATTATTTTTATTTGTGACTTTAGTACTGGATTTCTTTATTGTGATTCCTACAACTGAGGATTATTATCATATGTTTGATGTTTGTTTGTGGTTGAGTATTATTGTTGGATTTATTAGTGCTGTGTATGATGCAATGAAACAGAAGAAGTTAAATGATTAAAGGGAGAAAATTTTTATGGCCGTTTTTAAAGGATTGATTGGAGCAATATATACACTTGTGTTACTTGGAATTTTTGTTATAATTTATTTTATGGTTTTATTTGGTGTGGTTGCTATTATTAGTACTATTATTCCATGGGGTACTAGTACTGGGGAAATAATTATAAGTATTATTGGTATTTTGAGTGTAATATTAAGTATTGGTACTACTTATACTATAATTAGTAATAATAAGTAATTAAAAAAAAGTTTTGTCCTGGAGTAATTTACCAAGACAAATTAAATTTTTTTTTGGGTTATTCTATAAATTGTTCTGAAATTTTATATTAAAGTTCGATATGGATAATTAAACCAATCCCATGGAAGATTTTTAGATAATACTTTTTCATATAATTGATATATGTCTTTTGATGAAATCGTTTTTTGTTTTCCATTAACATAATAACCATAAGTATAACAAAAACCTTGTAAAGAATTAGGTACTTTAATTTTATAAACACGAAAAGGTAATCCATTATTTTTACTTTTACTCATTTTTTTCGATGTTTCTTCAGTATGATGTTTACCATATCGATTATTATTTTTACCTTTTTGTGATTCACTCATTTTTTTTCTAATTTTTTCACTACGTTTTTTACCTTTATTAGCTTTACTTATTTTTTCACAAGTTTCAACGGAACGATGTTTACCGTACCAATAATTATTTTTACCTGTATGTGTTCCTTTATGAGATTCACTCATTTTTTTACGAGTTTTAAGAGAACAAATTCCTTTACTCCCTCCTCCACTCATTAAGTTATAACATAATTTTTCATTAGGAAAACCTGCTTGGATAATATAATTTTTCTCTAGTTGATTTAACTCTTTTGAAGAATTAGCAGAATCAATTATTTCAAATTTAAAAGATTTCTCTCCATATTTATTAAATGATCTTTGTAAATGAGTATTTCCATGTTTATTATTTCTCAAATATATTAAATGTGTTTTTTTTCTACTTTTAAAATCAATACTCTGTCCAATATACTGTTTGCCATTCACAATATTAGTAATACTATAAATATAACCATAAGGTTTACTATTAATTAAATTATCTTCTTTATACATAGAATCGCCTCTTACCCATTTTTTATTTTATATTCACCAATTTATGATTGGCGAATAGAGGGAGTGTATAAGAAAGAATCTCCCTCTACAATTAATTATTTGTTAATTATATTATTTAACTATTTTTATTTTTTGGAATATCTGAAGCGATAAAGTATATCATTATTCGATATTGATTTGGATAAAAAAAGTTATTATACTCCATTAAGGAGTATAAATTTTAATATTTTTACTAAACAATTAAAGCACATATTAAGGATTAAAACACTAATTAAAAATAGAAAGTATGTTAAAAATAGAATTAAACTTTATTAATTCCCAAAAGGTTCAAAAAACGCCAATTATTTAACCTTTTGAGAGTAATAAAAATCGATTTAAAGTTTCTCTCATTTGATGTCTACATATCTAAAAAGAAATGTGTGTAATTTCCTCCAATGAGTTAATTAGTATTCTGTTTTTCCTAGTATATAAACTTTATGCAACTTCAACAATTAAAAGTGAGGGGTAACTAGCAGCATTAGCATATTTCTTCATAGTAGTGAAACTTCTAGGTTGAATATATCCCCCAGAGAGACCTTGAGCAATAGTAATAGTTTCAGATGATTTACATAGTTTGATTGGGTACTCATAATGACCCCACCGTAATTTATACACACTATGTAACCCTATACCTATTTTAGGGTCTGCAATCATCTTACCAATACTATCCCAAGTATAATCAGATAAATAAACCCATTTACAAGTTTTCACAGTATACCCATTATTTTTTAATAGTTTCTTTAAACATGATACTATTTCATTTGGACCTGTACCTGATGTAGTGGTTCCCATGATTCTAGCTAAACTTTTTTCTGAATAGAATACATCTGTTAATTCTTTGAGGATTTGTTGTGCTGTATTACATCCGCAATAGTATAATGTGTCTTGTACAATTTCGCTTCCACTAAACCATCGTGGACTGCTGTAACAGTCACTTGTTTTAACTTCAGTATCTGTTGTATCGGATGGAGTTGTTGATGTTGAAATATATTTTGGTTGTCTACCATTTTTGATTACATAGGCATCATACTTTTTCAACATTTTCAAGTACTCTGAATATACCACATAATCCATCTGGGTAGTATAATCTAAATATATTTTTCTATCATTATCGGCTTTTCCACCATTCGCAATAAAACTATTAACTCGTGCTTTCATATCTAAGAATGTTGCTAATGGTATTTTTGCACCTGTACTACTTAGATTAGTGGCATCTACATAGATTTGTAAAGTTTTAGGTTCACGACCATTCTTCTTCACGAAAGCATTATATCTTGCTAACATATTCAAATATTGAGAGTATAAAATATATGTTGATGGGTCTGGGTGATCAGGACACACTCTTGAGGTACTTGTAACTTTACCCCCATCACTTAGGTATTTGTCCACTCTTGCTTTAATCTCTTTAAACTTTGCTAATGTTATTCTACTTGTACTTTTACTTAAATCTGTATAAGTCATAATATTTTCCCTCCTTGTTATACTCTGAAATCGAAACTGTTCGGATAAAGGTATGCTTGATTATTATCCGTATTATTCTCCCTTTTAAGTCTGTAAGCGAATGCTAAACCCCCCTCTGTGAGGTATGGGGTGTAATGTACTTCGGCGGGTATGCTTAAATCTTGAGTATTATACAACTCATTAAAAGTAATAATCCCAGTAGTGTAATCCACTGTATAATCATAAATCTCACCCTCATAAAGTATTGCTTCAGCTGTAGTATCAGGATAAAGTTTCAAACATCGTATAGCCTGCATTGGTAATACACTTGTCTTGTACTGGAATTGCCCATCCTTATTCGCATCAGTATCACTATCCGTACCAATCGTAAATGTTTCAACAAGGTAATCTAAATGGAATCCTTCTCCTTGAGTAACCCCAATAGTTGAAAGTGTATCATCTATCATGGTTTCCTCTGTAGCGAAGTCATCATTAGTTAAATCTTTAATGTATACTGGATTGTATTCAATTGTAAGGG
The DNA here is from genome assembly GCA_937899155.1 of uncultured bacterium. Lineage (GTDB taxonomy): Bacteria > Patescibacteriota > Dojkabacteria > SC72 > SC72 > UBA5232. Next base: position 7,862 of record CALDJM010000063.1, read on the forward strand.
TTCCTGCTGGTAGTGTTGTTAATTGTGTACCAGTACTATTATCATAGAAGGTGATTAAATCATTATCATAATCTACACTGTAATCGTATGATTCCCCATACTCCTCATAACCAGTACCATCCAATTTTTGTAATTTGCAGTATATCATAGGATAAGCAGGTGAAGTGCCTAAAGTGAAACTAGTGGTAGTATTAAAGTAAGTATTATGTTCTTTTAAGTATTCAACTAATCCTATACCATCTTCGGTTAATAGGAATGTATTGACTTTATCTGCACTTATAACACTATTAGTTTGTAGGCTAGTGATAAGAGTTGCTACTTCATCAGCCGTATAATATTCCATATAATTAGTAGCTGTACTATCATTAAGGTGTACTAAACTATCCGTGGTTAAATATGGGGTAATATCTGTAACTGTGATTAATGTAATGTTTTCCACATGAACCATATCCCTTATAAGGTCTACTCCTACTGTTGCATCTCCCATTGTAATGTAAGGGGCATTAGCTTTCGCCCATAAGTGAGGGCTAAGGAAACTGTTACTTGTTGGTGGTCTATAAAATTCTGTACGTAAGTATGCTTCGAGTGGTCGTTGACAAGTACAACTTAATTCTACACCTTGTAAGTGTGGAGTGTAACCACTAGCAGTAGTGGATAATGCACAACGTAAAAAGAGAGTAGTTGGGAAGTTATTACTAAAATCAATAGTATCACTTGCACTTACATTAATCCAATCCCCATCAAGTCCAGTTACACTGTATTGGAATTGCCATGAAGTTTTAACATTATTATCCGCATCACTTTCATTCCGTCCAGTTATAGTTATCTTTGCTTGGACTAATGGATCCATTCGTAATGGTTTGAAATAGACATAGTAAGTATTAGCCGTGTCATATGATTTGGTTCCTGTGTCGATTCCTAATTGGAATGCAAAGTCTTGGGGTTTCTTTTGCCCATCATGGTAAGATACGTTTTCATCTTTACCGAATGCTATCCATGTTGCTCCATTATCCTCTGATAACCAAGCATCTCCACCATTATATCCTGAGTAGGAATTGTTTTCACAGTTTTTACTCCATCCACCGATGGCGTAGGATTTATCGAAAGTGGTTAATGGGCTTCTTACTCTGAAACTGTATTTTTGTCCAGCTGTTAAGTATGCTGGATTCTGGAAGGGTATCGCTACTATTCCTCCCGTATTGGAGTCAAAACTGTAAGTAGTACTTGCAAGTTTCTTGTATGGGTAAGTATTAGCATCATAAATCTCTACGATTAATGGGTATTGTGCATCTTTGTTTGCATGGAGGTTTAAACTTAATCTTCTTAAATATCCAGTTTTGGTTGGTTTGAATGTTTGTGCACGACACACTGCAGGGATTTTGGTACTATCCTGATTTGTAAGGATTTCACTTGTTGTGATGTATGGTTGTGTACGACTGTAACTTACATACCAGAATTCATTCGCAATCATACTACCCCATGGACCATTGAGGGTGTCTGTAAAGTCAAGGGTTATATCTGTTGCTTTTACTGGGGGTATAGTGGCATCACCATCACCAGTATTGATTTGTGCAGTTGTCTTAGTTTCATCTATCGTATTCAAGTTACGAAATAATGTTGAACCATGAAAACTTGTTGATGTATTGAACATATAGCAGGGTATACCATTAACTGTTTCTTCCATTACACCATAACTTTTTGTTGGATCCATAGCGATGGGGGTGAAATTCACACGAGGTTGGGGGTCAGTATTATCCCATAATTGTTCGGTTTGGTCTTTTAGGTAGATGCAGTTTTCCCCAAGATTCCGTAGTAATTTTGATGTGACTTTTTTTCCTTCTCCAAAGTTTTCTGCTTGGATTGGTGTATAATTGTTATTACAATCTGTCAAATATTTTTCCTCCTAATAGTTAATTTGTATTGTATGATTTTTTGCTGGTTGACTGTCACTACAATGTATGTATATGGTTTTTAAGTTTTCATCATAGTAGTAACTGCCTGCTTTGGTTGATACTTCTTCGAGGTTTAATCTTTTAACGTAACCATTAACGTGGTCTTCGAGTATGTTTCTTGGATTTGTTACTCGGACAGTGGTGTATACATAATCTTTCTCCATATATTTTGCCCAGTCTGTTATTTCTTCTCCTGTTCCAATATTGTAAGTGTAGGTTAATGCTATTGTACTATTACTTGGTATGATTAAATCGTTAATGTAAACATCTCGACTTATTAGTATTGTATCATCGGCGTAGACTCCTATTTCGGTGGTGCCGTTGATGTTGTTACTGTTGAATATTGTTTTTAAATATATTGTGTTGTCGATTACATTTTTTTGTGGACTGTTTCTACTTGTCTCATTTTGTAGACTTGTATTTGTTAGGATTGGTGAATCCGTTCCAGTGCCTAATGCTACTGCATTTATTCTCCCATAATCATCGTTGATTATTCGGTTGAGGAAATATTTTATTCCTGTATTTACTACTAAATTGGTGCTTTGATATAGGGGTAATGATACATTTATGAACATATTGGTAAAGTTTAGAGTGAAAAGGTATTCTCCTTTAACATTCATTGTAGTTAAACCTCCTTAATTATTGTTTTATTATATAAATCGAACTTAGTGAAGTATCCATCTTTTGGAATGTTTATAAGGCAGTAAACATTCAAACCAGTAGGGGTGATGTTACCTAATTCATCTAAATTGGTTGCTTTCATGATTTGTTTATTTGTATTAGTATCCATGATGGTTATGTCAAGATTCTTTCCAGTTGTGGTGGCGTATACGATTGGATTTGTTCCTCTTAATGGTATGTTGTTGGTTTTTATGGTGCATGGGTTGTCATTATTTGTTATGACTTGTGTTCCATTTATGCTGACATTATCCGTGACACTTGTTATTGAATCCTTATCAATTGTTAAAGAGGAGGTTAAGTATCCAATACTGTAACCAGTTTGGATACTAAAACTATTACTTGGTGTTAATTCATCTGTTTGATACTTGAAGAATACTTTCTTTGCAATGGGCATAGTATCTTTTAATAGTTTACTGATGTCTTCTCCTTCAGGTTTGGATATATTACTTGGGATACTTGCGTAATCCATGTATAAATCATAGCAACAACTGTTATAGTTTTCTGGGGTTCGTTGGTATTTTCGTGAGCATGACTTACTCATCATTCTCACCTATTTAATCTTTTAACCATGTAATCTCGAAATTAACTAATACGCTTGAACCTTCTGTGGTGAAACCGTATCTGTGAAGTTTCCCATTCAAGTAACCGTTCGCATCCACGAGTATACTAATCGCGTAAGCTTCCTGACTACTTAAAGGGGAATTTAGTGCTTGTCCTGTACCATTCGCAATACTAGTATCATTCCAACTAGTATAAGCAATACAACAATTATATGAGTACCAATCAAGTTCAGGTCTAAACTTTTCTTCTAATTGGAATGCTGTATTCTTATAGAAACTTGCAGGACCATTAATCTTTAAATCATAATTTATACCTTTTAAAACACAAGTACGACCTGAACGGTATACTGTGAGGCTTCCACTTTTTCCTTCTGTACCTACAAGTACTTGTTTCGCATAAGCATTATCTGAGTTACTTGCACTTATCTCGGTGTAATCTATTGGGTTTTTATCATCATCAAACATGGTGATGGTTATTGCTGCATCACCATTACTATTTAATCCTGTTTCTTCTGTATATGTTGCCATTCTATTCTAATCTCCTTTTATATTAATTTGTAACATTTAAATCTATAACACTACTACTGCTTCCTTTATAATAATCATTACCCCCAAATACATACTGATAGGTTAATTGTCCTACAATATTGACTTTAATCCAACTTTGCCCAAATTCATTAGTATAAGTATTATAACTTGAATTTGTGGCTAAGCTACTATCATAGGTTTTACCTGCTCCTGTAACTTTACTTGTTAAGGTTACTGGCATATTTAAGTTATTTAATCGTGTGCAATTACTCAATGCTTTACCATCAATATTCTGGTCACTTAAATCATAAAGTATACCATTCAAGGTACCCCCAACTTTTAAACTGTTAATATTAGTGTAAACTGCACTATCCCGGCGTTGATAATCTATACTTTGTGAACCAGTAGTGGCCCTATTATAATTATTATCTCCTGTGAATGTTGCATTCGCAGTTAATCCTTTCGCAGGGTTAGTAGTAATATTAAGGGAAGCATACCCATTACTATCTGTTGTTAAATAATAATTCTTATTCCCATCACTATTACCAAGATTTAAAGTAATACTTTTTCCACTAACACCTGTACCATCACCATTACTAGTTAATCTTACAGTTAAAGGTTCCTTATACACTACAGTTTTACTAGTAAAGTTTAAACTACATGAATCCGCAACAACTACACTTTTAGTATCCTCATTACCATTATAATACTGATTACCAGCATAAACTGCTCTAACACTCAATGTTTGGGCTTCAGCACCAATAAGTAAATCACTAATACCATTATCTCCAATAGTAGTAGCGGAATATGATTTAAAACCATTTTTAAAAGTAATATTATAATTAATTACTTGTGCCCCCAAATATTCACCATGATCCCCAAGTAATTGTACTTGTAAGTAATCCCCACGGTTAATACTTGTTTGTAGAATATTTACACTAGTATTATGTTTTTTAACTGTAATTGTTTTACTAGTACTTTTAGGGTTAACAGCATCATTACCAGTATAACTTACACTTATAGTGTAATCTCCTTGACCCATATCAGGGATTCCAGTAGTGGTTACTGAAGCATTACCATTCACATCAGTTACTGCTGTTAATGTTCGGTTGTTAACATTAAAAGTTAATGTAGCATTACTGAAACTGTTACCATTAGCGGTTAGGTTTGCGGTGATGTTTTCCCCATAATAAATTGTACTAGTACTTATTGTAATATTGGGGGTTGCTTTCCCACTACTTACGGTTATGTAAATACTAGTTTGGCAGGCTTCGTAGATTCCATCTCCTTCCCATTTTGCAGTGATAATATGTGTACCTGCTCCTGTGGTGGAGTATGTGATTGGACTTGTTACTGCTTCATAGTTTGCACTATTAAAATAGGTATTGTTATCATAGAATTTTACGAGTTTATTAGTTACCTCGCTTCTAACAGTATTATTTACCATAAAATTTAATGTTGTGCTTCCACTGGTTATTATAGTGGAACTATTCGCATTTAAACTTAAACTGGTTGCTATTCTTGTATAGTAATAGCCCCCGGTACTGTTTTGACTTGTACTTGTACGATACTGAGTAGTACCCACATATACAGTGTAAAAGTGTTGTTTGTTCACAGTTGCATCAGTTTTTGATTGTGTGAAACTATATTCAGCTACTCCTTTACTATTAACAGTCACAGTGCCTAATAATGTTGGTGTTCCATCTATTTCTTTATAAAATTTAACATCACCACTATTAACCGCCCCACTTGTTCCAACTGTACTACTACTTAACTTTACAGTATCCCCTACATGAATCACAGTACCATTAACATTACTTGTAAGGCTTGTTTTTGTGTCTTGTATAGTTTCACTATCAAGAAGTAATGTGAAAGTATAATCCGTACTAGTACCTGTTTGAATGTGCCCATAAGCTTTACTTGTAGCCTTATAAGAGTATGTACCAGCTGTAAGGTTAGCCTTTTTAAAAATTAATTCCCCATTCGTATCAGTAACACCTGAAAGGACGATTACACCATTCTCCGTGAGGGTTAAATGTAAACCTGAACCTTTAACATAATCTTCTCCAGGATTCATATTCGGTATAAGAATTTGTGCATGAAGATCCAAATTCATTCCAACATAAAAACTGGGATTGGTTGATGTTACTGTTATTATTGGGTCTATATCTGTTTCTTGTTCAGGTACACTTCCAGGATTCCACTGTGACACATTAAAAAGACAACTATTATAATCATCATCTCCATCAAATTTTAATACAATATCCGATGCTGGATTAGTTGGTAATGTGATTACTGTGTTAGCTCCATCAGTTACTATTGTGTCGAGTACTTCATCGTTTACGGTAGCGTTTACTGTTTTACCATTCACGATTAAACCATTACTATCATACAATCCAAAAGTGAAACTGGTTGAGGTTTTACTTACTGGTGTGATGCTAGTATTTAATTTAACTGTAACAACACTTAAACTATTAGTTACGGTTACGGCTTTGTATTTATCGTTTCCAGGATACTTTAAGGTTATACTTAGTAATCCACTTTTTGTTGGAGTATATGGAATTGAGTATTCCCCATTATTGTCGGTTGTTGCATTCACATCTGCTGTCTTGTTAATTGCGAGGTGATCGCCTATCCATACTTCTAATGGTTGGTTTTTGAGTGGTGTGGTATTGTAGGTTAGTTTTCCTTTTAGGTAAATTTTTGTTCCTGCATCAATATCAGTTATTGCTGTTCCAGTACTATCATAGAAACCAAATGTGAGGGTTGGAGTTAATAAGAGGTCTACACTTGTATCAATTGTAACAAGATGAGGATTGTACTTATTTGTTACACCTGAGTAACTAATGGTTAATACATCTGTTTGACTATAACCAGTGAATTGTATCTTATTATAACCTGTACTGGTTACTTTCTGTTCTCCACCACTTACTGTGCTTCCATTCTTATTGAAATAAAGTTTACCAGTTGTTACTGGTTTATTGTATTCATCGTAGACTTTACATATTACAATTCCAGGATAAACATAAGCATACTTAAAGTACACATCTCTTACTTTTTTCTCCTGTGTATTGAGGGGTGGATATACTTGAACATTACAGGATTCATAAAATTCATCACCATCATACACAAGAGTTACTACATCCCCTGCTGTAGTGATTTCTTCAGTATCTGGATCAATAACTTGTTTTATATAATTTAGTTTACTGGTGTAACATATTCTTGTACTGTCTGATGTTATTGTATCAGCTGTTATTCCATTGATTTGAACCTTTAATGCTTTACCAGTTAATGCTTTACCAGTTTTATCATAAAGTAATGCCCCTACAATATTACAAGGAACCGTAAAGGATTGTAAGCGTGTACCTATCTTGTTAGGTCTTATTATAATATTAAAATAATCTGTGCAGGCTTCATATAAATCTGTACCATTATATGATGCTTTCACGATTGTGTTTACAGTAGAGGCATTGACGGGTATAGTATAATTTGTTTTCACAACCCCACTACTTACACTACCATAACCTACAACTTTCCCATTAATTGAGAAGTTAATTATTCCTTCATCTACAATTATTTTCTTATTATTAATGTAATGATTTGGGTAGGTGATGTTGGCTTGGAGTTCTATTGTTGCTCCTGGTTTACCTGTTACAGTTAATCCTTTTAGGGTTGGTTGTCGTTTATGCACGATTAATGTTTGATTTATCTTAGTACTACTATTATATTCCGTGGTTCCATTATATATGGCGGTTACTGGGTATTCTCCAGGAGTACTAAATGTTACCTTTTTTGTAGCGTAACCATTATTTACTTGTATATTGTAACTTGTACCATCAATTAATACGTGTATGGTTCCATCAATTACTGGAGTGTTTTCCGTGGTACTTATTTTCAGTTTAACTATTTTCTCCTCCATTATGGTAGCATCAGTATCGTTCATGAAACTTATAAGTGTATCCTGTTTCTCTAATTCATCATCATAATCTAAGCATCCTTCTTCCCACATATTATCAATATCTTGTCTTATCAATATCTCTTTACGATTGACAAGGTCGGATTCAGTACTTAACCGTTTAAATAGTTCTAAGCATGGCAAGTAACCAGTACTGTAATTTGTGATGTAATATCGTATACGGTTCTCATAATCATAATCGGATTCATCAACTTGATTATAATAAGTTGGTTCAGTACTGGAAGGGTCTACGTGTTTGTAATAATCATTTAAACTAGTGTAATCATATTTGTTTATGTATTTTCTTCGTGGTGTATTGAGTAATGCCCCAATTAAATCTAAACTATTATCATGTGTATAAGGATTAATGTTACTTGAATTATTACCATATGAATTATAGTAGGTTCCATAATCATTTGTTTGAATTATAAACTCATATTCCAAGTTATTATCCTCTTTTATACTGTGACTATAATTGTAAGTGTTAATTGGGGTAGTGTAAGTATTATTTATTATACTTGTTTCCTCCCCAGTTTCTGTATTAACACTTCTTATAAGTACATTTTTAATCCCAGTTAAACTTGTACTGAAATTTAAATCATAACCAGTATCGGTTATTCTCTCCTTTTCAATTTTAAGAGAATTAAGTGTATTACTACTTATTTCAGGGTACCCTTTCACAATTCTTAATTCATCATAGGTTTCAACAGTAACCTTAAAAAGTGTACTTGGAATTAATTCAGGAGTTTTAATTACTGGTGAAGTATATTCATAGTAACCAACTTGATCCACTTCACTAAATGTTTCAATATGTGGAAGTTTTGAGGTAATATTTTCATCACTATACTCTAAGGTTTCATTTGTTGATGCAATAGTTACACTTTTAAGGTTTGGGATTTGGATAATACAATTTATACTGTACTCATTTGGTGCGGTCTGTGTTTTCCATATTCGTATTGGTCTATTTAATCTTTTAATATTATTTGTAAGATATCGGTTGTGTTCGAGGTTGATTAGTTCTCTACTGAATACTTTGTTGGTTTGATAAATATTGGAAGTGTTGGTGGTGTTTAATTCTACTGGAAATCGTTTATTAAGTTTGTCGAGTCTTGTTTTCTTTGTTATTTTCTTCACCACCATTTTAATTGATTGTTATGTTAATAGTTCCACTTTGTACTGGTGTTAATGTTTCATCAAGGTTTACTGAGTATCCACTTTGGAGTGTTGCTATTTGTTCATCTTCTATTGGAATATAATCAGGTAGTACTACTGGAGATAAACTGTCGGTATCGTTTTTAATGGTTGGTTTAAAACTTATGTCTTGTATGTGTCTCTTGTTTGGGTCAGTAATCACAGTTGAAAGGAAATTATTTATGAATAGACTGCATTTCCATGGTATGAAGTCTTCACCGATTTGTAATCCTGTATATGTGAGATTGTTGTAGGTTCCTCCATCAATATAGTACTCAATCGCCATTCGGATTTTATCCATAAGGTCTTGTTTCTCCGTATCACTTAAAGTGTAGGTTTCATCAAGGGTGATGTTAACATTGCAGGTTACACTTATTGTAATGGGGGTTACTCCTTCAACGATGACATCATCATCGAAGCTTTGCACATCTTGGAATAGGTCATTTGCGATTGTATCTACCATGTATTGAGTATTTGGGTCTACTATTACCTTGACTGTTCCTGTTCCGTCCCAGTTTGGTAGTAATCGGTATCCTTCTAATCCATCAACATTTTGTAAGTAGTATTCATAAGCATCTTTTGTGCCTCTCTTGAGTGTGGTTGACCATCTTTTTAATCGTAATCGGTAAGTGTTATCATCATCTGGTTCTGTTCCACCAGTACTTGCAGTTGTATTGTTTACACTTACTTTCAACTTAGTATTTAAAGTGGATTGGATTAATGTTATAGTATTAGGATTGACACTGTCAGTGTGTCCAATGTGTTGTGCTTGTGCAGTAACATCAACTGATAATTGTCCTTTCGGTATACTAACCTCCTCTAAGGTGTAATAGATTACATCTTGCTCTGTACTTGTAAGTATAGTGTTGGCTGGTATTATAATATTATTATCTGTGGTTGCGATTATGCTGAAGGTCACAGTTACGAGTGGGTGTGTACCGGTTGGTCGTGGTATTCCGAGTAGGTTGCCTAATATTTCTAAATCTGAACCTGTGGCTTTATCTATATCATTTG
>CALDJM010000064.1 GCA_937899155.1 uncultured bacterium
AAATTGCTAAAGAAATTAAAAAAGATATTTCTAATATTCATACAGTTGGAGATCTTACAAGACTTATCTATAAAGCAGTACCGGCTGCAGATAAATCAACTAATAAGAACCCTTCTCGCAGGGTCTTCCAGGCCCTGCGAATCGTGGTAAATGACGAGTTGGGAAGTCTGCAAACGGCATTAGATAAATCTTTTGAGATCTTAAAATCAAATGGAAGACTTTCAATAATAACATTCCATTCTTTAGAAGATCGCACAGTAAAACAATTTAATAAGAATAAAATTGGAAGTGGAGAGGGGAAGTTGCTTTTTCAAAAATACATTGCCCCAACCGATGAAGAAAGAAAAAGAAATCCTCGCTCCACTTCAGCTAAGTTAAGAACTTTAATTAAAAACTAAAACCTAAACATGAAAATCCTACAAAAAGCCACCCAGAATCTCCCAACAACACTTTTTGTTTTAGCAATAGTAGCATTTGTGGCATGCCAATTAGTTATAAACTCAATACTTGCACCTCTTGGTAGTGAACTCCAGAGTTTAAATAGTGAGAAGAATTATCTCGTAGAAGAAAACAGACAGATGGAAGAGAAAATTGCAAGAACAGACTCTATCACGGCAATACAGAAACTATCAGACAGAAGCCTTTCTCTTTCAGCATCAAAAAACAAAACTGTAGTATACTTACAGGAAGCAACAATCGTTGCAAACAGATAGTATGGCAAGCTTAGCACACCTACACAAAGTAAAGCTGGGTAGGTCATCCAGCAGAAAAAAGGGCTTTGGATTTAATAAAGGTCCAAACAAAAAAGGAGAGAGCAGTAACCTCAAATGGCTTCTTTACGCAATAACTGCTTTTGCTACAATCGTCATTTTCCAAGCCTTTCGATGGCAAATCCTCTATGCAGATAAATTCAAAGACCTCTCACAAGAACAATACATGTCCACACAGATATCAATTGCACCCAGAGGCAAAGTCATAGCATCAGATGGAACAGTTTTAGCTGTAGATGAACCCGTTTGGAATGTGTTTGCAACTCTTAGTAAAGATGAGAAAGAACGAAAGATGTTTTTTGACAACAAAGAAAAATTTGTAACAGAAGTATCAGGAATTCTAGCTGTAGAGAAAGAGGAGATAGATAAAAAATTAACCGACGATTTTGTATATGCACCACTAAAAAAACATATTAGTACAGAAAAGAAAAATGCCTTAGCAACAACAGAAATCTTCGGCAAAGGTACAAACGGCTTTGGACTTCATTTTGAAAGAGAAGAAAAAAGGAATTACCCCAACAACACACTTGCAGCACATGTACTTGGTTTCTTTGGAAAAGATGCAGAAGGTAAAACGATAGGGCAGTATGGACTTCAAGGTTATTACTTTGGAGACATAAGTGGTAGATCAGGATATTCATATGAAGAGAAAGACTCCTACGGAAATGTTATCTTGACATCAGAATACCAACCAATACTCCCAAGGGAGGGAAAAGATTTTAAATTAACCATAGTGCCAAATCTACAAAACAAGGTAGAGAAGATTTTGGAAGAGGGAGTAAGGAGAACAAGAGCAAAAAGTGGCTCTGTCATAATCATGGATCCTAGTACTGGTGCTATTTTAGTAATGGCAAACTATCCAACATACAATCCTGGAGAGTACTGGAGAGCACCAGAGGCTTCTGTTTTAAAAAATAAAGCCGTATCAGATGTTTACGAATACGGTTCTATTCAAAAACCTCTAACAATTGCAATCGCCCTAGAAGAGAAGTTAATAGATAGAAATTACATCTGCGAAGACAAGCAAGGATTTTTAGACCTTTACAAAGTAACAGGATACGAAGATTTGAAAGGTTCTAAAATATATACTTGGAACAGAAAAGCCGCTGGTTCTCTAGATATTGCAGACATATTCAAAACATCCAATAACCCATGTACAGCAAGAACCGCTCTTACTGTAGATGCTCAGAAATATTACTCCAAATTAAAAGAGTTTGGAATTGGCGAATTTATCGGAATAGGGTTACAAGATGAATCAACTAGTTACTTAAAACCATTTGAGTTTTGGACAAAGCTCGATGTCATAACATCAGCATACGGGCAAGGTATTTCAGCAACAGCACTACAAGCAATTTCAGCATTTAACCCTTTTGCAAATGATGGAGTTAGAATGCGACCGTATATAATTGAGGAAATTACTGATGAAAAAGAAACTATTAAAATAAAACCACAGGCAATATCTCAACCGATAAGCAAAGAAACTGCCAATATCATAAAAGATAGCCTTAAAGTTGCAGTTGAAAGAGGTCTGTTATCTGGAGCTGTCAAGCAAGTACTAGAGTATCCAGTAGCTGCTAAAACAGGAACAGCTCAGATTGCAAAAGTTGGAGAAGAGGGATATCGAAGTGACTACACAAATGATACTGTAATCGGATTTGCACCGATAGATAAGCCAAAAATGATAATGTTAGTAAGATTGGAAGAACCACAAACTGCAGGGTTCTCATCTTTGACAACTGCACCTTTGTGGGAAGAGATTTTCTTAGCAATAGCAGATGATATGGAAATAAAAAAGAAAAATTGAGATAATTAAATAGAGAATAACTTAATTTATCCTTATCTTACAATGACAGAAATACTGAAAAAAAGCTTAGAGTTACTCTTCTTTTCTGTAATAGCTTCTGCTATTTTTGCCCCAATCATGATTTCTTTTCTATATAAATTTCATCAAGTAAGTGGAATCAAAAAGTCAAAAATAGGTGGAGGAGAAGGAGATAACACTCTGTTTATGAAGATAATGAAAACCTCTACCACAAACGGTACACCGAATATGGGAGGACTGCTAGTTCTAGTAATAGTACCAATAATCGCACTCATTTTCCTTACACTCACACCTTTGATTAAAGTCTTCCTAATAGGCTTTGTACTCTTTGGAATATGGGGATTGATAGATGTTGTTGTATTCACAAACGGCTTTAAAAACAATGAAAAGATGAAAGCTTTTCAAGAGACTTTCGAGTGGAGATTAGGAAAATTAGTGTTCTCCATATTTTTAAATATTGGGGTAATGCTACTTCTTCATAAGACAGGAATTATAAAGGACCTTAATCCTGTAGGTTCATTAGTTATAAATTTTACTCCTGTTGTTGCCATAATCTCTGCAGTAATCGGACAATTTGCAATATACTCTGCAGAACTTACAGATGGTGCAGATGGTTTAATGATTGGTATTTTTATGATTATTACAATATCAATAGGCTTCTTGCTAGCAGTACAACAGAAATATGAATTCTTACCAATCTTGGCAATTATCTTAGGTGTACAGATAATAGACCTTTACTTCAACATTCCTCCTGCAAGATTCTGGAATGGAGGACCGGGTGCTATGCCTCTTGGATTTGCAATGTTTTATATTGCCTTGATAACAGATAATATACTTCCATACTTCCTAATGTCATCAATTACTTGGGTGATAATGCTATCTAGCTTAATACAGATTGTTAGTATGAAGTTTTTCAAAAGGAGAGTGTTTAAGATAGCACCGATACATCACCATTTCCAAGCAAATGGATGGCCACAATACAAAGTTGTTATGAGATTCTGGCTTGTTACACTCATCACATGCATATTAGGGTTGTATGTTGGATTGTTCTAACTACTGACACTCAACATTACCATTGTCACAACCACATACCTTACTTCCATCTTCTGAACGAAACACATCGTTTTCACTATACAACACACCTTTGTATGCACAAGCTTTAAGCTCTATCTCCTCTCCTAATTCATTTCTGTAGATAACCTTAAAGACATCATTGACTGTAGCTACAAAATTATCAATCTCAAAACTATTCGACAAAAGACAAGGCTTAACATGAACCTGCTCATCTTTACCTGTAACGGTCGTTACTAAAACTCTCTCTGGAGTTAATTCATAAAAACCACCAGCATTTGGAGCTTCATTCTCTTGTGTACAGTAATCTTCTCTTTCTAAAACAATTTTCAATGTATTTGCACTTTGTGTAATATCAGCAACATTCACTTTCTTGTAATCCGGTTTCTCTTTACTCAAAGCACTCAAAAATTTCTGAGTAAACTTCAAGTTCTCCGTTGATGGCACAACATCAACAACCTCATCTACATGAACACTCCCTCCCTCATTATCACAAACTGGCAAACCATTGGCAGAACAAACACAAGTAATACCTTCATCGTTTGTAAAACTCTCCCCTTGAACATACTCTCTACCATCAACACTACA
>CALDJM010000065.1 GCA_937899155.1 uncultured bacterium
TAACTGTAGGTATTCTGCTTGCTTTCTCAGGTGTGATATTTCCCTTTACGATATCAAAACTGAAACAAACTCAACTACAAAGCTATGCATCAGAAATAGTCGCAGATATATACTATCAACAACAAGAAGCAAGAAATAAAAACAATCCAACAGGAATTCTCCTTGAAAATGGACAGTATACACTCTTTACAGGAGAATCATTCGTTACAGCAACTGAAAAAGACAAAAGAGAATTAAAAAGAGGAATATACATATCCTCCATCTCCTTAAACGAAGACAGCTCTATCCGTTTTGAAGGTAGTAGTTTCAAACCCTTGTCATACGGTTCATTTTTTCTAAATGATGGAAGACATAGTGTTAAAATACAGATAAATCATGAAGGATTAATTGAATATGATGGGAATTAAAAAAAAATACAAAGCATTTAGTCTAGCAGAATTAATTCTTGCAATTGCCCTCTTTGGCCTTGTATCTTCTTTCTTAGTACTCATTGTTGTTGATTCTACAAGAACATATGAAAATACATATACTAAGTCTAAAGCTACAAACTTAGTCAAAGAGATATATTCAGCTCTTAAAATTCTCAAAACAGATAACTGGTTTGAGGTCACTCAACACACAGGTCTTGGAGAGAAACATATAGAATTTGTTGATGGGCAATACAAAATCCAAGAAGGAGAGAAAAATGATGGCTCTCTAACCTACTCTTTTACTGTTAATTTTGCACAGAGAGATGATGATGGGAATATCGTTGAGACAGAATGGAAAACCGATCCTCATACTAGAGTTATTAACATTAATATAAAGTGGAAAGATAGGATTGGCAAAGAACACACTATGAATCCCAAACTCTATCTAAATGACTGGCACATAAACACATTTACATTCACAACTCTTATGGATTTCAAACCCGGGAATCACAAAGATACAGATGCAACAGAAGGTATGACAGGAGGAGAGCTTCGTTTACAATCTGTTTTCTACCCTGACTGGTGTCGTCCCGAAAGGTCTATGACTGATTATGATATTCCTGGAACTGCTTGGGCAAAATCTGTCTTTTCTATTCCTAAAGCAACAATACCTGGAGCCAAATCTTACCTTGGAACAAGAGGTGAAGCCAATGGAGAACCTTTTACAAAATTGGACATATTGGGTGTTGATCCTCCCCAACTGACTGTTGAAGGTACATTTGCAGGGTATTCTATAAATGATATTTATGTAGATGGAGACTATGCATATCTTGCAACTACTGATGAAAACAAGGAAATTGTTATTCTTGATGTTTCATCAAAACCTTATACAGAAGTTGGATATGTAAATAGTCCTAAATCTGGAAGAGCAAACAGTGTTTTTGTTCTAGACAATATTGGATATATGGCTCACGGAATTCATATCAGCACATTCGACCTCTCATCAAAAGAAGGTAGTCGACCAATACTTGGAAGCAGACAAGCAACTATGGTAAGTTTAATTGGAGAAGTTAGTCATGTAATTGCTAGAAAATCAGGAAGTAAAACATACCTTTTTATTTCTCTTAACTGGGATTGGTATGAATTTGCCATTTATGATGTCTCAAATCCTTCCTCTTTAAACAGAACTGCTAGAGGCTCTGTAAACAATCAACAGGTTTTAGATATGTATGTCTCTGAAGATGGAAGCACATTGTTTTTTGGTACAACAGCACTAATCTCTGAGCCTGCCTTCTATATCATTGATTCAACAAACAAAAGCTCCCCTAGAACATTAGCTACTCTAAATACAGGAGGAACTAATGTAAGAGGAATAACCGTAGTAGAAGAAGGAAATGTGGTCATAGTTGTAGGTACTGGTGGAGAAGAATATCAAGTATACAATATTAGAGAAGGGACTAATGCAAGTGGACAAAGGACTGTGACTACAGAAAGATGTGGAGGTATGGATGTAAACAATGGAATCTATGATGTTTCTTCTATGATAGATTCTCAAGGAAATACTTTCTCACACATAGTAACAGGAGACAACAACAAAGAGTTCAAGATTGTCAGAGGTGGACCTGGAGGAGGAAACGAAGAAACCGGCAATGGTTTTGTACCAAGAGGAAACTATCTCTCACTAATACAAGACTCTAAATCAACAAATTCCACATACTACACACTAAATATCAAAACACAAATACCCCAAAACACCAGTATGGGTATACAGATACGAATCAGTGACAATCCATCAATGGCAGGTGTAGGATGGTTTGGACCTGATGGTACAAGTTCAACTACATACTCAACAACAGGAACTTATGCCCTACCAACTGGAACCAAAGGTCGATATTTCCAATACAAAGTTGATTTCCAAGGAGATACCATTAACACCCCATTACTTGAAGAATTAATCGTTAGCTATGAAAAATAGAAAAGAAAACAAATTAAAAGGAATTACTCTTTTAGAAACATTGGTATACATAACCCTTTTTTCAATGATTCTGTTTGTCATCATCAATTTCATGTTAGGGACACAAGAAACAACCAAAAGAACAAGTCAACGAAACTCAATTCATCAATCAACTCAGTTTGTAAAACAACACTTAGATTACTCATTTCAAAAAGTAAAAGATGTAAAAGAGGATAGTAGCTCATTTAACAATGAAAATGGTGTACTATCCCTTACTTTCGCAGATGGCATAAAAGAATACAAACTCGCAAACAATAGAATATATTTCAATGATATTGAAATCACACCGAAAAATATGAAAGTAACAAAATTACATTTTGAACCAATATATAGCAAAAAGAATAAGGTCATGGCTGTAAAAATATCTACAAAATTAGTATCAATACTAGAACCTAAAGTATTTGAAGAGATAACATATCTTGCAGTGATAAGGTAAGAATTAAAAATATGAGAAAACAGAGAAAAGAAAAAAAACAAAAAGGATATATAGCATTAACAACTGTGCTGGTAATTATTCCCCTACTCCTTGCTACAGGTGTTAACTTAGCATACAGAAGCATAACAGCTGCATTGGTTGGAAAACTTGAATACAATCATAATATGTTAGAGATAAATGCAGAGTCATGTTTAGAGGAGAGTGTTAGAAAAATAAAATTTAATACTCTTTTTGAAGGAACATTAGTAATACAACAACCTTCATGGGAATGTAATTCTACAGTAACAAACAAAATAGGTGTAAGTGGTGTTAAAATTCTTAATATTCAAGCAAAGGATGAAAATCAAAATGTTGTACTACTCAATAAAGAATTAAATATTAATACAGACCCTTTTGAAATTACAAATATCTAAAAAGAATTTTAAGAAGACAGAAATTATTTTCTCTGTTTCTTTCCTTGTTACAACTGTATCTACACTTATCTGTTTATTCTTAAAGAAAGAGGATTTAAAAAATATTTTATTAACTTTCTTTGTACTATTACCTATATTTGCATCTTTGATATATTTAGCTTATTACGATTTCAAAAAGATGGAGGTACACCCTACCCTCTCCCTTCTCTTAATTATTGTTTTAGGTATTGCCAATATTCTTCTTTTTATATTCAAAAAAGATAATGGTCTTGGATATGATAATTTACTTGGAGCAATTACACTTGGTGTTGTTTTTCAACTTATTGTTCTACTTACCAAAGAGAAAGGTTTGGGTCAGGGAGATGTTAGGATTGCTATTATTTCTGGGGTTTTAGTTGGATTTAGTAATTTAATACCTTGGTTATATATTACTGTGTTTAGTTCTTTGATATATGGTATTGGTCTTACTATTAAGAAGAAAAAGTTCAAAGGTTTGAAGATACCTTTTGTTCCTTTTATGGTGTTAGGAATTATTGTAACTGTTTTAATGGGGTTGTAAAGAGATTAATATTCATAAAAATACTTAATATCACACTTAGGATATAACACTTTCATTTCAAAAAGATTGTTCAAATCTTCCAAATCTTTAGCTTTTGATAATTTCTTTAAAAATTCTTTGTATTCCTTCTCTTTAATTTCCCATTCTGAATTAAGAAATTGTCCCCAAACAACCAATATACTTGTTTTAGGTTCTCTTCTACTTGTCATGTTTTCTAAATACTCCTTAGGAAAAAGTCTTTTGTATGAATCTAGGTTGTACAACCAACTACCTCCTTGCACATACTTAGCATTTGGATACTTCTCTTTGATTTCTAAAAACATCTCCTTTAATTCTTTCAATCTCTTAGGTTTCTGACTTAATGAAAGTGGTCCCTCTTTACTCTTTCCATCATTGAGAAAATGTGTTTTTACAATACCTTCTCCATTCTCATCTTCAATATATTTGTATCCAAAACATCCAAACCATTTCTTTTTACCATCTGGACTTTGATAGTTGGTAAGATGTAACTCATAAGTTACATCTACTAAATCCTCTCCCTCTCTATATCTTCTTACTAACTCCTTCCAATATTTTGATTCTGGATTAAAATCCCATGAGTAATTCCCTATTACAAAGTATATGGGTGTAGATGTTTTAATACATTCTAGAATATCTATATCTAAAATCTGAGATCTTTTCTTTGCATATTCAATTAACATATGGAAAAGTTCTTTAGGGTATTGTTCTTTTTTAGGTTGCATAGAGGATAGAAAAATACTAGATAAAGTTAATTAACGGAAGGAATTTATGTTTTTGTTTTTTACTTGTTTTGGATGTATTAACATAATCTTATCGTTAACATTCCAAATTTTGCCCTCATTCTCGGTATAAAACTCCAAATCACCATTTACTGATTTTATAATACTTACATCTATGAAGCCATCATCTCTGATATTATCTTGAAGTAAATAGAAACTTCCATATTTCTTAGCAACTGTAATGAAATCATCTCTTTTATATGTTTCATCACCTACAACTAATGTCTCAGGATACACATCACTTGATGTGTTACTATGAGGATATATTGATAATTTATCTAAATTCAATCCTTCCTCTATACGAAAATCAGGATATTCATCACTACATGGTGTGATAATTATGTTTTTTGACATTAACATTGCTCCAGCACTAAATCCTAACATTAGCCCATCATAGTCCTTCAAAAGTGGTAATAAACCCAAATTATTACACATTTTCTTTTGTTCAAATGGATTTCCTCCCATCAACATAATAAAATCTGCATTCTTTATTTTTTCTTGGGATTCTAATTGACTACTGTCTGGAGTTATTAAAGTCACTTCATCGAATATTATTCCTACATTTTCAAAATATTTGGAAAATCTTGGTAAGTATTGATTTCTGACTTTTTCTATTTTTGCAGAACCCCCTGGTATATATACTATACTTTTTGTTTTCTTTAATTCAGCTTGGAACATATCTCCTAATCCATGCCCAAAAGCATTATTAGGATCAAATCCACTACAATAATATCTAATCATAGCTCTTTGTAGAGAATATTCTAAGTAAGGTTCAAGTTTCCTACCAAACTGGTGGAGACGATGGGAATTGAACCCATGTCCAAAAGTGTCATCTAGCACCATATACAAACATATCCAATCTTGTTTAGTAAGATATACCTAAAAGATTAGACAAAAAGTATATCTCCTCAGTTATACTCTCAATCTACTACCCTACTGACCTGATAGTAAACCGTACCCTAATAACGACTGTCTTAGATCCCTCATTAGGGAAAAGGATAGAAGACATTAACCGAAATCAATCAGTTAAACTTATGCAAAGTTATATGCATAGGCTGGAGCTGCAAAAGCTGCTCTTAGACCTGTGCTAACTCTATCTGCAAAAGCGACGATTTTGTTTTTTACACTTATCTTGTGTGTTAAGAATAACGAACTTAACAAACGGTTTGTGATAACTAGAATCAAACTCCTGTCGATAGCCTGACGTCCCCATATTGGTAAAGAACTACTTAATTATACCATTTTTAGAGGTTTTTTACCATAATTCCATACTTCCAATGCCAAGGTTCATAATTAATACCAAATTCATTATCCTTAGGATATGACTCCTTAAAACCAAATTTATCTGCATTCTTCAAAAGCCACTCATACTCCTTTGTATCTTCAAACCTTCTCTCATCATTTTCATTAGGTATTCCATTAGTTGTAATGAAATCAATAGCAACATTGTCACTTACACAATGCTCACTATACCCTGGCATAGCAACTCTTTTCACTGTCTGTTCAATATCAAACTCATACATATTTAAATACCAAACAAAAAGAAAAAGTTGATATGCAGAAGAACGATACCCAGAAGCTATTAAAAGTTTCTTTCCAATGTCATTAAACATTGCATCATTCATCTTTGTATATGCCTTATATACCTTTTTAGGTAAATATCTCACCCCTATCTCTGCAAAACCCTCCTCTGTATCTACTTCATACTTCTGTCCCTCTATCTCAACCAAGTCTTTAGGAACATCATCTATACCAAAGAATTCACCTTTAAAACCATATTCATGAGGATTAAGTGTTAAAAGTTTCTTTAGAAAAGCAATCTCTTTTTTATTTAAAAAACCATATATCGTTTCTAAATTAACAACAGAAAACCTATCTCTTTTTGTTTCTGTTATCTTTTGAAGAAGAGATTTGACTAATTCTTTTTCATTTTCTGAGATTGTAAAAGGTTTTATTTTCATAATTGACTACTCCTTTTCAGACAAGGATTTTGTTTCCTCTAGGAACAAATCAAAATCTGATTTATACAACCTATCTTGTATTGGTCTAAACTTGTCATACTCCTTTCCAGCTTTAATCTTTGCTTGTTTAAACGATATTTTGCCTTTGTTTTTAAGAATAGGGTATTCTGATAACTTCAAAAAATCTTCCAACAATGTACTCCAATCTTTCATATTCATAACAATATGCCTCTCTGCCCTATCCTCTGCCAAATCTAAATATGTATTTACAACCCTAATTAGTGCTTTAAGATCTTTTTCATCTAAATAGTTCTTTGCAACAGACACATCACTTTTTAATATCTTCCTATTCTTCCCTTCACCTTTCCATGTTCTAAGACCCATATTTTTCTTTTTTGCATCTGCTTCTGCATATATTATCTCTGCAGCTGTTTTTCCTGTAATTGCCCAATGTAGTTTATTTTGAACAGTAGCAAAAAATTCTTTTGTTAATATTGACTTACTATCATAGTCAGCTGAAAGAGAAAAAAGATCTGTTAATTTCTGATATAGTCTTCTTTCACTTGCACGGATTTCTCGGATTCTTTCAAGTAATTCATCAAAATAGTCCTTACCAAAACCTTTTATCTGCTTCAACCTATCATCATCAATGGCAAAACCTTTAATTGTATATTCTTTTAGAATATTAGTTGCCCAAATTCTAAAACTTGTTGCTTTTTTAGAATTCACTCTGTATCCAACAGCAATTATGGCTTCCAAAGAATAGAATTGGGTTTTGTACTGTTTACCATCACTTCCAGTTGTCAAGTATTCCTTGACAACTGAATTCTCTTGCAATTCCATTTCTTTAAACAGATTAACTAAGTGTAAGCTGATATTCTGTTTTGTAGTTTCGAATAGCTGTGCCATTAATTTCTGTGTCAACCACAAATTGTCATTATGGAAAAACACATCAATATTTACCTGTCCTTCTTCAGATTCAAATACTACAAAGTTTTCTAATTTCTCTAATTGTTTTTCTTTAGGTATTTTTTGCATATATATATTCTAGGCAAGATATTCACAAAAAGCAAGACATAACAAGGGTTTTTAATGAATTGTGCATGTAATTCCTACGACTATCCCCTCCTACTACACTCCCACATACCAATACTAGTAGCCACAGAAAGATTCAATGAATCAATCTCATCTGAATGTGGTATATATATACTCTCACCTAAATCCTTGTAACTACTATCTAATCCCTTTCCCTCGTTACCCTGTATGAAAGAAAAAGGCTCCTTAAATTCAACATCTAAAATATTCTTCCCACCATCTAACATAAAGGGGTACATATTATGTCCCTTGTAGGCCTCTGTATATGCCCTAATACTCTCGAAATACTTAAAATGGACTCTAAACAGTGCACCCATGGTTGATCTAACTACCATTGGATCAAAAATATCTACACCAGGTTTAATTATTGCCAAATTCTTAAATCCAAAACCAACCATTGTCCTAATTATTGTACCCAAATTACCTGTATTACTTGGATTAACTAAAACAATATGATTATTATCCATCTCCAACTCCTCCTCATACTTCTCAAAAACAGCTACAACATATGTATTCTCCTTATATGCTACCTTATCTATGACAAAATTATTCTCCTCAAATGGAATACTCTCTCTCTTGCATATCTCAATTATTTCATTAATACCATCACTACTTAACCCTTCCCTCTTCACAAAAACCTTTAGAACTTTCTCTTTCTGAAATTTAAGCAAATCCAATACAGGATATGCACCAAAAGCATATGAAAAGTTGAATTTCTTTTGATATCTTTTTAATTTCGGTAGTTGCATACTATTTCTTTCTCTTAACCTTCTCCCTCATTATCTCATTTCTTAAATTATTTGCATAACCTAGGAATAATGCTATACAACCAAAGATTTGAGTGATAATGGCATACACAGTATGATTTGTTAAAAAATGTAATACGGCAATCAAGGTTAGTAACAAGGAAAAGATATTCCAATATATGAAATCATCAAACATCCAAGATTTGCTAAACGGTTTCTTTCCTTTCTTAAAAAAAAGAACTGGTATTACAGAGAGAATTAAAAGAATTGATAGAGGGACAATATATACATATGAAGGGGTTTTTGAGAATATGCTTTCTAAATCTACAACTATTCTAGGAAGGAAAAGAAAAAGTAAAAGAGATATTATTAATACTGAAAATTGTATTATCCAATGTGTTTTGTCTAGTTTTATTCTTTTCATCAAGAATTATTTTAGAAGAAAGAGAGAAGTTATTCAAATATACGGAGAGAGAGGGATTCGAACCCTCGGTATGAATAATCATACAAAGCTTTTCGAGAGCTTCCCTTTCAACCACTCAGGCATCTCTCCCTACTATATTATACCATTAACAAAGGGTTTTTGACGAATGTTGAGATATTTATGGAAAGGAAAACAGACACTAAAGCTTTTCTAAAGGAACATACTCTCCATATGTCACCTTATCTATCTTTGCTTGCTTTTTAATCTCTTCATACAGAAGATATTTCTGTAATATTACAAAAATAGCATCTCTATCCTTTTTATTAACAAGCATTATCAACACCTTAGGGAAATTAAGCTTAGTATTAATTACTAATGTATAGTAGTCACCCTTCTCTGCAAAAAAGAATGAATCTAACATATACCATTCATACAACTTATTTGTCGTATCTACACCTCTTTTTGTAATTTTATGTTTAGCTATCAAAGGCTTTGTTGTACCTGCAGCATACAAAACAAACAATATCGAAACTATTGCTGCAATTAAGAAATACTTTCCCAAAATTGCAAGAAGAACTATGAAAGCTAAAGAAAGAGCTAAGATTACCATAAAGCCCTTACTATTAAGTTTTACCTGATATCTCTCTGGAGCTTCCCATTCAAAAAGCTTAATATTTTGCACAACATCTCTCTTCTGAACAGGATCTTCCTCAAGTTGAAGCTTACCCTCCACAATCTTCCTCCTTCTCATATCCTTTTGCTCTTCTATTGCTTTTTTCTTCTCCTCTCTTAATCGCTCTTCCTTTTCTCTCAACGATTTCTCTCCTGTTATTAAATCGGCTAAATCTTTAAATCTATCTTTTTCTTTCATAAAGACATCATACTACAAAAATTAGTAACAAAACAATTGATAATATCGCAAGACCCCAAAAGAAAGTTATTACTTGAAAAATATGTAGTAGAAACACTATTAACAAGCCAAAGGTAATACTACCTGCAATTTTCAAACTTCTTAATATCCTATCTCTATGTGAAATATCTTTTTTGGAAATTTTAAGAATCACATACAACAAAATGGAGAAGATACTTAAAGAAAGAACGGCTAAAAGAATTGTAAATACAGAGAAATTTATCCAATTTATCTCCCCACTACTTAATGTAGGAAGAAAATTAGGATTGGTGAGTAAATAATACAGAAAGCTTACGGAAAAAATTGTTGTAACTATTGTTGTTAAAAAGAATTTCATAAATTTTCCTTCTCTAGGTTTTCAAAAAAGTAAATATGTTTTCTAAGATTTGGATAATTAAATTAAGTTCTGTATTTATATGAATATTTTAATTATAGAGAATTCTTATACTCTTGGGCAAATAATGTCAAAGACTTTAGATTCGTATGGGTATAAAGTTAGTATGGATAATGATTCTTTTTCAAATAAGAAATTGGTTAGAAGAAAAATATTTGATTTTATAATCCTAAACACTAATCTAGGTGGTGAAAAGAGTTTAGAAATACTTGATTTCATAATAGAAAATAGTTCAGAAACAAAGGTTTTAGGTGTTTGTAATAAAGGAGTTTGGACTGAGAAAGTTTCTTTTCTTAATCATGGTGGTGATGATGTATTGACATATCCTTTTCCAATGCAAGAGTTGTTAGCTAGAATTCAGTCTTTGACTAGAAGACCTAAAAGTTATGTTGATCAGAATATTTCTTTAGGTGATTTAACTTTAGATCTAGATAGTAAAAGTATATACAAAGATGGTAAGGAGATTGAAGTTAGAAATAAGGAGTATGATCTTTTTGAGTATTTGGTTAGAAATAAAGAAAGACCTATTTCAAGGTGTGAACTTTTGGATCATGTTTGGGATTTTAGAGATTATGTTGGTTCAAATACAATTGATGTACATGTGAATAGGTTAAGAGAGAAATTAGAAGATAAAGGCATTATAGATACAGTACACGGTGTTGGATATGTTGTTAAAGATAAAAAAAGATAATAGGTACTTAGTTTTTTCTTTACTGTTCTAATACTTTAGAATATAATTCGAATATGGAAGATTCTACATTAGAACAAAGGGGAAATATCCCAGAATTTGTTGAGGATTATCAAAAAGAGTATGAAAAGATAGTAGCACTATCAGAAGAACTTGGTGATGAGCAAATATTAACCGATTATATTAATCAAAAACACCAAGAAGCTTTAGAGGAGGATAAAAGATTTGAAAATATAAAAGAAGCTGTGTATGATTGTTTTGAAGGAATTGTTATTGATGATAAAGATGAAATAATAGATCTTCTTGAATCCCCTGGAACTCCTCCATGGATTATGAATAATACTACAGACGAATTAAGAGATGATTATGATGTTGCTCTTAAAGCAGTTGAGATAGATGGGTTTAATTTAAAATATCTCCCAGACAGATTAAAAGATGATGATACAATAGTCCAAATAGCTATAGAAAATGATGAAGAATTTATAGAATTTGCATCAGAGAGATTAAAGAAGCTTTACGGGTATGATAAATAACTCTAAAGCATCATAGGCATAACTAAGTGCACAAACTCCTTATCTCCTTCAATCTTGAATACTCCTGGTTTAACTGGATCTGTACATTCAAAAGATATTTCATCTGCATCTATATGATTAAGAATATCTGCAAGAAGTCTAGCACTAAAAGCTATCTTAAGATCTTGACCCTCAATCTTACTATCAAAAGTACTCTGGTTTTTACCTAAATCACTCTGTACTGCTGATAGTGTAATCTTTCCACTCTTAGCATCAATATCTAAAATCATCTTATTTCCTAAAACAGACCTTGCTATGATATTAACAACCTTTAGAGAATTAAGAAATTCATCTTTTTGAATTACACATTTTGTTTCAAAACCTGTTGGGATAATCTGTTTGTATTCAGGAAATTCACCATCAATTAATCTTGAAATCAAATCTACATCTGCAAGTCTAAACAAAACCTGATTCTTATCCTCTAAAAGATATACATTAACCCACTCTTCATCTGTATCCAATTCAGAAATAATGTAGGTAAGCTCTAGAAAAGCCCTAACAGGAACTAGAAAACTCTTCTTTTCACTACCCTTTTCTACCTTAAAACTCTGTTTGGAAAGTCTTAAACCATCAGTAGCTACAAAAGAAACAGTATCATCATCGACTTCAACTTTAACACCTGTCAATACTGGCTTAATATCATCATTTGCTGCTGCAAAAGCAACTCTACTAGCAGACTGTACAATATCTGTTTTTTTAATCCTTACAAAATACTTCTGTTTATCATCAATACTTGGGATACTTGGAAAATCATCAGAAGGCATAGTATTAAAACTAGCACTATTATTTGATGTGGAAATATCAAAATTTTGTTTAACTGTTTTAATATCAACCTTCTCTTCAGGTATGGAATTCACAAATTCAGAAAGCTGTTTAGCTGGTACTGTAATCTTTCCATCTTCCTGAATATCTGCACCTATCCAAGTACTAATACTTAATTCTAAATCTGTTGTTTTAAGTTTTAGTTTGCCTTTGTCACTCTCAAAAGAAATATTACTCAGTATTGGTAGTCCTGGTTTTGATGTAACTATCCTACTAACAATATTGAGATATTTAGAGAAAGTATCTTGATTGCATGAAAACTTCATATAGTTAAACAAATAATGTTATTTAAAAGGCAGTATTTTTTTATAAATGGTACTTTAATTATACATAAAATTTTCCACATTTGTACCCTTCTATATATTCTTTTAATTAAAAATTAAGTAATAGATGTAGTAGGGAATATGGATATGTAGATAACTTTAAATTAAGTATCTAGAAACATTGATATTGAAAAATTTCTATCTAAAATTTCTATGTGTATTATTTTGGTTGTAGAAAAGTTGTAAGTGTGTAGAAGCTATTTACTGCTAAGCTGAAAAATTGTGGATTAATTTTTAGTATAACTTTGGATAACCAGTACTTTTATGTGGAAAGAGAGATTTGAGTAAAACCTTTACTAGAAGTATTCTTTTACATAGTGACAATGTTTCTTGAGTTGTTAAAAAACAGACTTATCCTTATCCTCATATCTAGATATTCACAGAGTTGTCCACAATTAACTTCTTAAAATCTGTAAACAGCTGTCTAACTTCTTACTGAAATTAGCATCTTCACTCACTTTTTTCTCAATTTTTTCGTATGCATGAATAACTGTTGTATGATCTTTTCTATTCACCTCTTTTGCAACTCTTTCGAGAGGTAGTTCAAGCTCTTTTCTCAGTATATACATAACTATTTGTCTACACTGTGCAACATATGCAGTTCTTCTATTCCCTTTTATCTCTGATGGTTTTACACCAAATACTTCTGCAACGGTAGATATTACTTTTGCTGGAGTAATTTTCTTTCGTTTAGAATCTAAGTCTATTTGTAGCATTTTTGCAATATCTTCAGTTGTAGGCTCAAGACCAAGCTTGTATAAAGAAGCAACTTTTGTTAAAGCACCTTCTAGTAATCTAATATCACTTTCAATATTTTTAGCAATTAACTCTAAATACTCCTCAGGTATTTTTACCTCTTTCTCTTCCAATGCCTGTCTTAAAATAGCCAACCTAGTTTCGTAATCAGGTGGTTGAATATCTGCAACCATTCCACCTAAAAATCTAGTTCTTAATCTATCTGTGATATTTTTAATCTCTTGTGGAGACCTATCAGAAGCCAAAACAATCTGTTTATTTGCTTGATAAAGGGCATTGAAAGTGTGGAAAAGTTCCTCTTGTGTTCTAGGAAATTCTTCTACAAACTGCACATCATCGATTATTAAAAGGTCTACAGTCCTATATTTATTCCTAAAATCCTCATTTCTTTTTGTTTTGATAGAATCAACCATTTCATTTAGAAACTGTTCTATGGGGATATATACAACTTTTTTAGTAACATCATTCTTTAACACCTCATTCCCAATTGCTTGCATTAGATGTGTTTTTCCTAAACCAGAATTTCCATAAAAAAAGACAGGATTGTATACATTTCCCAAGTCGTTAACCACAGCTTCAGCAACAGCCTCTGCCAACTCATTACTCTTTCCTACTATAAAGTTTTCAAAAAGATATTTAGGATTTAATTGAGATTCTGTTAATTTTTGATTTAATGTCTCTTTCTCTTTCTTTGAAGCTGAAAAAAGATCCATTGTTCCACTTCCTGTTGGATCGTGGTATTCATATCCATCAGTACTTTTTGAATTAACATTTGTTTTAATATTAATCTCAATTTCATAATTAGCTCCTGTTACTTTCTTCAAAGCTTGCCTCAAATATGCTTTATAGTCTCTTACAATTTTTTCTTTTTTAAATTCAGAATCACAGGAAAATTGCACTACACCATTAGCAATATCTTCAATATATACATCGTTAAAGAGGCTTAGAAATACTCTACTTCCAAGCATTAATTTAAGATGTTCTTTTGTCATTTTCCACAATTCATCTGTATTAACATCTTCGGAAGATTGCTGTATATTTTCAAAGTAGCCTTTGAAGTCTGCCTTGTTCATAACAAGAATTTTAATTAATATATTAAAAGACAGTTTATATTGGAGGGCAGTCTACGGTCGATTGGGACTCTATTGAACATTATATTCATTTTCAAAAAAATGTGGATATCTTTCTAAGATATTTTAAGAAAGTATTGCAGATAGTGGTTTTTAAAAACAGGCTTTTTACTCTAGTAATTCTAGACAGAGAAAGAAAGTTTTAAAAAGTATTTGCTAAATACTTTTGCTTACTATATAATCAGCAAGATTTCAGATAGTTTAAAGAAAATATGAAAAGAACATATCAACCAAACAACAAGAGAAGAATTAAAAAGCTTGGTTTCATGGCCAGAAACAAGAGTGTTGGCGGAAAAAATGTGTTAAAGAGTAGACGAGCAAAAGGAAGAAAGAGTCTAACAGTTAGTGAAGAGTACAAGCTTCTTAGGAAGAAGCAAACAAAAAATATTAGATAGAAAATATGCTACCTAAAGAGTATAGGTTGTCTGCAAAAGAGTTTCCCCTTCTGTACAAGAAAGGTTTTAAGTCCAAAGGTAAATATGGAATGTTAATTTGTCTTGCAAAAAATACATCTACTCCATCTTTTGGTTATGTTGTTAGTAAAAAGATAGGTAATTCTGTAAAAAGACATAGGATGACTAGATTGCTAAGGGCAATTTCAATGGAGTTTGTTAAAGAGAAAGAGTTAAATTCATTAAATTTTCAGTATATAGCTTTTGAATTCTGTGATGATTTTAATATTTTAAGAAAAGAATTTGAAAAACAATTAAATCACTGTCTTGGAAATATCAAAAATGAAAAAAATAGCTCTGTTTTTAATTAAAATATATCAAAATACACTATCTCTAGACCACGGTCCTATGGGAAAACTTATGCCTAATCTTAGATTTTGTAAGTTTAATCCATCATGTTCAGAGTATGGTTACAAAGCTATTGAAAAATATGGCCTTTTAAAAGGTGGTTTTATGGCCTTATGGAGAATTTTAAGATGTAATCCATTTACAAAACCAGGAACTCATGACCCTGTTCCTTAAAATCTCACAGCTTTTGTGTTATAGTCCACCAAGTATTTAATACAATTTTTTAATAAATATGTTCGGTTGGATTTGGCAAAATATTTTCTACAACCCTATTCTTAATATCTCAATGGTTCTTTACCATGCTTTTGGGGATAATTTAGGTTGGGCAATTATTGTTCTAGCAATACTTTTTAGATTACTTCTTCTTCCACTTGTTAAAAAACAGAATGAAATGTCTAAAAAAATGGCAACTTTAAAGCCTCAGTTAGATGCACTGCAGAAAAAATATGCAAATAACAAGGAGAAACTATCTCAAGAGCAAATAAAGTTATATAGAAAAGTTGGATATAATCCTTTAGGCTGTTTAACTACAGTACTTCCTCAGTTTCTCATAGTAATCATACTTAGCAATGTAATTAGAAATATTGGTATCAACAATCTTTCTGGTATGTACCCTTTTGTCCATAACTTTATTTCTGGGGGAAATGAAATTAGTGTAAATATGGGTTTCTTAGGAATAGACCTTACAAAAATATTCACACAGATAGATCCTAGATTTGGCAAAGAAGGAATAACATATCTAGCTCTCTCTTTAATTGTTGGTTTGTCACAGTTTGCAGCATCTAAGATTACAATGGTTATGCAGAAAAACTTGACTGGTCAAAGCCAAACAAAGAAGAAAGAAGATAAGAAAAAGAAGAAAAAACCTACGACAGAAGAAGAGACACTTCAGAAAGTACAAGAAGGACTTGGTAAATCAACATCTTTTATCCTGCCTGCAATGACAGTGTTTTTTGCTATTAAAATGCCAGCGTATTTAAGTGTATACTGGATTGCACAATCTCTAGCATTAGTATTACAGTATATGATTTTGGATTGGGATAAATCGAAAAAAGGAGTTCAAAACCTATTTACACAACTTAAAAAGAAGAAAGAGAGTAAGACAGAGAAATAATGTTGTGTTTCTGCCCTTGTTTAGATATTAAATTTTTTAATAATTTTTATGAAAGAGAAAGAATTGCTTAAAATTGTGCAAGACGAGGTCGAGAAACTTTGTTCTTTGCTTGAGGTAGAAAGTGAGAGAAAATTTAGTATTGAAGATGGAGAGGAAGAGGTGAAGTATATTAAAATCTCCTTTGAGGGTGAAGATTTAGGATATATGATTGGGAATAAAGGAAGACATCTGGATTCTCTCCAATTTATCCTTCAGATTATGCTTGGAAGAAAATTAGAAGATGTTGATTTTAGAGTATTTGTTGATGTTGGTGGTTACAGAAAAGAAAGAGATGACAAGATAGTGCAAATGGCTTTAGAGAAAGCAGATAATGCAAGGATTTTAGGAGAGGCAGTAGAACTCCCTCCGATGAAACCGTCAGACAGAAGGATTGTTCACTTAGCATTGATAAAGTTCAAAGATATTGCAACAGAGAGTGAAGGAGAAGGCATGGATAGACATATTGTTATAAAACCAGTTAAGTAAAGATTAAATATAAATGCTATTTAAGAAACTTGCTAAAAAAGATGTTTTAGTAATATCTTTGTTTCTTTTAGTTTTTCTTGCAATTATTCCTTTAGCGAAAGATTCTTTAGGTAGGTTTCATATCCTCTCTCTTCTTTTGTTTCTCTATCTAACGATATTTCTTTTTTCTAGAAACATATTTCTTACTTTTAGTCTTTTTGCATTTCTTGTTCTTCCTTTTAATATTACATACCGAATACCAATACCTGTTCAGCAGAGTATGGCAAATAACTTAATTGTAAACTATCTTATCCCTACAATATCAGTATTAGACTTAGCTGTTGGAATATTTCTAATAGCAACAAGTTTCCAGGAAGGCTTCTCTTTTTTTGGACGAATCTTTCAAAAATACAAAGTAGCTTTACTTCTTTTTTCACTTTTTCTACTAGTACAAAATATTTTTTTGAGAAATCCATTAGTTATTCTTAATACTGTCAGATTTTTTACATATACACTCTCGTTTATTTTGATTGTGGAAAACCTACTTTCAAAAAAGAGAGTTTATACCCAAAGAGAAAGAGTGCTTTTTGCAATGTTTCTTCTCTTTTCTGTATTTGTACAAGGAGTTATTGGTATACAACAGTTTTTAGGAGGGGTTTCTGTAGGATTGGGAGTTTTAGGAGAGTCTAGAGTTTCAACATCTATGTTAGGTTCTAGCTTTATTAGTTTGAAATCAGGAGCATTTCTTAGAGCATACGGTACTTTTCCACACCCCAATATATTGGGTGGATATCTACTTTTGAGCCTTTTTATCTCACTATTTCTTCTGAGGGTATTAAAAGGGAGAACAAAGTTATTTCCCATAGTAACAATCATCCTTTCATCAATCTCTATCTTTTTTACATTCTCAAGGACAGTATTGATACTTTTTGTTATGGTACTTGCTATTTTATTTCTATCAAAAGTCTTCTTTAAAAAGAAGTCTCTGGCCTTCCTCCCTACTATCCTGCTGGAAAGGTTTTTTCAAGGTTTTAGGAATATGGATAGTAGTTTGATTGATAGGAGGAATTTAATTAAATCTAGCTACATTGTTCTGAAAGAAAATCTTTTTCTAGGAACAGGTTTAGGTAATTTCGTTAAAGAAATGGGAGATAATGCACCTAAAACAGCAAGGGGACTCTCTTTGATGCAACCTGTGCATAACATATTTTTACTTCTTTTATGCGAGTTGGGTGTGTTTGGTTTTTTTTCTTTCTTTTTTCTTCTTTTTGAGGTTTTAAGAAAGAGTCTTAGAAAAGTAACTCTATTTGGAGTTTTAATATTTGTTGTTTTAGTTGGGATTGGTTTGGTAGATCACTATTTTTTTTCTCTTCCACAGGGTCTTTTTATCTTCTTTGTTTTTTTAAGTTTGCTTGTTGTTGAGGGGAAAACGGAGAGAGTGGGATTCGAACCCACGGTATGATTTCTCATACGAACGCTTTCCAAGCGTTTCCTTTCGACCACTCAGGCATCTCTCCAGACTGTATGGATTCTACCAAATATTGT
>CALDJM010000066.1 GCA_937899155.1 uncultured bacterium
AGCTGCACAGATAGAAGCTCAACAAAAAGAAGAAAGCAACCAAACCTCTCCCAATACACCAGCATAATTGATATAATCTTGCTATGTCGGAATTTTCATACAAACAAATATACAAAAAATACTTGGAATTCTTTAAAGATAATGGACACACCATAATCCCAAGCTCTCCTCTAGTTCCTGAAAACGACCCCTCTGTCCTTTTTGTAAATGCTGGAATGTTCCCATTAATCCCTTTCCTCCAAGGCCAAAAACACCCTCAAGGAAAAAGATTAGTAAACATTCAAAGATGCATAAGAACAGGAGACATAGACGAGGTAGGAGACGACTATCACTGCACAGCTTTCATTATGCTTGGAAACTGGTCTTTAAATGACTACTTCAAAAAAGAAGCCATAAACTATACAGTACAATTCTTTGTTGAAAAACTAGGCTTAGATATAAACAAAATATATGCATCTGTCTTTCAAGGAGACGAAAATATCCCAGCAGATGAAGTCTCCATAAATGTATGGAAAGAAATATTTGCAAAATACAACATAGAAGCAAAAGTAGGCAAAGATGAAAAAATACAGCAATTCGGTAAAAAAGAAAACTGGTGGGGCTTAGAATCAGGAGGCCCTTGTGGACCAGACTCAGAAATCTTCTATGACACGGGCAAAGAGAAATGTTCAGAAGAATGCAACATATCTTGCAACTGTGGAAAGTATGTAGAGATAGGAAATAATGTCTTTATGGAATACTTCAAACAAGGAAATAGTGTACTACCTCTAGGCAGACATAATGTTGACTTCGGAGGAGGATTAGAAAGAATAGTAGCCCTACTACAAAATGTTGAAAATGTATACGACATAGACATATACAAACCAATACTACAAAAAGTAAAAGAATTAGGAAAAACAGACAACGAAAAATCTGAAAGAATAATTGTAGACCACATCAAAGCAGCAACATGGATAATCATGGATGGTGTACAACCAAGCAGAAGCCAACAAGGATACATATTAAGAAGATTAATCAGAAGAGCCATAAGGCATGGAAAAAAGTTAGGAATAGAGAGAGAATTCACAAGAGAAATCGCAGATATATGTATTACACAATTCAAAGACATATGGACAAACCTAGAACAACAAAAAGAAGAAATTCTCAAAACAATTGAAGAAGAAGAAAGAAAATTCAATCGAACCTTAGAACAAGGATTAAGAGAATTAGAAAAAAGGATTAAAAGAGAAGAAGAAATAAATGGAAAAGATGCCTTCCTACTCTACGAAACATACGGTCTACCACTCGAAGTTACCGAAGAAATATTAGAAGAAAAAAACATCAAACTACAATCCAGAGACCTCTTTTTTCAAGCAGAAAAAGAACATCAAGAGAAATCTCGAACCACATCACAAGGTATGTTCAAAGCAGGTTTAACAGACACATCTGAAATGTCGACAAAATATCACACAGCTTCCCACCTACTCCTTGCAGCTTTAAGAAGGGTTTTAGGAGACCATGTATACCAAAAAGGAAGCAACATTACTCCTGAGAGATTAAGATTTGATTTCCCTAACGAAACAAAACTCTCCCCAGAACAGGTCAAAGAAGTTGAAAACCTGGTCAATGAACAGATCAAAAAGAAACTAGAAGTATCATTTGAGGAAGTTGACAAAAAGAAAGCTCTAGAATTAGTTCCTTTTGCAGCTTTTACTGAAAAATATGGAGATATTGTAAAACTATACTACATCGGACCAAAAGAAAATCCTTTCTCCATAGAAATATGTAACGGACCTCATGTTGAAAACATCGAAAAACTAGGAAATTTCAAAATTCAAAAACAGGAAAATGTTGGGGCAGGAGTAAAAAGAATTAAAGCAATACTTGAATGAAAACAGAAAACCCTATCTTAGCAATAGACTATGGACAAAAACACTTTGGCCTTGCTGTATCTGATAGCAAAGGAATACTAGCCCAACCTCTTGAAACGATATCTATAACTAAAAACAGAGATATCTATAAAATAATTGAAGAAATATTAGAGAAAGCTCAAGAGTATAGAGTAAAAACATTGTTAATAGGAGTACCACAATCATTCACACTCTCCCACAAAAAAAGTGAGGAAAATCAAACAATTTATCCTTAAAGTAAAAGAGTGTACAACAATACCAATTATCACATACGATGAAAGTTTCTCTACAACTCTTGCCCAAAGTGTGTTAACATCTTCAGGACAAAACATAAAAAGAAGTAGAAAGAAAATAGACAGTATCTCTGCCACTGTCTTTCTACAAGAATTTTTAAATTCATTCAAAAAAGTAAATGAACGATAGTAAAAAAACTTCACCTGTGAAGATTCTTCTTGCATTTTTAGTATTATTTACTGTTCTGTTAGGTATACTCTTCTTTGATTATAAAAACTCTTTGGATAAAGCTATTTCAGACAGTACAGAAAAAGTTGATTTCCAAATAAAACAAGGAGATGGAGTCAATGGAATATTAAATAGTTTGGTTGAGAAAGATCTAATAAAGAAAAGATATTATTACTATTCAAAGATATATCTAAAACTAAATAAATTAGAGGGAAAACTCCAAGCTGGTAACTACTCTATCCCACGAAATTTGAATATCAAAGAATTGATGGAAACACTACAGAAAGCAAAAGAACAAGACTTCTGGGTAACCATACCTGAAGGTTTAAGAAAAGATGAGGTAGCAGTAATAGTTAATAAAGAATTAGAGAAGTCACAGAAAGCGAGCTTTTCCATAGATGATTTTCTAAAAGCTACAACAGACCCTGATTTCATTTCAACATTAAACTTACCTACGGAAGTAAAAGATTTAGAAGGTTTCCTCTATCCAGACAAATATGCTTTTGCTTCAGATAGTACAACAAAAAGTGTCCTGAAAATTCTTGTAGAGACTTTCCAGAAAAAGGTAACTAGAGAGTACACATACAAGGACATCATAATGGCTAGCATTGTAGAAAGAGAGGGTTTTAATTCAGAAGACAGACCAATAATTGCTGGGATTCTTCAGAAAAGGATAAGAGAGGGTTGGCTTCTTCAAGCAGATGCAACACTTTTGTATCCTCTGAAAGATTGGAAATATGAAATTACTCAGCAAGATTTAGAAAGCGACAATCCATATAATTCATACAAAAGAATTGGATTACCACCTACCCCTATCTGTAATCCAAGTGTACAAGCAATTGAAGCAACTCTTAATTCTAAAGAGTCTCCATACTACTTCTATATCCACGGCAAAGATGGAGTTGCTAGATATGCCAAGACATTAGCAGAACATCATGCTAATATTAAAAACTATCTTAGATAAGAGTTTAAAAATATGGTTTTAGATATCGAACTAGACGATCAAAATATTGAAGACCCCTCTAAAGAAAATGTTGAATTGGGTAACAAGGAAGAGGAAAAGATTAAGGCGAAGCCAAGAAAAAGAAAAGGTTCTTTTCTAAGATTCTTTCTAATCACTCTTTTACTAGTCTTTCTTGGAGGTATCGGATATGTCATTTGGAAAGGTCATAAAATATCTGCAAATGTGGGTTTTAAGTTTAATCCCACCTCTCTAATTACAACAAAGAAGCCTGAATTAGAGAAAGATTCTCAAGGTAAGCATACAAATGTACTACTTGTAGGTGTTGATAGTAGAAATGGAAGTGATATTTCTAATACAGACTCCATAATCATAGCTTCATATAGTTACGAGACAAATAATGTTCAACTCATATCAATACCTCGAGACTTCCATGTAGAAGTCGATAGTCGAACAAAATGGTTTGGAAGAATTAACTCTGTATATGCAAAAGAAGAGAACAAAACTAAAGGTGGTGGTTTTGAAGGTCTTAAAAGAAGTGTTAGCGAAGTTACTGGTCTTGAGATACAGTATCATGCACTTGTAGATTTCAAAGCATTTGAAGAAATCATTGATACACTTGGAGGTGTTAATGTTAATGTTGAAAACAGCTTCACAGACTATCAATACCCTAGTGGATATAAATACAAAACAATTAGTTTTAAAGCTGGTCCTCAAGTCATGGATGGTAAAAAAGCTCTTGAATATGCAAGGTCCAGACACTCTATGCAAAACAATGAGGGTACAGACTATGCTAGAGCTAGAAGACAGCAGAAAGTAATAGTAGCAATACAAAATAAAATATCTCAAAGTGACACATTAAAAGATCCGAAAGCTTTAATGAACATGTTCTCATCTGTTGTAAACAATATTAAAATTTCTGAATTCACCATTAAAGACATACAGGCAGCTTTGGAACTTTTGAATAAGTTTGAAGATGAACAAGGTAAATCATACTCTTTTGTCTTGGACCCAACAGTAGGAGGTGGAGAGCTTGTAGAAAGGGTGATTGTACCATCTGGAGCTTTCGCAATTGGACCAAGAGAAGGTTTAGGGAAGTATGACAAAATTAAAAAATTTGTAAAACTTGCAATGGAAAATCCAAAACTCTACTCCACTAACCCCAAAGTATTCGTATATGACATTGGTATAGGATATACAGAGCTTTCTAAAAAAGTTAAAGAGTTACGAGAACAGTTCCCATTCATAAGCATAATACAGTCTGGCTCTATATTAAAAGGTGAAGAAGGAGTTCATGTGTATTCTAACAATGAAAAAATGACCGAATGTTCGAAAGAATTTGCTAAAAAGCTGAATACAGAAAATTTAGAAAAACCTGAATTTATCAAAAGCAACCTAAGTCCTGATGGGATTATAATCCTCTTTGGGAAAACAGTATCAACAGAAGAAACAAAAGAGGAGTAAAATAAGTCTTTGAATAGAAGTTAAATGAAATACAAACTCTACCACGGACATTCAACATACCTCTCTCTTGAATTAGTCAATGAAAAAGTAATACAAGAGAGAACCAGTACAACAGAAGTTGTCGTGATAGATGCTGAAAACACATCAGCACAAACACTCATAGATACTCTCTCTTCCCCCACTCTCTTTGCAACAAACAGAATACTACTTCTAAAGAGAACCTATCGAAACAAAGAGAAAGAGAAACTACTAGAAAAAATCTTCCTACTACTAGAAACAAACCAATCATCAGATACAGTACTCTTCTGGGAAGACCAAAAAATCAAGGCAAATACAAAATATTACAAATTTTTTAACAAAGAAAAAAAGGTTTTTGAAAGCAAAGAATTAAATAAAAGAACATTTCTCACATGGATGAAAGAAGAATTAAAAAAAGAGGGAATCGAAATCGGAAATGATGCTGTAAGAGCTTTAGCAGAAAGAACAAACTACGACCCCGAAAGATGTAGCAACGAAATCAAAAAGATGAAATTGGTCATAGAAGACAATAAAATAACACGACAAGATGTACTCTCTCTAGTATCAAACACATTAGAAAATGATATCTGGAATTTAATAGATTCTATAAACAATGGAGATACAAAGCAGAGTACAGAAATATTAGAAAGATTAATTGCACAATCGGTTGATGCTAACTATATCATCTCTATGATATCTAGGAATTTAAGATTAATCACCCTTACCAAATATCTTCTAGAAGAAAAAGATGGTACTGGGAGTATCGCAAAAATATTAAAAGTTCCCCCCTTTACAGTACCCTCCCTAATTAGTTCTTCAAAAAAATATAGCAACAAAAAAATAGAAACACTGTATACAAAACTCTCTAATTTAGATTTTCAAATCAAGAAAGGTTTAATTGAACCAAACCTCGGACTAACCCTACTTTCATCTATACTATAATTGCTATACAAAAGATTGACACAAAAGTATTATTAACATAAACTCTAATCAGGAGATTGCTCATAATTTTTTGCTTGGAAATCCACAATGGCAGAGGTAAAAAGAGTTACCACAGCTAAAAAATCTAACAAACTAATCAGAACACTTCTAATCGTTGCAGGAGTACTCGGTTTAGCCCTAATACTCGTTGCAGTATACTTTTATGCCATTAAGCCATCACAAGACAAAGTCATAGAGAACAAAAGAACTTGTGCTTGTTACTACCTAGACCCTGCTGTTGCAAGTGAGTGTGGAGACCCTAGAAAAGGTTTTATGTTCAAAACTTCTGAAGTCACAGGAACACAATCTTGCATAAGTGCATGCCAAGTTAGTCAGTTACCAATAACAGAGCTAAAAAGTACAACAAAACAAGAACTCTTTTTAAGTTGCCCTATCCAATCTCTCCAAGACACCAGATGTAAAGAGATGGTCATAACTGATGAGAATGGAAAAGTAATCACAGGACAAGTACAGCCTGATGATAAAATTACTGTAGTGGCAAAATTCGATAAAACATACAAAAATGCAGAATTCAGGTTAAACAATACACCTGTAAAAGCAGATAAAACCTCAGATGAAGATACTACTATAGAAAAAACCTTCTCCAACTTCACAACCCCAGCACTAGATATAGTTGCAACAGCCGAAGATAGTACAGGGGAAAGAATAAACTCCCCTTTGTGTAAAAGAATTCTAACCGTAGAACAAACAGGTTCTACTGCAGTTACAAGTCTTCTACTTGAAAAAAGAACTGATGAGAGTGAGAAAGTAAAGATCTCCCAAGCAACCATCAAAATCTCCAATGTCAAGGAGGGTGAAAACACAAATATCCACTTCACTTTTGGTGGAGACAAGTTCTCAGAACTAACAATGACTAAAGGTTTTGTTGTTGACAGTACAAAAGGAAGCATTTCTATATTAGAACAAGAACTATACAAAGATGAAAATTTTAAAGAATCTTTAAGTTTCTCTCAGTTTAACGATTATTTTGGAGAATTAAAGGTCACAGCTGAAGTTTTAGATGGTGAAGTATCTCTAGGGAAAGCTTCAACCAATGTTACATTTACTAAAAAAGAGGTAGAACCACCAGTACAACCAGAGCCACAACCTCAACCAGAACCACCACAAGAAGAAGAGGTCGAATCAAACTTTGCAGTAACCACAACAGTACAAGCAGAGTGTGTAGACAGAGTTGAACCAAATAATAGTGCAATATTTTCTATAACTGTAAAAAACAACTCTACAGTATCTCAAAAACTTCTTTCTGTTAAGAATAAACTACCTCTAGGATTTGTATATCTAACAGGGTCTACCACCATAAATGAAGTTGCTGTAACAGATAGTAACTATCTTCAAGTTAATACTGTTGGACAGACACAAGAACTATCCTTTACAACTCGTGGAGGATGGTCTGTTAAAGCTTCCGAACAGATAGTTCTTACCTTCAAAGCATTAGCTGGAGAGAGTGCATTAACAGGAGAAAACATGAACGAGGTTGTAATCGAACCAGCACAAGTACCAACATCTCCAGATACCTTAAGAGCTTCTGCAACACTCAATGTTGTACAAACCTGTATACCAACAACAGATGATGGCTCATCAACACAAATTCCAGAAACAGGTATTTTTGACAATGTTATTGTACAAATCGTACTAGGAATATTAGTTCTACTATTTGGCTGGTATATTTACACCAAGCCTTTTGGACAGGTAGTTATCAAGAAATTCGTAGATTCAAACACATACAAAGGTGCAGAAATGGGAATATGGAGAATCTTCAAACCAAAGAAGTATTTCGAAGAAGCTATAGTTAAAGAAACAGATCGAAAAAAGAAGTAATTACAGATTCTCCAAAAGAAATTCCAAAGGAGAACCATCTCTTCCGTAACCTGTATTATCCGAATTAATTATGAAAAAGTATCTCTCTTTTGCTAAAAGTTTATCTAGAACAACCTTATGACTACTAGCTTTAGAAACATTCTCCGTATCCAAGCCTATCCTATTTAACTCTCCTCTATCCAATCCGTACTGAACAAAACCCATACACTTATCCTTTGTTAACCATGTAATTCTCACAGAAAAATCATCATCACCTCGTTGCACAAACAAATTATATGGAGTACAACCCTGCTGTTTGGTAAAAAGAGTATCATAACTCTTAACATTACTCTTAAAAAACAAAAAAGCTGAAATAGAAACAACTACCAATGTTAAAGCTATAAATAAGCTAAATATCTTCTTTTTCATTACTATCTACGACTAAAACAAAATTCTCCTGACTAGATGAATTATACCCATCAGAAACTCTAAGTACAAAACTAAAACTCTCTCCAATACTCTCTATTGGAACAAAACCACTTACAACACCATCAGAAGTCAAAGAAAGCCAATCAGGGGCTTGTACAAGATCGAGAACTAACTCCTCTTCGTCACTATCATTATCCATAACTCTTGGCAGATACTCGTAAAATTCTCCTCCTACAACTGTCATCGGTGCTAAAGATAAAATCTTAGGAATAGCTGTTGGTTCAACAATCTCCTCAACCTCCTCCTCTTTAACTCCCAAAGTCTCTCCCCCCGTTTTCTTGTCAAGAAAAAGATAAACAACGGAAAAACTAAAAAGAAAAATCACAAAAAAAACACTCATCCATATCTTTGTTTTTCTACTCTGCTCCATATTAAAAGCATAGCATAAAAGCCAATGTTTACAAACATTGATATAATGTATATAATACCTTGATTATTAAATAATACTTTAAATAAAAATGCCAAATTTACAAGCATCAATAAAAGACCTAAGAGCCACTCAAAGGCGAACAGAAATCAACGACAGATTAAGAAATAGAATCAAAAAGGCAACAAAGAAACAAAATGCCTTAGTCAAAGATGGAAGCCTAGAGGAAGGTAAAAAGAACATAAAGCATGTATACAAAGTCATAGACAAAGCAGCTAAAAAACATGTCATTAAAAAAGGTAAGGCAGATAGGATTAAATCTAGACTTACCAAAAATTTAAACAAACTTGCCCAAGCTGATGTCAAAACTGCTAAGAAGGATTCTTAAAATTTCTGTTGCTCCTGCAGTTTTAATGATTGCAGGTAAGCTTCTAGGTATCATCATTGCTAATGTTGTATACAACTTGGATTTTTTCATAGACAATCAGATACAAGGGATATTCTCAATTCAACTTTACTACACAAATCCATCTACAACCCTTTTGGTAAACTCATACTCCAATCTCTTCCTTATTATTTGCCTTGCTATACCAACTATATATTTCATAATTAAAACCTCTGTATACCAATCAACTCTTCAAAATCCTAAAACTATTGTGAAGATTACAAACTTTAATATTCTGAAATGGATAACAAAAGATGATACATCTTTTTTGAAAATATTTATCTGGTGTTCATTTCTTATAATTACCTGCCTTGTTGTTGTTGCTCAAACAATACAGGGTATGACATATCAATGGATTGGAGTATTAGCAAGTGTATTAACAATCTTCTCAATTTGGGGCACTATAAAGACATACGAGTCGGAAATTGATAAGATATATCCAAGAGAAGATAAACTTTATTAGTACTGTTTTAATATATGGCTAAGAAGAATTTACTACCACAACTATTAGAACCTATTGCTATTGTAGTACTTTTAGCTCTCTTTATAATTCCTACACTTACCATAATCAATCTCTCCCCTATTACACAAGAGAGTAAGAATCGTGATGTCTTGGGTGTTAGTAGTGATCAAACAACTCTAACAATTGACAAGGTTGGAGGTCAGCATAATATTTTTAAGAATGAAAAGTTAGAAAGAAATGAGTTTGGAGAGTATACATACAGTAGTACTGTGACCAAAAGAGATGGAAGAAAAGTATTTTCAAAACCTATCCTTGAGGTAAAGAATGATACTGGTATGAAAAGAAGTGTATTGTTGTATGGATATATTAATAATAGTAGGAATACAAACCTCTCTATAATGGTTGGTAAAGAAACATATGTTTTAAATGATAGTAATAATCAATCATATACTAGAGAGATTACTGTAGAACCTGGAGAGAAGAAGACATTGTACCTAGAAATAAAGAACGAAGAGAAAGTGTATTTCGATCAGGAATTTGTTTTAGATATTACTTTTGAGTAGGTATTTCTATTATACCTACAAAAAAAACTCTTCTTTAGATATAATCCTTCCTATGTCTAATTCCACACCATTAGAAAAAATTAGAAACTTCTCCATCATAGCCCATATAGACCATGGCAAATCTACACTTGCAGATAGAATCTTAGAAGCTACTCAGAATGAAAATATTGCTAGAAAGAAAAACAGTAGAGTATTAGACAAGTTAGATCTAGAGCAAGAAAAAGGTATTACTATTAAACTTCAAGCATGTAAAATGGCATGGAAAGATTACGAACTAAACCTCATAGATACACCAGGTCATGTCGATTTCTCTTACGAAGTATCTAGATCTCTAGCTGCCTGCGAGGCTGCCCTACTCTTAGTTGATGCTAGTCAAGGAATACAAGCACAAACAATATCGAATACTAGAAAAGCATTAGATTTAGGTTTAACATTAATACCTGTACTAAACAAGATAGATTTACCTAATGTAAATATTCAGGAAAGAGAGAAAGAAATTGAAGCATTACTCGGTTTTACCAAAGATGAAATTATTAAGGTTTCTGGAAAAACAGGTGAGGGTGTAGAAGATTTGTTAGATAGAATAATAGAAGTAGCACCACCTCCCAAAGGAGATGTGAGTAAACCTCTAAAAGCTTTAGTTTTCGACTCATTCTATGATGAGCACAGAGGTGTTGTAATAGCTATTAGAATTTTTGACGGGCAATATAAGTTTGTACCAGGCAAAGCTAAAGTTTTACACATGATACAAAGAGAACAATCTTTTAAACCTACTGAAATAGGTATATTCAATCCTGATTTAGAAGAAATCGAAGAGCTGTCTACTGGTGAGGTTGGATATATTGCAACTGGTATGAAAGATATTAGTTTCTTTACGGTAGGAGATACTATTTCAGACCATGAAGACACCACTCCACTTGCAGGATACCAAGTTCCAAAACCTAATATGTTTGCAACATTCTTTCCAACAGATACTGATGATTATGAAGATCTTAAAACAGCTTTAATTAAACTTTCTTTAAATGATGCTTCTTTAATCTTTACAGATCAAAGGTCTAATCTTCTAGGTTCTGGTTTTAGATGTGGATTCTTAGGACTACTACATATGGAGATTATCCAAGAGAGACTGGAAAGGGAGTATGATATTGATTTAATTGTTACAGCCCCCACCGTTGAATATCAGGTGACAAAAACAGATGGTGAGGAATTAGTAATACAGGCTCCTCATGAGTTACCTGACCCTGCTATGATACAAGAAATTCGAGAGCCTTGGGTAAGAGCAGAGATAATGACTCCTGAGAAGTATTTAGGTGATTTGATGAAATTATGCCAACTTAAAAGAGGTCAGTATGTTAATACAAAATATATTAATACAGATGGGGATATTGATATCAATGAAAGATATATTATATTAGAGTATGATATACCTTTAGTTTCTCTTATTTCGAATTTCTTTGATCAGATGAAGAATGTTTCGAGTGGTTATGCTTCTATGGAGTATGAATTTATTGATTATTTTCCATCAGATATTGTTAAAGTTTCTATACTTGTTAATCATGAGGAGGTGTCTGTTTTAGATTTTCTTGAGGTAAGAGAGAATACTAGGAGTAAGGCTGTGAAGCTCTTAGAGGTCATGAAGA
Source organism: uncultured bacterium (assembly GCA_937899155.1). Classification (GTDB taxonomy): domain Bacteria; phylum Patescibacteriota; class Dojkabacteria; order SC72; family SC72; genus UBA5232. The sequence goes on from CALDJM010000066.1 coordinate 11,561, forward strand.
CAGTCATACCTAGACAGCAGTTCTCTATTCCCCTTCAAGCAGCTATTGGTTCTCAAATCATAGCTAGGGAGGATGTTAAGGCATTTAGAAAAGATGTTACTGCTAAGTTATATGGTGGTGATTATTCTAGAAAGAAGAAATTACTAGAGAAACAGAAGAAAGGAAAAAAGAGATTAAAACAGATTGGACAGGTACATATCCCACAGGATGCATTTTTAGCTATTTTGAAGACTTAGTTAGACATTAATTCTGAACTCATTTCCCATTCTACAAAAGCCCTTTTTTAAGATATAATCAACATGCATGATTAGAAAAATCAAACTAACAAACTTCAGAAAATTCAAAAACTACGAAATAGATATTGAAAAAGACATAGTTGTCTTTCATGGTGATAATGCAGTTGGGAAAAGTACACTACTAGAAGCAATATATATACTAACCAATGGCAAATCACCTTGGGCAAGCTCTGATGAATACATACACACTGAACAAAACTGTGATGATACATACTGCAGAGTTGAAATAACTGTAGAGGATGATGAAGAGAAAACATATTCCTACTACAAAAGTACAAGTAGAAGAATATTAAAGATTAATGAAAAGAATGTTCCAGTTAAAAAGTTTTTTGAAGAAACAGCCTCAACAATCTTTAATCCTGAAAAGATTGAGATATTAATGATTTCTCCCAGCAGAAGAAGAGAGTTTTTAGATGAGGTAATATCAACTTTAGATTATGAATATGTAGAAATATTAAAACAGTTTAGAAAGATATTAAGACAAAGGAATGCATATCTAAAAAAACTATCTAAACAATTCTATGAGAAAGGTATCATTGCTAGAAATGATCCACAGTTAAACTTCTGGACAAAAGAGTTTCTCAAGGTAGCAGAGAAGATTCAGGACATGAGAGAAACATTGGCACAAAGGATGAAGACGAAAGATCTAAAGATTGAATATATTAAGTCCAATGGGGATGTTGCTCTTGAAGATGCTTTAGAGAATTCAAAGAAAAGAGATATTGCTACTGGACATACTAATGTTGGACCACATAGAGATGATTGGGAGTTAATTAATGGAAAGAATATTAAAAAGTTTGGTTCTAGAGGAGAGAAGAGATTGTCTATTGGAAAGTTGATATTTGAAGTACAGAAGATTATGAAAAAAGAGCTTGGATACTACCCTATTCTACTACTTGATGATATTGCTTCAGAGTTAGATAGAAAGAATACTGCAGAGATATTTAAACCAGAGATATTAAATAAACAGCAGACATTCATTACAATTATTGATTACACGAATTTACCAAAAGGAGTATTGGAGAAAGCTCAGTTGGTTGATCTTAATTAATTTCAGCAATCATAGCTTTTAGCTCTTCAGGAGATGTCTGTCTCTTTTTCTCTTCCTCTTCTTTTGTTAGAACTGAGGCCTCAG
>CALDJM010000067.1 GCA_937899155.1 uncultured bacterium
AGATCTACACTCTTTCCCTACACGACGCTCTTCCGATCTGCTCTCCAAGAGCTTTTTACAAAGTACTTTGCAATAGACAATTTCTCGACAGACTTAATACCTTTAGACGACCTTTTAGAAATTGACGAAATAGAGCAATTCGACAAAGAACTTTTCGAAAAAATAACCAAAGGTGTAGAGGAAGAAATCCAAGAAATTGACACAACCATAGTTAAATATGCACCTCAGTGGCCAATTAAACAAATGAAGCTCGTAGACCTTCAAATTTTGCGAATTGCCATACTTGAAGGATTTATTGCAAAAATCACACCCCCTAAAGTAGCTATAGATGAAGCAATTGAAATAGCAAAAGATTTCGGAGGAGAAAGTAGTGGAAAATTTGTAAATGGAGTTCTAGGTGCAATATATGAAGAAGAAAATAGAAAGGAAGAAAAATGAAATATAATGAAATAGAAGAAAAGATTGGAGTAAAATTCAAAAACAGAAATTATCTACAAACAGCTTTCACACACAGGTCGTATCTAAACGAACACAAAGAAGAAAACATTGAAAACAATGAAAGACTCGAATTCTTAGGAGATGCTGTATTGGAATTAATAATCTCCTCAAACCTATATCACAACTATCCTGATAAAGCCGAAGGTGAATTAACCAGTATCAGAGCAGCACTTGTTAGAACTGAAAGTATTGCAGAGGAAACTAAAAGATTAAAGGTAGGACAGTATTTAAGAATGTCCAAAGGAGAAGAAGAAAGTGGGGGACAGGAAAAAACATACTTACTAGCCAACCTATACGAATCAATAATTGGAGCAATATACCTAGAAGCAGGATACGAAGAGTGTAGGTCTTTTGTTGACAGAACTCTTCTCAAAAAGATAAAAAGAATTATCAGGGAAGAATTATTCATCGATCCAAAAACTAAAGTACAGGAAATAATACAGGAGAGATTTAAAGTCACACCAACATATGAATTAGTAAAGGAGGAAGGTCCAGACCACGAGAAATCCTTTACTGTAGAGATAAAAAGAGCAAACAGAACAATTGCTTACGGAGTAGGACATAGCAAACAGAAAGCTGAAGAAGATGCTGCAAGGAATGCTATTGAACTACTCGAGAAAAAGAAACACATTGTTTCTTGAATTATATAACTTCTTTTGATAGAATTCAGTCCTATGTTAAAAATAAGATTAAAAAGAGTAGGTAGAAGAAATGACCCATACTACAGAATAGTAGTCATGGAAAGTACTCAACCTAGAGATGGTCGAACAAAAGATGAGATTGGTGTGTACAACCCAAGACTCAACCAGTTTGATATAGATAAAGAAAAAGCAAAAACTTGGTTGGAGAATGGTGCACAGCCATCAGATACAGTTGCTCAGTATTTTGTTAAGGCTGGTATTCTCAAAAAGCTAAAAAGAGGCTCTACAAAGCCAAGCATACAGAAAAAAGACAAAAAGAAAGAGGAGTAGTATAATATCATTATAAATAATATTTTACCTATACTAGAATGAAAGAATTGCTAGAGCATATTGTTAAATCAATAGTTAATCAGCCAGATGAGGTCAAGATTGAGGAAAAGGAAAGTGTTGATTTTCCAGGACTTACAATTTTAACCGTTGATGTTGCTGAAGAAGATAAAGGTGTTGTAATTGGAAGAAAAGGAAGAACTATCAATGCAATTAGAGATTTAATTACAATCAATGCAATCAGAATGGATAGAAGAGTCAGAGTCTTAATCAAAGATGATGAAAGAAAGGACACTTCTGAAAGTAAAGAAAGTGAAACAAAAGAAGTAGAAGATGACAGTATCTTCAATGATGAAATCTAGTAACTAAAATTCCTGATTTGTGTCACCTGCAAGCTTTAGTGCCTTTTCTCTTAGGATTTCCATAATATCAGAAAAATCTGTATATGCTTTAAATGGTTTATACAGATTAAACTTAGCATTATTTTCTTCAGATATATAGTAGCCTGTTAAACTAAGCTCTATCTCCCACTTATCTTCACCACCTCTCTCTAAAGTAATATTCTCAGGAGATACAATATAAGGGGAAGAAGTATAGAAACTATCCAAGAAAGATAACACATCCTCGAGAGACCCTGAATATGCCAATGGACCATTAACACCCTTGTATCTTGATTCATTCTTCGCAGCGGTGGCATCATCCCCACCAGGAGTTGCAACATTAACATCTCCTACAGAAATTTTTTCAGAAGAAAGATTCTTCTCAAGAGCTAACTGATCAATATAGTAAAGGAAACTTGAAACTTTCAATGTTCTAGGTATAACACTCTTCACATCTGTTAAATCCCCCTGCATAATACCCTCATCTACTTTGTCCACAGCATTCTTTAAAGAAATCATCTGCTCCTGCTTTTTCTTAATCTCCTTTAATTCCCCTCTAAGATCAAGAGCATTTCGAAGCATAGGAATAAAGGCAAAAACTGCAATACCTATCAAAACAAAAGCGACAATAATAGGTAATACTAAATCCTTTATCTTAAGTTTAGTGCCCTTAACCTTCTCGTCAATTGCTTCTATATTTTTTCTTATATTACTCTCTGGTTCCATTTAATCTTCACTATTATAAATATTATCATCACTCTCTTTATCATCTTTAGTAAAAGCATCTTTTGTCATAGTCACCCTAAATTCAAACGAAGCACCAGAAAACTCTTCAACATCCTCTTCCTGCTCATTATCCTGCTTATTTTCTTGAGACTTAGACGAAGCAAGACTCTTTTTAGATACAGAATCCAAAGTAACAGATTCGACCTTTCGGTCTGAAGCTAACAAATGCCAAAATTTAGCAACACATTCAAGAGATGAGCATTCCCCTTCAAAAGAAACTGATGTATTAGAGGTAAAAATGAAATTAGAAAGTACTGTACCTCTGTTTTTTATAGCAATTTCAGAGAAGTAATCAAAAATGTCTTTTGCAGAATACTGACTAGAAGAAATATCTCTGTACAAAAAGATTCTCTTTAGAACCTCATCATTTGATATGATTTTTTCACTTAAGACAGAAGCATTTTCTTCATACTGTTTTAATTTTTTCTTCTCATTTTCTACCTGTAATTTCGTAAGAGTAGAGAATGCAACAACAACAAATGTTATAGCTAAGAATACCACTATGCTTAATATTGTTCATCTTACTCTTTCTCTCCTCTTTGACAACCTCGGATTTGGTCATAATTGGGACAAGGTTAATCCCATCTTCGGGAGTTAACATAGAGAAAGCCATCTCTTTTTTCTCTTTCTTCTTATCCTCCTTTATTTCCTCTCTTCTTTCAGAAAGCTTACCTAACAAAGAAGTCTTTGGTTCATCTTTCTCGCTATTCTGCTGTATTGGATTTGTTGTATTAGTCATCTCTTAAAGCTAAACCTATTGCAACAGAGTATGATGGAGCACCTTTCCTTGCAATATCTTCAAAATTCTTATCAACCTGAATATTATTCCATGGATTTGCTAGAGCAACATTTGCATTAAGACTTTTTGATATATATTCAATAATACCTGGTAGTAAAGCACCATCTCCACCCAATACATAGTCTGCTGGAGCAATGGAAAGAGTTCTGCTTTTGTAGAATTCAACACCTCGTCTTACCTCAACCATAATAGATTCTATTATTGGTGAAAGCACAGAATATATTTTACCTTCTAATACATTTGGTACTATTCCATAATTTCTCTTAAATTCTTCTGCTCTTTGAATATCAAAGTTAAACTTGTTCACAATTGCTTGAGTTAGAGAGTCAGAACCAATGGCTATACTTTGTGAGAAAACGAGATAACCATCAGAGAGGATACTCATATCCGTATTATTGGCACCAAAGTCTAACATGACTACGGCTTTTTTACCTGTAGATTTATATATTGCTCTTCCCATAGCCAAAGATTCTGTTTCTATGGCTAGAAGATCCAATCCTGCCTCTTTTGCAATGTTAAGATATATTTCAACAACTTTGCTTGAGGCTGCAATTACCAATACTCTAGGAGCATTTCTTTCTGTATTAAAACCAATTGGGATATAGTCCATCATTACTTCATTTAGGGGTAGGGGAATATACTGTTTAGCTTCGTAGTAGACAGCCTCTTTTATCTCCTCTTCTTTCACACCAGGTAATTCTAAGAATCTAGTAAATACAGAGAATTCTGGTAAGGCCATTACAACCTTATTATTTTTCATACCTGAAGCATCGTAGAGCTTCTTTAGGACATCTGCCAACCTCTTTTGATCCATTGGGTCTTCACTATTAATTGCACCCTTAGGAGTAGCCTGAGAACCCAAATTAACAAGCCTAGGCCTGTTTGTCCCAATACTACCTAACTCAACAGCTTTTACTGAATGCGTACCAAAATCAATTCCAACATGATCGGGCAGATTTGCCATGTTTACTAAATTCTTAAACTTATCTCTTCTTTAATATATTAACAAAAAAGAAGAAAGTTTCAAATACTAAATATCTTCTCTTTCTCCTAAGTATCTTTCTAGCTCTTTTGTTAAGCCTTGATAGTCTAAATCTGATTTTACTAAATATGATGATGCTCCTAGATTAAATGCTTCTCTTATTATTGATTCACTTGTCATATTTGTTAGGATAATTACAGGTGCTTCTCCATATCTAGCTTTGTCCGAACGGATAGCTTTAAGCACTTCTAAACCATCAACCCCTGGCATCATTAAGTCCAAAAGGATAAGCTTTACACTTTGATTTGATTTACTTAAAACATCCAAAGCTTGATACCCATCAGAGACAGCTATTACATCGTATCCTGCTGTTTCTATTATTTCCTGATATGAATCTAAGAGGTCTTTTTCATCTTCTAT
>CALDJM010000068.1 GCA_937899155.1 uncultured bacterium
AAGGGTTTAACCTAATTGTAGTAATGGGTCTTTGAGAGAATATCCAAGGTATCTTACCTTTTGGTACCATTAATATACTTGCCATTCTAGAAACAAATATATCTTCTTTTGTGTAGAATTTCTCTTTGATAGGTCGGTTGGTTTTAAAATCTCTGCTCTTTTTGTAACTAGACCTTTTCTTCTTTTTCATATTTCTCCTTTCAGATATTTAATAATACTACCAATTACCAAACCTGTTGTCTCGGTTCTTAAAATATTTCCTTTGAGTTTAACAAATTGAAAGTTTAGTCCTTTGAAAATTTCAATATCTGAAATATCCCAACCTTTTTCTGGTCCAATTGCAATTAAAACAGGTCTTTTTATATCAATGTTTTCTAAGTATTCGTTAAGGAATATTGCTTCATGTACTTCTGTTGAAAGACATATCTTAATTGTATCTTTAGGAAATTTGTATTTAAGTAATTCTTTTATGTAAATAGGTCTTTCTATTATTGTTGGAAATATATTTCTAGATTGTTCAGTTGCATCTCTGACTAATTTATTCCAGTATCCTGTATCCCTTATGGCTTTGTTTTTTGTTTTGAGTGAATATTTTGATTGTATTGGTACTATTTTTTCTATACCTATCTCAACACTTTTTTCTATGAAGTAGTTGAATTTACTATCATTGCTTAACGATTGTATGATTGTGATGTTTGGTATGAAGTCAGACTTTCGCTCTCCTAAATCTTCTACTATTTGTATCTCTACGGATGCAGGTAGTATGTCTGATATTTGTGCAAGGAATCTTTTTTCATATGTCTCAATTTCTATATAGTCTTCTATTTGGAGTTTGCCTTTTTCAATGATGTTTCTGCTATCTGAATCAGAGAGGTGTGTTATATCTTCTACTGAGAGTTTGTGTTTTACAAAGAATTTTCGCATGAGTTATTATATCGCACTATTACTTGATTTGGGAGAGGTTGGTTATGATTTTAATTTTAGAAGGGATTATCTTCTTTACATTCTCAAAATCTTTTTTATCTCTTGTTAATATGTAATCGCAGTCAGCATGTAGTGCCATGAGGTATTGGAGTGTGTCTTCGTAGTCGGAGTATCGAGTTTTATTTGCGAGTGATATTATTGAATCTGTAAGAGGAGTAATTTTTACAAAAGTTAGGAATTCTAATACTTTCTTATGTGTTTTGGAACCAGCCTTTATATGTAGTATGTGGAAGATAATGTGTACAGAGAGTGCTGATATGTAAATTTGGGCATGGGGGAATTTTTCCATCAATTTGTCAGCTCCGCTTTCATTTAGCTGTCTTTTCTCAATTAGGTCTATTATGATATTTGCATCTAAGAATATCTTTTTCATCTTCTTCTATGTTTCTTTTCAAGTAATTTCCCATACTCTTTATCTACATCAAGGTTGATAGGGAGATTTATTTTGTCTGTAGGCATGGATAGCATTTTTTCGAAATCTTTGGCACTTTTTCCTTCTTCTTTAGTTATTAGGTGTTCTTTGGAGATACAGATGAAGGCAGGGACTCCCCTGTCATGTACCTCATATATGACACCAGCTTCAATGGAGTCTTTGAGTTGTGTTAGGTTGTGTCTGAAATCTCTTAAATTTATCTTTGTGTATTTTTTGTTTTTCATACTATTTTACCTACTTAAATTATTCCATATTTTTCTTTCACACTTTCTATATGTCTCTCTATGTTAAACATAAGTTTAACATACTGTTTGCAGAAAATCAATATTTTTGAGTTGTAAGGTTTCTGTATTTCTTGACATCATTTGCATAATTTAGTTATATATATGTATATAACATAAAAATATTTCATCTCGTATGAGTATAAAACTTCGAAGAGTTCTTAGGACAATCGCTAAGGTAACCCTTGGTATCACAGCGATATTACTAGTAGGGTATGTAGGATATATCACCTATCTAAGTATAAAAAACAAACCGTATAAGGTAAGAGTGACCAATGTCACAGATAGTGCATTCACCGTATCTTGGGTAACAGATCAGCCAATGAAAGGTATAGTTTACTATGGAGAGAAGGATAGCTTCTTACCAGGTCCTCTAGCATGGTTGGGTAAGAAAAAAGCGGTTGATGATAGAGATGCAACAGATGCTATGAGTGAGTGTGTTAGTAAGTTTAACAAGAAAGTTTCTAAAACAAGAGATGAGAACTTTTCAGTAGATGCAAGTGGTTTCAATTGTAATGACGTTAAGGTAAGGAAATATGGTAAATACTATACCCACCATGTCACAGTACAGAACTTAGAAGCCGATAAAGAATATTTCTTTAGAGTAGGAGATGGATATATTAGTTACAAGGAAGGTAAGATAAAAGGGGTTAAATATATAGAACGAGAGATATTAGGTATTCCTGTATTTATGATCAAAACACTGCCCACGATAAGAGATATAGGGTCTCCAAAACCAGCATATGGAACATCATATAATGTCTTCTATAACAACGAAGGGGAGGCCTTTACAAAAAAGAATTTTGATTCAATTATTTTCCTTAAAACATTTAAAGGTGGCATAGGATATCCTTTAATGTCCGCAGTGACGAATAATGATGGAGGGTGGGCAATAGATTTGTCTAATGTTAGAAAGAGTAATGGAGAGTCTCTGGAGATGGAAGATACATATTTAGAATTCATACCACAAGTAGATAATGCTAGACCAGGAGCTAGTGGTACAACTAAGTTTGAAGAGCTTTCATTTCCATTGAATTTGATGGGTAACAATTTTGATGATTTGAATAAGGACAAAGATATAGAGGATCTTCAGACAGTCAGATTGTTGAAAGAGTTTGTAGGAAAGAGCTATGCGGCTAATTGTAATTGTCAAATTGGTAATACTTGTAGAAGTATGAACGATTTTGCGTGTACAGATAGTGGAGGAAGATGTGTAACCTCTTGTCCTACAACACCTCCTCCAAATAATTCAGAACCACCAAAGACTACTTCAGTACAGTGTTGGAGCTTTTCTAACGGTGCTTGTCGTAAGGTTACTGCTGTAAACAGGACGAGAT
>CALDJM010000069.1 GCA_937899155.1 uncultured bacterium
GGTAGCACATAACGCTGAATTTGATATGGAGGTATTAAAAAAGAAAGGCATAGATATACCTAAATATATATGTACACTTAAAGTAGCTAGGAATATGTTAGAGGATGAGAACAAGAAAGATCTTGAGAGCTACTCACTTCAATATCTTAGATACTATCTTGGTATATACAAAAAAGAGAAAGATATTGAAATACTCCCACACGATGCAATGGGAGATGTTGTTGTACTAAAGAATCTTTTTGAATATCTACAAAATAACTCAGTACTAACTCCAGAGAATATGATGACCATATCTAAAGAGCCACAATATATTAGAACAATTACATTTGGTAAGTATGCAGGGTATAGTATAGAGGAAGTAGCAAAGATAGATAGAGATTATTTAGAGTGGTTAATGGAGAATGCACAGGATAAAAAAGACTTACTATACAATATTGACAGGGTGTTAACATCAATGTAGGATATTATTTAATGAAGGTATCTGCTTCTAAGAAAACAATTGTAATATTATCTGTTTGTTTTGTATCTCTTTTACTAAGTGGGTTAACACTACTTTATAAAGATGTTGTTTATAATGGTATTAAGTATGGTAGATGGTTTACATTAGGAGAAGATGATAAATTATTAGATGATTGTGAATATATAAAAAGAGAAGAATATGTAAGACTTGAATGCAATGCTTTCTTTGTTAATTATAAAGCAGACAAAGAGTCTGAAAATAATATTTGTCTTAATCTTAAGTTAATTCCTAAAGATAGTATAGAAACAATAACCTTATTTCCATGTATCGAACGGAAAAATTTAAATACAAAAAATTACAGGCATTATAATATACCAAATTCTTACTTTCCAGTCGTCGTATCTTTTACATATAAAAAATCAGGTTTATTAAAATACTCTGTCTCAGAGATATCATTGAAAGAGATGCATAAGAATCAAATACAGGAACTAAAAACAAGCCTGTTTGTAAGTACTGCCCATATGATTAAAACACAAAAAGATGCCATCTTTGTTGTAGATAATTATTATTTCGTTGATAACCCTATCGATGAGGATGGATATCCTAGCATTACCTATATAAAGGCAATGACCCTTAAAAATTCTGAATTTCGAAACAATAAAGTTGTGCTTACATTTGAAGGCTGGATAAAAAGCGAATTAATAAATTTAATACTTGAAGAAGATAAATTTAATTTTGTATCTTTTGATGGTAGCATCTATACAATCTCAGCAAATAATTATACGGAACTAAAGACTAACAAGAAGTACCAATTAACTTTTCTTTCTCTTCAAGATTCACTGCAGAACAAAGTCTCAGAGATTCTTATACTTTGTAAAAACCATCAAGATAAAATTTTTATGAAGACTTTATGTGATGCAGGGGAAGAACGTATTAGGCATTCTATAATTAAAGATAGAGAGGAATACTTAGATCGTCTATTAGAAACACCATTAGAGGTCAAACCCAACAAATTTATTCCATACATATTTTCTCTAGATCAAGAATAGTTTATAAGATGATTCTTAGTCGTTAAGATTATTAATACTCTTGTTCATCCATGTTTGTATTTCTTCGTCTGACAAAAAAGGAAAAGGTTTGTTATCTCCTATTAAATCTTGAATATTAAACTCTTTATGATAGTACCTCTTATACTTTGACTCTCTAGGAATCACCATTGGTACAAGTTGTTTACCTTCATCGTGGTTATCTCTTCCTTTATTTATCCTATTATAATAATTATAGTTGTCATAGAGTGTCTGAAGTTCTGTAATCTGCTGTTGCATATGTTTCTTGACTTCAAGTTCTTCTTCTGGTGAGTAAGAAATCAAGGATATCGTAGCACCAAAAATTATTTTAGAAGAAGAGTCATCTAAAGCTCTCCCATCACCATATCCAACATTTGCGAAAATTGGTTCTACTTTGATCATAAACCTATTTTCTTGCTCTTTCTCGTTGAAGAAGAAAATAAAATCTTCATTCTCTTTTTCTCCCAAGGCCGCCTCCCAGTTAAATTCATTCACTGTAAAAAAACCAGGTCTAGGACCTCCAAAAAAGTCTTTACTGTTTTCAACAGATAATAGGTTTGACTCTTTTCTAGAGAGAAGATTTAGAGAAGATGCAATACTATCTGTTCCAACATAACGATCAAACTTATCTTCACCTTTACTCCTATAATATCTAAATGAGTCTATAGGACTTAACAGGTCCTTAAGCGAGATTCTCTGTCCACCTTCAAACCCACCATAATTAATCTGAGATTGTGAGATTCTCAACAAGCTTAATACTTGTAAGTCAACATCATTCATAAATAATCCTGGTTCAGAATTTATGAATGTTACAGAAGGAGTTCTTACAAAATTATTCTCCACAAAACCTTGAGTATTACCTTTACTATCTTTTCCGTCCAACAGCAAAGCAAAGGAAGTATTATCACCATAGTTTTCAAAAGTATTTTCTATAACACCGAAAGTTATACTTTCCCCAACACTGTTACTAATAACTTTTTTCTGCTTAATATTAAACGTATATCCACTAGGAAGATCCAATGTGGTAACATCTATCATGCTTTTTGAATCTCCAACACTCATTGGTAGTAATAGTAATCTGTTTCTTTCTCCAACCGTTGTCACTGTCTCCGATTCTTCTAATATTATATCTTTATCCAAAGTGAAGTTTTCCCATTCTAAAAAATTTATAGATTCCATATTAAAACTTTCATTTTTTTCTGTAGAAATATAAGGGATTTCCTCTATATCTACAACTTCTGTAAAGGTCGGCTTAACGGTTTCTGTGGGGGTCGGTTCAGTATTCAAAGTAGGAGTCTTTTCTACCAAAATCGGGGTTGGTGTGGCACTTTCCTCAGTAACATTACTTGTTTCCGTTGGTAAGGGAGATGTTAACACTCCTTTTTCTTTCTCTATAGATGTAGGAGTACAAGAAGATACAAATATTCCAAAAGCAGATAATGTACTAAGACAAATTAAGGACTTTAAAGCAATACCCCTCACCTTTTTCATATATGATTCCTTTTTATCTGCCTCTGCTATATCTCTATAATAATCTTCACCTTCGGGAATATTTGGTTGATCTTGTTTATCTGCGAGTAAATCATTGTTTAAGCTAATTTTTTGATTACTAATCTCATGTTCTATCATGTTCTTTTAAAAAAACAAATTAAGTAACTCCATTTTATAGTTTACAATTTTATCATAATGTTGACTATTTCACAAATATCCCTTATTCTTTTTAGTATGAATACAGTCAAAAATTTTTTCGTTATTTTTTTCTTTCTCACAATTTTATCTCTTATTTTCTTTACACTACAAGATAACATATATGCACAGTCTTGTGGGTCTTGCCTTCAGAATGCATCTTCTAATTTTTGGTCAAACAAGAGAGAGTTTTACCTGCAAAGAATCTTCTTGACTCTGCTCTTTTTCAGAATCTGTCACATCTCCATGTACCTTTATGGGGACCACATACAAATGCTGTTCGGAAACAGACAAATGGGTTGGCATCTGTGACCCTGAAGATTGTATAACAGATGGTAAAACAGTTTGGATATCAGCATGTCAGTGTACTACTGAAGATCCTGGCCCTGGAGGCCCTGGAGACCCTGACCCGATATACCCTGGTCCATCATGCAATGAGCAACAAAACTTGATAGATCCTCTTAAACCCAGATGGTTAGTCATTCCGCAAGGTGAATATTATTCAACTTCTGTGATACCCATGAAATATATAGCTGGTACAAATACTGGTGTAAAAGAAATTTCAGTTCAGCTACGAAGATATGGTACACCTCATTTGGAAATATGTCGTTGCAGTACTAAAAGTTGTACAGGAGAATGTACTGTAGAAATAGTAAATCGTGAACAGTGTCCAAATTGGGACGATATCTGCAATATTATCATTAGTCACCCTGACTTAATGCCAGTAATGAAGGCCAATACAGGACCAAACCAAAACCTTTTTATTCCATGGCATCTAAGAGTAGATGTTATACCTAAGTGGGGCAGTACATGTGGTGCTGATGCCAAATATGAAGTAAAAGATTGTGATTCTTCATGCCCAACCCCTAGATGTACTGTAAAAGAACAAGATTGTGGTACTGGATTTACCCTTCAAAATACTGGACCTTATTGTTTAGCACACAAGGCAACATGTAAGCAGGTTAATGGCTGTGGTAAAGAAATCGACTGTAACGAAGCACAATGTTATGGGCCAGAAAAAAACACCAACCCCCAACCCCCAACAACCCCTAAACTAAAAATAGACGGATATACATATACCCTATCTACAAATGAAAATAATTGGACTAGAGTAAGAAAACCATTACCTGGTAAACCAGAAGATGCTGTAAAATTCAGTGTAACACCTCAAACTCCACCATCAGGAACATATAGAAATCCTCTCTTTGATTTCACTGCCGAAAATATGGGAGTTGGAAATGAATGGTATGATGAGTGGGGAAACTGTGTAGGAGTAGCAGGAGAAGACTTCTGTAATCATAATAGACAATCCAATACGACTGATTTCCACGGCGAACACGCAGGACACAAATCCCCTGTAGAGATACTTAAAGAGGGTGCAGCAGGTATCATTGCAACAAGATATCACACACAGAACATATGTAATGATGATAGAAAACACTCTGGTTATATGCACTCAAGATACCAAGTCGATAGGCTTCCAGTAGTAGAGTCTGTAGAAATCACAGGCAATGACACAACATTAAAAGGTTGTAAAGCAACAGCCAAATTCACAGGTTTAGATGCTAACAACCCATTAACAATAACAGTAACAGGCAGTGACCCTGATGGTGTAAATGATATAAACGGACTCTCTGTATGGCTTGTAAAAAGGGGTGTTGGTGATTTAAGCAATGATATAGACGAATATAGAGGTATGGGTTCAGGTCTAACAACAACTAACCCTAATGAGATAGGTATGCACTTTGAATTTTTGGAGAGAAATCAGGCCCATCTTTACAAAGCAAACAATGAAAACTCTGCAAACAGATTAGCAGGATGGGGTAGAGATGCTGATAATAGTCAATCACTAGGAACAAATAAAGTCCAAAGCAGTCAAGGTCTTTTAATAGAAGCAGCTACAGCCACTCACAGAACAGAAGGTAATAAAAAGATAGTAACTGTAACATTGCAATTCCCTAAACAAGAAAGCCAGTTAATAATGGGAGAATACGATGTCTATGTAGGCTTTAGTGATATCTTTACAAAATCTAAAAGATCTGCAGAAGATGGAGGAGGAAAATATCTTGATTCTCAAAATGTAAAAAATTCTGGTAAAAACTGGTCCTTTGATTTTGTCAAACCAAAAATAGAAAATACAAAACTTCAAACTCTCGAACAAAAGGTACAAAAATTAAGCTGGAAAAATACAGATACTGGTTCAGGTCCAATGAATACAGTAATTAATGCATATAACAATGATTCTATTGGAACTGAGATACTTAGAACAATTCCAAGTGCAGGCAATGATGATTTAGATAGAATAAAGCTTCAGGAAGTACCAGGAAGGACATCTATAGGGAATATGCCTGTTAGTAGTGGTTGGAAACATATTCCTGATAATGTTGAAGTAACATCTATGACTGTAAATACATTAGACCTTGCTGCTGGAAATCTTAGATTCTATATAACCCTATATGACAAAGCATGTAACTATAAGCATACAGGTGAAGAGGGTGAGCCACCACCAGAACAAAACTACGACCGTTGGTTATCAACAAAAGGTGGTATTTTTTACTCACAGGGTAGAGTTAATTATAAAACTAAAGATATTGCAGATTTTAACTTAGGAACAGAATTATTAAGTACTGGAGGAACAAGCATTGGAACTGTTAGACAACTCGCGGATGATAATAAAAACCCAGCCATTGCTAAAAATATTATAGACACCAATCAACAGAATAGGACTTCTCTTTTTGAGGAATTAGATAGAAAATTAAAGAATTCAATGTCTAAGGACTTAGAAAAGATTACCAATCCTCTTGCATGTAATAATCTTAAAGGCTGTTACTTTTCATCTGAAAACGACATTAATATAGGTGGAACATATTCAGGAAAAATATTAATATATTCAGAAAAAGATATCACCATAACAGGAGAGCTCAAAGCAACTTCTAACAATGATGCTATGTTCATATTTTCAAAAGGCAATATTGTTGTAAACGATGGGAGAGTAAGTAATAGTACAGACAGGATAGATGCATTCCTAATGGCAAAGGGAAGGATAACCATTGCTCAAGATGCCGATGCTAATAAAAATCATGATCAAGTATTAATAGTAGGTGGTCTAACAGCATTCGGTATTGATGGAGGTAGTCCAGCCTTCATACTAGAAAGAAACTTAGGAGCAGAAAATCCTTTAAGACCAGCATTAATCCTTAACTACCATCCTAAATATACCAAATTTGCAGAACTCTTCTTTGGTGTAGATACAAGTGTACATAAGAGAGAAGTAGGATTTAAACCATTGTAATAATTAATATTGTATATTGTAAATATGACAACAAAAAACCACTATAAAGCACAAGCATTAGCAATAATAATGATAATACTAATCATATCTTCAATGATAGGATTTGCTGTACTTTCTAGATCACAGAAAGCAAAAAGAACAGCTATACAAGAAAGAAACTCAGCTGAAGCATATCAAGTAGCAGATATGATATTAGACAACCTACTACTATCTACATTAGAAGATTGGTTGTCAAAGGGAATGATTGGAAAGACTTATACAGAAACTCAATTTGAAAGTGGACAAGGTAATGATCCTCAAGATCCAGTAACGGGAAAACTAATAAAAACTATCAATGCTCAAGATGGTGGTATGGAAATACAAAGAGATTACGATAAAGGTAGTAGGGAGATAACAGTTCTAACAGGATCATTAGGAAACCCACTAAATCTTCAAAATCTAAATATCTGTTCTCTTAGAGAACATGCACAAAATGAATACCGACTATCTCTAACAGAGATTACTTCACAAGATATAATTACTATCAAACCAGGACAGACATTTACATTCTTAAGAGAAGATAGGAATTTTGAAGGTTGTAACCTCCAAATAAGTGTAATTAATCCTAATAATCAACAAGGTCTAGTTGTAAATAAGATATATCACGACGGGAATGGCATAAAGGATTATGACTACTCGGATACTACAAGTTATAAATTTTCTACCAGCAACACAAATTTCACTGGCAATTGGGAATTAAAAGAGGGTTCTAGTTACAGTCATATAGTCCTCCATGATTTAAACAATACTATTTCAGCCATAGGCCTTACAGCAGTCAACGAAGAAGTAAATTTTAGTTTCAGTTTTGGTGCTGCTTTCGGTAGTTGCTCCTCTAACTTCAATGTATACAAACTAAAAGCCTCTGCAAACTGTGGAGGAACATACAGAGCAAAAGAAGTAGTAATACCTGCTGAAAGATATACTCACTCCATTTTCAACTATGTCTTCTTTAATGGTCTAGGAAATATCGGAACTAATTAATAATATTTTTTAAATTGCCCATGTATCTAAATAGAATAATAGTAAAATTTGGTGGTCAAAGCGGTCAAGGAATAAATAGTGTAGGCACCATCCTAACCAAATCTCTAAACAGAGCTGGCTACTACACATTCTCCAATAGAGAGTATCCCTCCCTAATCAAAGGTGGTTTTGCAAACTATCAAATAGACATATCAAACAGTAGTATCAATAGTTCATCAAAAAAGACAAACATACTATGTTGCATGTCCAAAAACTCTCTAAACCAATACATAACAGATGTACTCCCAAACGGAGTAGTAATATATGATGCTCAAACATTAGAACTGGAACCTCAAGAACAAGAATATGTAAAAGAGAACAATATAAAAATATTAAACATTGACTCCAAAGAAGTAGCCAAACAAAACAATGCTCCAGCAATAATGGCAAATGCCGTACTAGCTGGTCTTGTATGGAAAATATTAAAACAGAAGATAGAGATATTAACAGATGAGGTAGAAGAAATGTTTAAAGATAAAAATATAGATATGGAAGCTGAAAAAGCCTGTCTACTAGCAGGATACAATACACCCCTCTATGTCGAAAATCTAAGTCAAAGCATTGATACTGAAAAACTAAAAAGAACTTCTGAGAAAAAAATCACAATGACTGGAAATGATGGAGTTAGCCTAGGTGCATTAGCAGGAGGTATGAGAGCATTCTTTGGATACCCAATGACACCTGCAACATCCATTTTCAAATTCTTAGGAGAAAGTGCAAACGAAAGTAAGATTGTTGTAAAGCAAGCAGAAAATGAAATAACTGCAATACAAATGGCAATAGGAGCAATGTATATGGGGACCAGGGCCATGACAGCAACATCAGGAGGAGGATTTGATTTAATGAGTGAGACAATATCATGCTCTGGAATATCTGAGACACCACTTGTAATTGTCCTAGCACAAAGAATAGGGGCAGGAACAGGTGTCCCCACATGGACAGGCAGTGGAGATATAACAGCAGCTGTAAAAACAGCACACGGTGATTTCCCAAGATGTGTAATTCAAATATCTGATGCAAAATCAGCATTCACATTAACCCAGAAAGCTTTCAACATTGCAGACAAATACCAACTACCTGTCATTATCCTAACCGAAAAACAAATAGCCGAAGGACTCTTCTCCATAGACTCACTACCACCAATAGAAAAGATAGAAAGAGGTCTCCAACAAGGAGAAAACAGATACCAAATAACAGAAAGTGGAATCTCTCCTAGATGGATACCCTCTCAAGACGAAAAACCATACCTTCACACAAGCGATGAACACAATGAAGATGGACACTCAACAGAAAATGCACAAGAAGTATATGAAATGAGCAAAAAAAGAGATAAGAAAATGAACCTCTTAAAAGATGAAATAGCAGAACCTGAATACTTTGGTAGTCCTAAAGCGAAAACTGTTTTAGTAGGGTCAGGTAACACCAAAAACCCAATCTTAGACATCATCACAAACAACCTATCCAGTGAAGACATAGCATACCTCCACTACGAATACATATACCCAACCAAAACAGAAAAACTCACCAAATTAGCCCAAGAGGGAAAAAGAATAATACTTGTAGAAAACAACCAAACAGGACAACTAGGCAAACTCATCACAGAAGAATCAGGATATCAATTCAATGAGAAACTACTAAAATATGATGGAAGACCATTCTTCATCGAAGATATACTAAACTATCTAGAAGGAAAATCAATATGAGTATAGATATAAACATGTACAGTACAAACAAACAACCCACATGGTGTCCGGGTTGTGGCAACTTTGCAATTCATGTATCACTAAAAAAAGCTCTAATGGAATTAAACATATCCCCATCTCAAGCATTCATATCATTTGACATAGGTTGCAATGGAAATGGAGCTGATACAGTAAATACATATGCATTCAAAGGACTACACGGAAGAGCAATAGCACTTGCAACAGGTGCACACATTGCAAACAGAAAATACACAGTCGTAGCAGACATAGGAGATGGAGCATGTTTTCACGAAGGCATAGACCACCTAATAAATGCCATCAAATCAAACTACGATATGACAATACTAATTCACGACAACCAAAACTTTGCACTAACAACAGGACAAGCTACAGTGACAACCAAACAGGGTAAAAAAATGTATGCACTTCCAGAAGGAAAACCTGAAAGAGATATTGATATAAATCAACTCATACTATCACTCCAACCAACATTCTTTGCCAAAGCATACAGTGGAGACCCACAACAACTAACAGAGATAATTAAAAAAGGGATAGAACACAAAGGATGCAGTGTAATACAAATATCTCAAACATGCCCAACATACAA
The DNA here is from genome assembly GCA_937899155.1 of uncultured bacterium. GTDB lineage: Bacteria > Patescibacteriota > Dojkabacteria > SC72 > SC72 > UBA5232. The sequence goes on from CALDJM010000069.1 coordinate 9,875, forward strand.
CAAAGAATGTACACCACAATGGTTTAATGAGCACATAATAAAGCTAGAAACACTCTCACAATACAACAACTCATCCTTAGAAGATGCACAAAAGTTAGCCAAAGAAATGGCTCAGACAGGAAAGATATATACTGGCATTATCCACCAACACAGTAATACCCCAACCTTCTACGATAGACTTGAAAGCCGAAAAGATATACAATCTGAGCTTGTTGATGAAGTACAAGAATACGACATCACACAACTACTAAAATACTGCAACTAAAAGAAAAATGGAAGATGTATTAACACCAAAATCAATAGCAATAATAGGTGTCTCTCAAGACAGCGAAAAAGTTGGATCTGTACTCCTTTCCAACCTAATCGAAGGGGGATACAACGGTAGAATATACCCAATAAATCCCAAATACGAAACAATCCAAGAAAGAAAAGCATACCCATCAATATTGGAAATTGAAGATAGCATAGACCTAGCCTGCATAGCTCTTCCATATCAAATGGTAGAGCAAGCAGTAGATCAATGTATTGAAAAAAAAGTTAAAACCCTCCTCATAATCTCAGCTGGATTCGGAGAAACCGGACCAGAAGGAAGAGAATTAGAAGAAAGAATTACAACAAAAATTAAGAATGCAAAAATCAGATTAATTGGACCAAACTGTCTTGGCTTCATAAACAACAAAGCAAATATAAACCTAACATTTGCTAAAGAAAATGCACCAGATGGAAACATTGCCTTCATATCACAATCAGGAGCATTCTGTACTGCAGTACTAGACATGGCAAATGAGGGTAACTCAGGTTTTTCTCATGTCATATCAGTTGGAAATAAAGCTGATATAAATGAAAATGAACTAATACCATACTTCCTTTCAAATCCAGAAGTAAAAGCAGTAGCCATATATCTAGAAGAATTCTCCGATGGAAAAGAATTCGTATCAATAGTACAAAAGTCCAAGAAACCAATCCTTTTAATAGCACCTGGAAGCTCTGAAAAGTCCAAACAAGCCATATCATCACACACAGGATCTCTAGCATCATCATACGACACAGTCCTAGCAGCTGTAAAAAAAGCAAACATTATACTAGCTGAAAACTCTGAAGAACTATACAAATTAATAGAGTTAGTTGACTATGCATTCATGCCAAAAGGTAAAAAAGTCGCAATAGTATCAAATGCAGGAGGACCTGGTATAACTGCTGTAGACAGTGCAGAGAAAGAAGGCCTAGAAATCGCTGAACTAGGAGAGAAAACCCAACTCAAACTTAAAAAAGAACTACCCGTTGAAGCCTCAGTCGAAAACCCAGTAGACATACTTGGAGATGGAAAAAGTGACAGATTTGCCAGTAGTGTTAAAACTGTCTTAGAAGACATAAATGTAGACTCTGTCCTCGTACTACTCACCCCTCAACTCATGACTGAAGTAGAGGAAACATCTAGAGCAATAAGTGAAATTGCCCTGCAATCTCCCAAACCAATATTTGCATGCTATCTTGGAGGCAAAGAAGTTAAAAAAGGATTCAAGATATTAAGTGAAAAAAGAGTACCTTGGTTTAATGATGTACAAGAGGCAATGCATTTAATTGCAAAACTAGCAACATTCGAACAAGAAAAAGGTTTAAACAAAGTAATAGAAGCAGGCAAATTTCTTAAAAAGACTAGAAACAAAAGAGAAATTCTAGAATATGTTCAAGACAATGATGAAGTTGTTGTATTACCAGACTCTCTAGCCATTAGCATTATGAATGAATTCTGGATTGACTATCCAAAACAATTAGTCACAAGTAGCTTAGAAGAGGGTAGAGACTTTGCTTCAACAATATTCCCTGTAGCTATAAAAGCAACAGCTGAAGACTTAGCACATAAGACAGACTACAAAGCCCTCTATCTTGATATCA
>CALDJM010000070.1 GCA_937899155.1 uncultured bacterium
GTTGATAGCACAATCAATATATGGAGTATAAAAATACCTTCTGTTTTGTTTGTTGCTCTAATCTTTTTTGTAATGTGTGGAATTGTCTGCTCACAACTTCTAAAAGCATACAAAAATGAGGGGTAGACAAGATATGATATAATAGGACATGTCAAAGATAGATTTAAGAAGTGTTTCAGGATTGCCCATTGTTTTTGTAAATGATGAACTCATCTTTAAAGATGCTGATTGCAAAGAGAAAGCTGTTGTAGGCATTGATGACATCAGAGAACAGTTACTAAACAAAGAGCTTGATTGTCCTGGTATTTTCTACACCAAATATAAAGAGGTTGATACAAAAGACTCACTATTCAAATCCAAGAAAGTGAAAGTTAATATATATACAATGCATGCTAACCTTGCAGGTATAGAGTTTGTTAAGACAAGAGCAACAAGATGTAGGAAGTATCCAAGAATAATTGAAATACTTCATGGTAGTTCTACAATCTTAATGCAGAAATACAGAAGTCCTAAAGATAACAGAATAATAAAACTACAAGCTAAGAAGAGTCAGAAAATTATAATTCCTGCAGAATATGATTTTGTTATTGTTAACACAAGACAAAGTACACCTTTAATCTTTTTAGAGGTAATGAATTCTAAAGCTATTGTTAGGAGAGTTCTTGATGAGAACAGTGGAATGGCATATTATGTAATAAGAAAGAATGCAAAACAGGAAATAGTTAGAAATCCTAATTACAAGATTGTTAATGAACCAGAGAAAGTAGATACTGAGAAAGTAGTTAGTAGTTGTGGAATAACACCAAAGACTACAATAACTAAACAAATTATAAGAAAAAATGAAAGGTTTGACTGGCTATCTAAAGAAGACTCTGTTACATATTAGTCTTTTTTTGTCATTCACCCTACTCTTTACCCACCTATGCAGACATAAGATATATGCCCAAGGAGATGGTTTTAATACAACAGCTTCATTTGTGCATACAGTAAATGGAAAGAGAATAGATAGTGAGCTAACAGTAAAACTTGAGAGTAATCAAGTAAGGGTGCTTTCAATATACACAGCCTCTATACTAGCTAAAGATATAACTCCAACATGCACATTGGAAGATGGTTCGAAAATAGCTTGTAACAGCTACAAGAGGACAGGTGTCACAGATGTCCAAATGGATCTTAAAAACAGGATTGTAAGCCCTGATAACCCTGTTGTAATTCGATATAAGTACTCACAACCTGTAGATAGTGAAATGTCTTTTAATTTCCCCTCTTTTCTTCTTGATGCTAAAACAACAGATGTAAAAATTCTAATTCCTAAATCAATGGGAGAGTATACATGGGCATCAGAAAATGTCACATCAAAACAAATAAGTGGAAACTACTTTGAAGTTATCTTTAACAACCCCATACAACAACAAATTTCGCTCTTCTTCACAAAAGATATTCAGTACGAATTTAAGATAAGTAGAGTGTTTTCAAATCAAACAGAGCAAGGAGCACAAACATTTGAACTTGTTGTACCTTCAGACACACAAAGCCAAAGTATCATATGGCAAGACATATCTCCACTTCCAACTAGTGCCATTATGGATAAAGATGGAAACTATATCTTCAAATATGTTGTACCAGTAAAAGAAAGTATTGATTGTAGAATTTCTGGGTATATACAAAAGAATCAAGAGAAGAAAGAAGAGGAAGAGATTCAACCATTTTTAGTAAAGAAAACAGGATATTGGGATATGACAGATAGTACTGAGATAAAAAGGGTTTTCGATTTTATGAGACAGAAAGGATTAGATATTAATGAGAATGTCGAAGATGTAAATATTTTCAAAAAAGCTCAGAGAGAACTTTTTTACAAATACCTATATCAATATGTCATTTACAGACTCGATTATGAAAAAGGCATTAAGCTGGGTATTAATAACGAAGCAAGGCTAGGAGCTGTTCAGATAGTAAAAGCAGGTCAAAAATCCACACCTGTCGATTATGCAGATTTCTATATATCCTTACTCAGATATTTTGGTGTACCTAGTAGAATGGTTCTTGGTTATGTATCAAATATTGTTGGTTACACAACAGATGGTTTCTATCACTACTGGGTAGAATTCTTTGATATAGATAAAAAGCAGTGGGTCTCTGTAGACGCCTTCCTTGAAGAGTATTCAAAAAGACCAATGTTTGGACTGACATTAAATGACCATATTGAAATAATTAAAAGAGGACAATCTCCTCTAGCTCCAACCCTTACATTCTATACACCTACAGACTTTCAAGTGAGTTTTGATGATCAAGAAGCGGCAAGTAGACAAATACTCTTAGAGGCTAGTCTGTCTTTTGAGAAATACGACCCTACACAGAAATATGCAACAGCATTTGCAAATATTTCAAATAGTGGCAACATTGCAATATCCAAAGTATCTTTTGACAAATCCAATTTGGGGAAACTAAATAGCTATATTGATTCTGTTTCAAACAGTGGCTCTGAAATTCTGCTTCCTAAACAAAACAGACAGATTCAGCTCAATATACCCCATGAGAGAATTACTGCAAGAAAGGTCTACACCACACTTCTTTACTCAAACAATTCTGGTCATAGTGATGTAGCAATGGCAGAGGTTATAATCCCTGATGATGTCCCTCTTTATACCTCCATTGTTGCAAAAATACTATCTTTAGCATCTTTCTTAACTTTACTCCTTACAACATACATCTCTTTTAAAATTATCAAGGCAAACAGATGGAACCAACAGTCATAATTACAGTTGTAATACTTCTTTTAATAGGGTTGCTTTTTTTAGTGACTTCCTTGGCAAGTAAAAAGTTTGATAGCGACAAGAGAGAGGAAATATACAAAAGATTGAGAGAGTTAGAGATTTCTGCACAAAGTTTGGAAGATGCTGTAAGGAGAGACACTGTTGTTAAGTTGGATAATTTACTTGCAAGGTCTTTACAATTGTATTTTTCTAACAAGGATTTATGTGGAGACAATTTAAAGAAAGCTAGTTCTATATTCAAAAAGAAGGAATATAATGACATTTGGCAAGCACATAAGATTCGAAACAGGGTTGTGCATGATGATTATGAAGTAGATGCAAGTGAAGCTATAGAGTTGTATAATACATATAAGTTAAGTATTAAAAAGATATTGAAATGAAAAAATTTTTAGAAAAAGTATTATTCACACTATTTGCTCTACTCCTTCTTTTTCCTTCTCTTGCTTTTGCACAAGATACAGCTACGGAGGAAAAGAGTGAGACAAAAGAAGAGGTTGTTGTTAGTAAGAGTGGAAAGAAGTATTTTGAACTTAGTGTTAAAAATGTTGGACAATCTCCATTAACCAAAAAAGTTACATATGAGCTAACGATTACTCCTTTAATAGATACTCCAAGAACACAGGTTGTATGGAATGTACCCTCTACATTAAAAGCATATCCAAAACACCAGAAATTTATCTCTTTGCAAGAAGGGCAAACATATACTGTTAAAGCCTCTATTAAGCCCTTAAAAGAAGGACATCATAATCTTTCAGTCTCAGTAATATCATGGCAACATGATACAAACTACACTAATAGCATAGACAGCGATCTCTACATTGACAAAGACCTTGTTACCCTACCTGTTACAGAGCAGTATAAGACACAGAAGATAATTATGTATGTTGGGATACTCCTACTTGGTGGAGCTATTCTATTTGTAGCAGTCTTACTTGTAAAGAAGTATACAAAGAAGGCAAAAGACTGGTTTACACCTGATTTCTAGTGCTCTAAGATTTCTCCGATTGATATCTCCAGCTCTTTGCAAATGACAAGGAGATTTCTAATTGGTGGATATGACACACCTTTTTCATACAGACTAATAGACTTATCTGACAAACCAACTCTCATGGCTAATTCTCTTTGAGTAAAACCTTTCTTCTCTCTTAATTCTCTTATTCTTTCTCCTAGTATTTTGGGTGTCATTACTTAAAAAATAGTTTTAATATCTTATCCCAAAGAGAATCTTCCGAACTATCTTGATATCGTCTCCTAGCTGCTTCTCTATCCGAATACTTATCTTCTTCTAATAATCTTCTGTCTGTAAGATACGGCTTATCTTTATTCTCTCTCAATTCTTTAATCAACTGATTCTTCTGTTCTAATAATTTCTGTAGTTGGTCATACTCACCTTTGAAATCTTCAATATTGCTTTTTAATTTAAGAATTGTTGTTTCCAATCCTTTCTTCTCTTTCAGTAAATCTGGGTATTTCCTGCCGTTTGTTACAAGTTCTTTATGCTCTGGACTATTAACCAACTTCATTATCATCTCCTCTTTTGGGGACTTGGTTATACGGTAATATGCATTCTCTCTTGTTGTTGGCTTCCTACCTACAATTAACTTGAAAACAGAAAGAATTGTTTTATCTAGCTTGGCCATTTGGGAGAAAGTTCTCGAAGGAGAGGAAGCTCCTCCTTTTGTATAGTTGTCTGTATCATCTCCTTTGTCCCATATTGGTACATCAACATTTTTCATGTTTTGATTATATTACAAATTGTGGATAATTTGTAGTTTTTACTTATATATCATCAAAAACCCTGAGTACTTTCCTTCTAATATAGAGGTATCTAAACTTTGATATTTCTCTATCTTCCATTGATTGTTGATATTAGAAAGTTCAAGTGACGAGATTAGTTCTTTCGGTTCTTGATATGATGGGTCTTCTGGACTTCCACTGTAACTTCTTAATTCACCTATTTTAACAATACAATTATTATCAACTGTTGCAGGTCTTTCTAGAATTGTAACTTTCTTAGTTTGATAATCAACAGATTTATTATTAAATAATCTTGTACCTACTCCTGTATCCTGTCCTGTTAGATATTGAAAATCTTTTTTCTCTGATTCTGTTTTAGCTTCTGTAAAGAGTGAAAGAATTTTCCCTGCATTTCGCTCCTCTTGGTATTTAATAAAGTCTTGGACAAGAGCCAATACCTCCTCTTCTTTTTCGCTACATTTATCTTCGGGCTTTTTCTCACTTTGGCTGGGTTGTTTTGGTTGTTCTGGTTGGTCTTTTTGTTCTGGAGTTTTACTAGAAGGTTGATCCTCTACTGTTTCATCAGGTATTTCTACTAACTCCTCATTCTCAAACACTTCATCAGGAAACTCGTAATCTACTTCTGTTATGTTTACTGTTTCTTTTTTTAATATTGTTTCTCTTAGAAAATATCCCAAACTGCCAAATATTAGAGCTGAGAGTACTGCTACAATAGAGATTAGCAATACTAGTTTTAATTGTTTATCTTCTATCTGTGAAGGTATTTTACTTTCTGTTTCTTTCATAATATATGTGTTTTTATATTAATATGTATACCTTATACTGTTTGGGAGCTATTGTAAAGAAAGATTGAATACTTAAGAAGTATTTTATCTCATATTTAAGTATTGTGAAAAAGCAGGGGACGGGACTCGAACCCGCAACCCTCTGTTTGGAAAACAGATATTCTAACCATTGAACTACCCCTGCAGTAGTTATTTCTCCTCGTTATCTTTTTTAGGCTCTTCTTGCTTCTCTTCTACAACTTCTTCCTTTACAACCTCAGCTTCATTTTTTGCTTCTTCTGCAACCTCCTCCTCATCTGTCATATAGACATCCTCAACATTGCTTACCTTCAAAGCTCTCCTACCAACTCTATCTCTTAAGTAGAATAACTTTGCTCTTCTCACAGACCCTCTTTTAATTACTTCAACCTTTGCTAAAACTGGAGAGTGTACAGGAACAATCTTTTCTACACCAACACCGTAAGAGATTTTTCTTACTACAAAGTTCTTATTCAATCCAGAACCCTTAATCGAAATGACCACACCCTCAAACACCTGTATTCTCTGTTTGTTTCCCTCTTTAATCTTAAGGTGTAGTTTAACAGTATCTCCAACCTTAACATCAGGTCTTTTCTTGTATGACCCCTCTTCTATTTTCTTAATAATTTTGCTATCCATAATGACTTCTTAAAAAATATAATTTGTTGTTCAGCTGTGATTATAGAATAAATTTGAAAAATATGCCACAATATATAGTAACAACTGCCTATGAGTATAAAAAGAAAAGTATTATTAATAATTCTAGATGGTCTAGGAGCTGCTCCTGCAAGCCAGGGAAATGCCGTTGTTCTAGCACAAGCTAACACTCTCTCCTCTCTATGGAGTACATCACCCCACACATATTTAATAGCTTCTGGTGAAGATGTTGGTTTGCCAAAAAACACAAAAGGAAACAGTGAAGTAGGACATTTGAATATTGGAGCAGGTAGAACTATATACCAAAATCTGCCTAGGATAAACAATGCAATTGAGAAAGGTTTAATATTTGAGAATCAAACATTAAAAGAAGCATATGCTCATGCTGTTAAATATGGAGGTCGAGTACATCTTGTTGGATTACTTAGTGATGGTGCTGTACATTCGCATATCGAACATTTCAAAGCTGTTATTGATTTCTTCTCGAAGAATAATTTTCCTAACCACCTCTTTATTCATGCTTTCACAGATGGAAGAGACACCTCTCCAGACTCTGCCATGACATATCTTGCAGATATAGATAAATACTGTATGGATAGAGGCATCGGACAAATTGGTACTATAATTGGCAGATATTATGCCATGGATAGAAATAGTAAATGGGATAGGACTGAAAGAGCATATTTTCTCTTGGAAAAAAACTTAGGTGAGCAGTTTTCTACTGCACATTCAGCTATACAACATAATTATGACCAAGGCATAACTGATGAATTCATAGAACCCTCCGTGATAAATAAGAGTAACATTGAAGATAGTGATGCTGTTCTACTCATGAATTTCAGGTCAGATAGAATGGTACAATTAACAGAAGCACTTTTAGATGATGACTTTGCTAGATTTACTAGAAAGAAAAAGAAGAATCTTTTTATCGCCTCTATGGTTGAGTATAGGAAGAATTTTCCTGAGAAGGTAGTATTTCCTAAGCAGTATGTAAATCTAACATTAGGAAACATCATAGATACTGCACATCTTTCTCAACTGAGAATCTCTGAGACAGAGAAATTTCCTCATGTTACATACTTCTTCAATGGAGGCTCTTCTGTAATATATGATAAAGAGGATAGGATTATTGTACCCTCTCCAAGAGTTGCTACATATGACCAGAAGCCTGAGATGAGTGCTTTGGAGATCACGACTATACTTCTGGATCGAATGGCTAAAGACCTATATGACTTTACTGTGGTGAATTTTGCAAATACTGATATGGTTGGACATACAGGTAACTTAGATGCTGGTATTAAAGCTGTAAAAGTTGTTGATTTCTGTGTAAGGGAGTTAGTAAAAACTTTTACACTAAAAGGTGGAGTTGTCATGATTACAGCCGACCATGGAAATGTCGAAGAGATGATAGACCTTCAAAAAGGTGGTATAGACACGGAACATTCTATGAATCCTGTACCATTAATAATTGCAGGGCAAGGATTTAAAGCTCAAAGATTAAAATATGGAGCATTAAGAGACATAGCACCAACAGTGTTACGATTAATGGGAATACCTGTACCTAGTGAAATGACAGGGAAAATACTTTTTAATCCTTAGACTTCTTATCTTTGCGAATATTGATAATACCTCTTGCAACATACAGAATAATTCCGACAATCAGAATACCCATAATTACTTTCTCATACTTTCCTACATAAACAGAAACTACTTCCCATTTAGAACCTAAATAATAGCCTGACAGACCTAAAAGAGTCGACCACAGGGCAGTTCCTATCAATGTATATGCAGAGAAAACCCAAAAATTCATTTTCCCAACACCAGCTGGAAAAGAAACAACTGTTCTAACTATTGGAATTACTCTACCTAAAAGAACAATTTTATTACCATGCTTATCAAAAGCATCAAAACCTTTGTCCATATCTGTTTTGGTGATAAAAAGGTATTTACCGTACTTCTCTAGGAATTTAGTTATTCCCTCCTTACCCCACTTACCAATAAGATAGAAGGGCAATGAGCCTAAATATGCTGAAATTGTTGCAACAGCAATGACTAGAACAATATTTAATTTACCTTGATTTGCTACAAAGCCTGAGAAAGGAAGTATTATTTCGCTTGGGATAGGTGCAAAGAAACTCTCAACAAACATTGCTAAGCCCACACCAACATAACCCATGCTTCCTATTAAATTTACTAACCAATCTATTAGAGAATTTATCATAACTAGCCATTATACATTATCTAAAACATCTGTGTTTAATTTTATACTATCCCCTACTACAACAGCATTTTCTTTGCAAAAATTACTGTTAACTTCTAATACATACCTATATTTACTTGCAGGAGTTATTGTTGGACAAAAATCCTCTTTACACGGTTGCTGATCCGCCTTAATATCAACAATAAAGCCTGAGGCATCAACAAAAATAATATCCAAAGGTATTAACATATCCTTCATCCAAAAACCTCCTTCTGTATCTTGGTCAAATATAAACCACATTCCATCATAACTTCCCAGATACTTTCGATGAGATAATCCTAAAGCTCTTTTCTGTACATCATCTGCAATATCTACATTTACCTTAATAACACTCTCCTCGCGAGTAGAAATCTCAACAAAATGAGTTTGTTGATTCCCTTTTTCAGATTCTTGTTTGGGCTCATGTTCCTCCTGAACATTCTTGCCATTTGGAGTAATTGATATATTCAAAAACTTAAACCTATCTTGCAAAAACATAAAAAGGCCGACAACGAATACAAGAAATAGTAGAAATTTAATCTGACTGTTCATATCCCCATAATACAACAATTTCTACTTTGACAAAAGCTAAATTGTATAGTATTATATGGGTTGCCATAAATTTGCAATACTTCCAATGCAAACATTTACAAAACACATCAATCCTTTATACAAGGAGCTTGATAATATGGCTGATTTTAGCAAAGTTAAAACAAGCCATGAAATAGAGAAATCTGAATATCCCTATTTAGAAAAAGTTACTCAAATAACCAAGGGGGAGGTAGATAAGTTGTTCCCAATTCTTAGACAATTAGAAGAACAACTAGAAAGGCAGATAGATATCATAGATGCAGAAAGTGACCTTGACCAGAAGAAAGATGCTAAAAGTGTATACAACAAAATTCTTGCAGAAATAGAAAGAGTTGTTGGAAGAATAAATAATGAATTAATAACATTAGACTCTCCATACTTTGGTAAAATTATTTTTGAAGCGAAAGAAGGATTAAGAAGAAAGCCACTAAACATATACATTGGAAAGTTTGCTCTAGTTGAGAAGGAAACACATATACCATTAATCTCTGATTGGAGGTCCCCTATTGCAAATGTCTATTATCAAAACTCCGGACCAAGAGAGAATGTCTCTTTTTTTGCTCCTGCTGGTGAAAGGATTGGAGATTTAAAACAGAAAAGACAATTCCAGATTTCCAAAGCTAGAATAAAAGGAATTTATGATGCCAAATCGGGTAATGTTGCTGCAGATGAATTTCTTGTAGTACAACTCCAAGAAAGGATTGGAAAAAAACTTCAAGATATCGTTTCTACTATCCAAGCACAACAGAATGAAATTATAAGAGGTGGTATTAATACTCCAATTTTAATGCAAGGTGTAGCAGGTAGTGGTAAAACAACTATTCTTCTTCATAGATTAGCATATCTTTTCTACACATACCCAAAAGCTATAAATGAAAACAACTCACTAATTATTGCTCCAAATCAAATGTTCATAGACTATGTCTCTGATGTTTTACCAAACCTAGGTGTAAGGAAAGTTGAGACTTTAACATATCTCTTCTGGGCAAGAAAGGTCTTAGATTGGAATAGATACTACATAATATCCAATGAACCTGAGAACAATGAATTTAAAGAATTAAAAGGTTCTCTTGAGTTTTTAGATATTTTAGAGAATCACTTTGAAGCTTTTGAAAAAAAACTTCTCGAGAAAATCCCTAGCTATATCAAAGAAGCTATTTCTGCAAGGTATTACGAATTGAAAAAGAATTTTGCAGATATTGATATGTTTGAAAGAGTATCACTTGCAACAGAATATGCTTTTGCACAAAGAAAATTCTCTCAGTATCGAACAGGAAAAATAGATTTCAAAGAGAAATTCGTAGAGGATACAAAGAAGAAAATTCTTGAATATTTTAGAAAGAATTGTGATGCATATTCTCTTTACAAAAATCTTTTTAAAGAAAGCCTTTTAGAAAAAGATATATGTAGATATTCTCTAAAAGGACTTACACATAAAGGTAGGATTCATACATACAGAGTTGAAGATATAGCACCTATTGTCTATCTACATTTCAAAATTCATGGAAGGAAAGATTTTCAAAGAGGCTATGTAATGGTTGATGAGGCACAAGATATGAGTTTTGTTCAACTATCTACACTTGCACAGATAGCAAAAAATGGAAATCTTACACTTGCTGGAGACTTAGCACAATCAATTATTCCACCTTTCTATATCCAAGATTGGAATGATGTTTTAAAATTGACAAGGAATATAACTGAGAAAGAGTGTAAATATTACCAGTTACAGAAATGCTACAGAACAACAGTAGAGATAATTGAATTTGCTAACAATTTCTTTAAACATAATTTCCCAAAATCATATAAACTACCAGAAGCCGTTTTAAGACATGGAGATGATGTCAAATTTATCAAGAAAGATGGTAACCTCTCAGAAATGAATAAGTCTGACATGTCCGAAATTGTAAATACTCTCATAGATGATTTCAAAAAAGGTTCTGTTACATGTGCCATCCTAACAAGAGATCGAAGACATGCTGATGAGATATTTGCTGTTTTAGAAAAATATAGCGAGGAGATAGGAGAAAGGGTTGTAAAATATGATGAAAACAACTACCAGAGTGGTATCCTAGTAATGCCAATCGAAAATGCTAAAGGTCTAGAGTTTGACTCTGTAATTCTAGCTGATATTAATTCCAACTACTACGACGATTCTTTGTTATGTGCAAAATTACTTTATGTAGGAATAACAAGAGCTCTACACCGATTATATGTCGTTATTAACAAAAATGATAAATTTTCTCAAAAACTACTTTAATGTTTGTCTGTACTAATTGCAAAAAAAGTGTAGAAGAGCAGGGTAATATTGGAACACACCATAGAAACCATTGTCCTTTCTGTCTCTTTTCTAAACATTTAGATATGAAAAAACCGGGAGATAGAGAGTCAAAATGTAAAGGAGATATGCAACCAATTGCTTTAGCATATAAAAAGGATAAGGAAATTATGCTTGTACATGAATGTAAGGATTGTAAAAGCATATCAACAAATAGAATATCTGCAGATGATAGTGAAGAGAGAATTCTAGATATTTTTTACACTTCTGTAAGAAACAAACAGAAGCAGAAATTGAGAGAAATAAAAGCAGATTTAGAAGTTTTAGACCTTGTAGATGAAGATGAGGTTAAAAAACAGCTTTTTGGGATATAGAATAAATTTTGCTTACTAAACTATTTTGTAATAAAATTGTGACTTATGAACAAACAAAAAATAGCTAGAATAATATCAGAGATTTTCAACGGGTTTTTAACAATGATGCTAGCCCCCATCTTAACAATATTCCTTTCATCATTACCTTTTAATTTGAAAGCTATCTATTCAGCTCTATATATACTACTCCCTATCCTACTCTACCTAGTGTTGAAAAAATTGGGCAAAGTCTCGGATTACGACTTAACAAACAGAAAAGAAAGACCTATTTACTTCTCTATTCTTACACTCTTTTTTGGAGTCCTTTTTTTCATATTAAGAGAGTATCGAATAGAGTATGTCACATTTGTATCTCTTGCTCTTTTTTCAATAGCTACTGCAATTACAGTAGTTACATTCTTCTGGAAAATTAGTGGTCATATGACATACTCAACATTTCTTTTTTCTACTTTAGCATACATAATATCGCCATATTTCTTTCTAATGTTTCTTTTTACACCTTTAATTGCTTGGTCTAGAATTGAACTTAAGAAACATACATTGGCTCAAACTATTGCTGGAACACTTCTAACTTTTGCTATCTGTTCCTTTATATATTGGGGTTTAGATTTATTCTAAATTTATGTTTACTTTGATAAAATAGCTTAATGGAAAACTATACAATTACACAACTTAGAGAGAAATTACTGCAAAAAGAGCTCTCTGCTACAGAAGTAGTTAAATACTACCTTGAGAGAATTGAAAAGCATGATATAGAAATAAACAGTTACACCTCTGTATTAGATGAGCAAGCACTAAATCAAGCAAAAGAATTTGATGGTAATTTTGAAAAAGAGAAAAGCAAAAAACTCGGAGGTATCCCTATTTCTGTCAAAGATGTTTTTTCTACAAAAAACATACCTACAACATGTGCATCAAAAATGTTGGAGACATACTCTCCTGTATATAATTCTACAGTAGTACAAAGACTTTTAGATGAAAGTGCCATTGTATTAGGCAAGACAAATCTTGATGAGTTTTGTCATGGTTCTAGTACAACAACATCATATTTTGGTAGAACAAAGAACCCTTGGGATAACACAAAGCTACCGGGAGGATCTTCAGGAGGCTCAGCTGCTGCATTAGCGGCAGATTTCTGTGCTGGGACAGTTGGAACAGAAACAGCTGGCTCAATTCGTCTTCCAGCCTCTTGGTGTGGTGTTGTAGGAGTTAAACCTACATACTCAAGAGTTTCAAGATACGGTGTCTTGTCAATGGGGTCATCATTGGATTGCCCAGGACCTTTAGGTAAAGATGTAAAAGATTGTGCATATCTACTTGAAATTATGGCAGGCTTTGATAGTATATGGATTTGGAAGATGGTGTTAGAAAGAATTTCCTAAAGAGTATTGATATCTTAAAAGGTATGGGTGTTGAAATTGAAGAAGTAAGTCTTCTAGATCCAAAGCTTAGTATTGCAGTATATACACTTACATGCAGAGGAGAGGTTTCTTCTAACCTTGCTAGATATGACGGTACAAGATATGGCTTGAGTACAGAGGATATCTCTACCATTACAGAAAACTATGAAATGTCACGAGGAGAAGGTTTTGGGCAGGAGGTAAAAAGAAGAATTATGACTGGTACAATATCTCTTTCTTCAGGATATGCAGAGGAGTGTTTTAGAAAATCCGAGAAGGTAAGGGAATTGATTAAAAAGGATTTTGCAAATATCTTTAAAAAATACGATGCTATTGTTGGACCAGCAACTCCCTCGGTTGCACTCACAGAAAAAGAAGCAGAAAACCCACTCTTTGGAGAACTAGCAGATGTCCTTTCAGAGGGAAGCTCTCTAGCTGGACTCCCTGGAATATCAATACCTTCTGGTCTTTCAAATGGTCTCCCAACAGGAATTCAGTTTATTGCAAATCATTTCGAAGAACCTACTATGTTCTCTTTGGCATATGCATTAGAGAAAGAGATAGGGAGAGTTATTCCAAAGCTCTAACCCTTTATTCTGTGCTTTCTTTAACTATATCAGGCACAGCACATGAGGATATGAATCTCACTGGAATCCTTTCTTCCTTAGCATACTCTTCTAGACCTGATGGATTCGCATTCTTTAAAAGTATCTCTCCAGAACCCAAACAACCCTCCTTACAATCTATTTTTTGAGAGAAAGAAATCATTTCTTTTTCGGTATCATCATAATCACTATATATCTCTCCACTCAAAACTTCTTTACCCTCTACAAATATTACATATGGAAAACTATTCTCAAAAAACCATTCTTTAGAAGCTTTTCCAGAGATTGTAAAAGTACAGCCTATTTCTGAATTAGCTTCTGGTTCTGTTATCTTCAAACCTTTCTCCTCTTGCTCCTCTTTAACAATCCTCTCTTCTCGCTGGAATATTACTCCTTTAGACAGAAGGTAATGCCCACCCAATCCTAGCAGACAAAGGAGGAGAACAAAAAGGATAATATACAATCCTCTACTTTTGTTCATGTGTATATATATTAATTTTATTATTTAATTATATACCCTCCTTTGTAATAGCTACAATTTCTATTTTTATTCTTTTTTAATAAATCTTTACAGACTCTAGAACTTTCTTAGCTAACTCAAATGCTTCTGTGGGATTTTCAGAAAGGTCGTATCCCATCTTATATAGTAGATCATTTTTTACTAAAAGATATCCTTCTCCCTGACCTCCAGCTGACACTATTTTATATTTATATGCAGAAACTCCCCATTTCTCTGTTTTCTCTCCTGTTATCTTTGATGAGTCGCTGGTCATATCTTTTACAAACTTGTTCCAAATATCGTCAAGATTCCTTCCATTTAATTTGTATGCAACAACTTCAACAAAGCTCATATTTGCACAACCGTGACCACCACAGATAGCATCACCAATACTGAAAGGCTTAAAGTCTGCTTTTACAATATTAATTCTCTCACCCAACTCATCAGGTGTAGCTCTTTCCTTCTTCTCCTTATCGGCTGATGTAACAGACCAGTATGATTCTAATTTGGTCTTACCAAAAGTATTATCAACAATCTTATTTGGAATCTCTACTGATACTTTAATATCTGGAGCTTTAAAGATAGACCATCCTGAATTATCCACCTCTGCCTCTTGTACTTTACACCCCTGCTCTACAACCTTAGGACACTCAGCAGGATTGCAGGTCTCACAGCTCTCCTCCTTCACAATCTCCTTCTTCATCGCGCCAGTATTAACCTCTGTTTTGTTTACTACAAACATAAAGTAACCCAAAACTGGGATACCTATCAACAAGGCAAGAATTACTAACAACAAAGCTTCTATTTTGTTAGGATTCTTATCAATCTTTTCCTTTTCCATCGGAATATTTTAATTAAATTAATGTAAATAGTTTACTTTGCATACAAAAGGTTGTAAAGAAATCAACCGACCTGGTCGGTAAAACTTATCCTTGTGTGGTAAGGCTTGAGAGTGCTTTTTTAAGGTTTTTTAATCTTACTATAGGGAGGTGTAATCATCAAAGTATCCTTGTACTAAAACAACAGGTGTGCCTTTGTCTCCACTTCCACTTGTTAAATCCATAAGACTGCCTAATAGGTCTGTAAGCTGTCTTGGTGTAGTTCCTAAAGAATTATTTGCATCATATTCATCGTTCCCTTTTTCTCTAATAGCATTTTTAACATGTTCGTCTAAATTCCCTTCTCCATTCCAATTCTCAGAGATATATTTCAACTTAATCTCTTTGGGTCTACCCAAAAGACCGTCTGTGAAAGCAGGAGAAACAACAGGGTCTGCCAATTCCCATATCTTCCCAACAGGATCCTTAAATGCACCATCACCGTATATCATCACCTCTATCTTTTTTCCCGTTATCTTCTGAAACTCTTCCTGTATCCTATTAACCAACTCGACCCCTTCTTTGCTTCTTGGGAATAACTTCAAAGACTTGTCACCAACTTTGTTAGAGCCTAAAAGTCCGTAGTCTTCGTTATACCCTCTCTTGTCTGTCTTTTCATTACAAAGGTCATCTAGACCGTATACAACATCTCCCCCTGCACTCTTTAACAGTTTTTTTGTTTTAAACCGAGTATGAATATCACAGGCTAATATATTTTTTGTAAAATTTAAAATATATCTAGGATCATTAGAAAAATGCGGAATAACTTGTCCTTCTTCTCCTAAACTTTTATAGTATTCAACATAATCAAGGCCTGTAAATTCATGTTTGAAATCATATCCAAACATCTTTCTGAATTCTTTTTCATCAAAAGAAGAAATGAATGTTTCCTGATCCACACTATCCAACATGTCTGGATCCATAATATGATTACCAACTTCATCAGATGGATAACTAAAAAGAATATGTACTTTCTTACAAGACTTTAATATCCCTTCAAGAATCATTGAGAATCTGTTTCTACTAAGTATTGGAAAAACTAGCCCTATTTCTTCATTACCAAACTTTTTCTCCACTTCCTTTGCTACATCATCGATACTTACATAATTGGAATCACATATTGATACAACAGCTTCTGTAATACCAACAACATCTCTATCATTAAATTTAAAATTTGAAGTCTGTGATGCTTTAAGTAATGAATCTATTACTATCTGGAAGAGATTGTCACCATGCTTAATTGTTGGTGTTCTAATTCCTCTAACTACTGTTCCTACATTTCTCATTGTTATATTGTTTAGATTATTTTAATACTCCAAGACACATCACAGAACACTTAGAGAGTGTTGCTGCAACAAAGATTTAATACTTGGGCAAATACATTAGTAAATGATGTTGCATATCATTATTTCATAGTATGAATGTTTGAGCAAGAGATTCTATATCTTTAGTTAAACCTAATGGAATCAAGAACTTTCTTCGCAATATTTAATGATTCACCTTCTCCTGCAAGATAATATGTTGCTTGATATATATTTCCATTCTTAACAACTAAGTTACCTTGGAGTTGACCACCAACCCCCTCCCAGAGATATTCATATGTCCTTTCACCCCACTTGTTTTTAATTTCTCCAGTAATCTTACCTGTTTCTGGATCAACATTTGAGAGCAATTGATCCCTTGCTTTCTCTAATGTTAGGTTAGAGCCGTTCTTAAATACATGGATATTTATGACATTCTCCTTTGCACAACCAGCACCGCAACCAAAACCTTGAGGAAGGGATACTGGAAAATAATATGCCGAGATTGTTTTTACATAGTTTTTAAAATCTAAATTCCCACTATCTTCAATCTTTGATATTCTAGCATCCCAAGTATATAACACTTTCTCCCCTAACAATTCTTGCTTGTCTGAATATGATGGTGTTTCAAGGTTAAGCTTAACATCAGAGGATATATGTTTCATCCAACCTTCGTTAAAGAGGGTTATCTGACTATTCGGGCATTTACACTCTTTCTCCTCTTTTACAGTGCACTCTGTTTCTTCACACTCTTTACACTCCTCACACTCTACACATTGCTCTGTTATATATACAGGACGTGGGGATATGAAATTTTTAGTTATATAATATCCTAAATATCCAAATATAATCGATCCAGCTAGAAGTGTAATAACTGCTGTTCCCGCAATAGTAGGACCTTTTGGTAATGCAAATTTTTCTGTATCATTCTGCTCCTCCTTAACAACATCCTTTTTAGGTTCTGTTGTTTTTTCTACACTTATTTCTTCTTTTTCCATGTTAAAAAATATAAAGTTATATTAATAACGTAACATAATGAGATTCTTTGTACAAGAATTGCTTAATGTCTCATAACATCAAAAATATTTTTCATAAAATTTAACTTCTAGTTAAACCTAATGGAATCAAGAACCTTATTAACCATATTGAATGATTCTGATTTAAGAAGATTTTACAGGTTATTTATTATAGGGTATAATCCTTTCATGAATACAAATAAAACAATCAAATTCCTCAAGTCCCTTTTCGTTGTAGTTTTACTACTAACGTCTTTCACATCTTCTGTCTCTGCTGTTGTAAGGGTTAAAGGATATTACAGAAAAGACGGTACTTATGTTCAGCCACACTATCGCTCGGATCCTGATAGGACAGTAAACAACAATTGGTCCACACAAGGAAATGTGAACCCTTATACAGGTAAACCAGGAACAAAACCGAGACAGTCTTACGAAGGTACTTATATGCCTACCAAAACAACTACAAAAAGAAATAATAGCTACACCTATCCTAAAGCAGCAGAACCTATACAAAAACAAACAAACAGCAGAAGTTATTCTAATACAAGCAATTATTCAAGCTCTTCTTATACTAAAAGCTCATCTAATAATGACAGCTACTTGTTACCATGGATTCTCGGGATCATAGGAAGCATATTAGTCGGTAAGAACATATTCAAGAAAGGATAACAAGGCTCGAACCCATCTGTAGTGCCTATGGGACAAGGGAAAAGAGAAGGTTACTCAAGCTACTGTACCCAGCGGGTGTTACATACGGAAATAACGAATATCGAACCCCAAAAAAGTCAATCCTATTCAATGTTTTCGATGTGTCTCACGACAGGAAAACCCTGGAAGTGAGGTGCCGGGGACTCGAACCCCGCACCAACTGCTTAAAAGGCAGTTGCTCTACCGGATGAGCTAGCACCCCATATACAAATACTCAGCCATTATACTACCATTCTAATACATATTACAAGGCTTAAAACTCTTTCTATGTATATCACAAATACCATACTCTGACATACTTTCCAAATGTTCTTTAGTACCATATCCAGAATTTCTCTCAAAACCGTATACTGGATATATTCTGGAATACTCCTCCATCATTCTATCTCTTGTAACTTTAGCAAGAACAGATGCAGCTGCAATACTGTAGTGAAAGTTATCCCCCTTATCTATTATCTCCATCTCGTACCCATCAATTGGAAAAACAGCACCATCTGAAATAATGTACTCTACTTTTTCCCCTAATTTCTCTTGAATATCATTAACCACTTTCTTCATACCTTTTCTAACAGCATACTTTATCCCTATCCTGTCTATCTCTTTAGCATCTATGATACCAATTGCATATGCTTTACACTTTTTCTTAATACTCTCAAAAGCTTCCTCTCTTCTTTTTTTTGTCATCTTCTTACTATCCTTAACCCCCTCAACCAAATCTTCTGAACTACCAATCACAACACCAGCAACAACCACAGGACCAGCTAGAGGGCCTCTACCTGCCTCATCAATACCGACAACATACTTAAAGCCTGCTTTCCATAATTGCTCTTCTTTTTTTGTATCTGGATATATCATCGCCATATATGCTAACATATATTTGTGGGAAACATACAGAAAATTCTAACAACTTTAATATTCCTCTTAACAACAACATTTAGTGGTATGTATATACATGCTCATGAGGATTTAGACTTGGTACAACCTAGTAAAGAGATTCAAACAGAGGAAGAGACAGAAGAAAACACACAAGCAGAGCAAAAAGAAGAACAGAAGGAAGAAGAAAAAAAAGAAACAACGAAAGTTACCTCAAAAGCACCAGAGTATTCATTTGGTACAATACTTCTTGCAATATTAATTCCATCATTATTGATCATAATTGCATACTTGATATTCAAATTTGTTAAATTTTAGTATTTAAATTTTTAATTTAATTAAAATATGTCAGATAAAAAAAATAATGTAGCAGGCAAAGTCGCAGCAGGAGTTGCAATTGGTGCATTAGCAGGAGCAGCAGCAGGTATACTCTTAGCACCTAAGTCTGGAAAAGAAACAAGAGAAGATATTAAGAAATTTGCTAAAAAAACTAAAAAGCAGGGTGAAGCTCTTTTAGAAAAAGCAAAGAAACAGATTGCAAAAAAGATTGAAAGTTTTAAAAAGGCTGGAAAGGAAATTAATTCTGAGGACTACAAAAAAATAGTTGCAGAGATAGTCGACAGTTTTAAGAGCAGTGGAGAAGCAACTGGAGATGCTGCTAAAAAGCTAGGAGAACAATTAAAAGAGGATTGGGTTGATGTAAAGAAGAAGATTACAGCATAGTTTAAGATATTGATCTTGAGAGGGGGTAGAAATACCCCCTTTTTCTTAGTAGAATACATATGTCATGCGAGAGTAGTTCAGTTGGTAGAATGTCTCCTTCCCAAGGAGAAGGTCGCGGGTTCGAACCCCGTCTCTCGCTTACTCCTTTAGGTTGATATTCAAAGATACTCTACTTTCTTCATCAAGTTGTCTGTATTTAACCCCACAGGTATCAAACAATTTTTTAGATGCTTTTGTCTCATCCATATCTGCATATTTGTCTGATAAATATACAACCTCTTTAATACCTGACTGAATTATCTCTTTCGCACATTCATTGCATGGGAAAAGATCTACATATATCTTTGCACCTTCCATATCTTTCCTGCTACCTCTGTAGTTTAATATTGCATTCCTCTCTGCATGTACAACATAAGGATATTTGGTTTCTAAATATTCACCCTCTCTGGCCCAAGGAAATTCATTATCTTCAAAACCATTAGGTGCACCATTATATCCAATTGAGAGTATTCTATTATCATCTCCAACAATACATGCACCTACTTGAGTGTTGGGATCTTTACTTCGCATAGCAGAAAGTTTTGCAATTGCCATATAGTATGTATCCCACCCTATCCTATCTTTTCTTTCTAGATTATATTTCTTTGGTTTTGACATTCTAGTAGATTATATCAAAAATCCTATGTGGAAATATTGCATACAGTACACCCTTCTGTTACAATACCTGTTACGATTGCTGGTATAGCTCAGTTGGTAGAGCATTCCCTTCGTAAGGGACAGGTCGATGGTTCGAGACCATCTACCAGCTTTCAATTACTACAACAATGAAAACACCTAAATATACATTAACAAACCTAATCCTAGACTATATTGTTAAATACGAGCTATCCATAAACAATATTAAATACAATCCTCTTCCGGAGAAATATAAAAGTACTATTGAAGAAAAATATGCCACAGAAGATATCATGAGACTTGGTAACCTAATAGCTTCTCCCATTGGATACAACAAATCACTACTAATACAAAGAGGACAAGAAACCCCTTCAGAAAGAAAAAAGTTAAAAATATTTACAAACTTTAGAAGTGCAAAAGACTTTGTAAGGTCATATAGCAATACCACATCCCTCAAGCCCTCCATGGAGTTAGCCATGCATTTAAATAGACTTGTTGTTAAAGATATTGTAGATGACTGGGATGTTGGCAAATTAAGAAGTTTTTCAGAGAAACCAAATGAAATATATGACACGTGGTACAAAGCAAGAGACTTCTATCCCAACCTCAATATTACCTCACACTTTAATGAGCTTTTTGATTGGATACAAAACGGTGCAGATAATAATCACAGATTGATTAAAATTGGTGTAATGATATATGAATTTTTAGATAAAGCACCATTCACAGCAGGTAATCAAATCACAGCAATATTAGTAGCAGAGATTCTTGCAAAAAAATATGGGTATAATCCAGACAACATATTCCCATATTTCAAATCCATTGAATATATCTCTGAAGATCTCCTCTCTGCACATAAGATGACGAAACCTAAATTAGATTTAACACCATTTTTAGAAGCATTTCTGTATACAATATCATTAACATCTCTAGAAGTTTCTAAAGAATTTAAAGATACATATACTAAAAAAGTTAAAAAACAGGGCTCTTTAGAACTATACTTAGCACCTAGACAGATACAAATAATAGATTTCTTAACATTAAATCAAAAGGTTAATAGAAAGCAGCTTGTAGACCTTCTGGGTGTTTCCTTTATGACATGTTTTAGAGACCTCAAAGATATGATGGAGAAGGGATATGTAAAACAGAAAGGTAAAGGTAAAGCAACTTTCTATACTCTTAGTAAAGAGATGTTAGAGAAAGAGGATAGTATGACTCCTAAGGTTGAATAGAAATTAAGAAGAAATTAGTAGAAAAGAAGAAGCAAAATTGGTAATATATTCGACATGAACAACGAACTAAAAGATAAATACGATGTAATAATTGGTTTAGAAATCCATGTACAGACTAATACTAAGTCTAAAATGTTCTGCTCCTGCCCTACTGGATATTTCCAAAAACAACCAAATACTCATGTTTGTCCAGTATGTTTAGGACTACCTGGTGCACTACCTGTTCCAAACAAACGAGCCATTGAACTTTGCATATTAATGGGCCTTGCAACAAACTGTAATATTGCAAACGAAATCTACTTTGACAGAAAACACTACTTCTACCCTGACCTTCCAAAAGGATATCAGATTAGTCAGTACAAAGACCCCATATGCTCAGATGGGTATGTAGAAATTTCAAATGGTCAGAAAGTTGCAATTGAAAGAATCCATCAAGAAGAAGATGTTGCTAAATCTACACATCATGTAGAGAGTGGCAGTGGAAAAGAATATACTTTAGTTGACTACAACAAATCTAGTGTACCATTAATTGAAATTGTCACAAAACCAAATATTAGAAGTGCAAAAGATGCTAAAGATTATGCTACTAAAATACGACAGATTGCTAGATATCTAAACATTTCAGATGCTGATATGGAGAAAGGTCAGATGAGATGTGAACCAAACATATCAATCCAAGAGAAAGGAAAATGGGAATACAAAGATGGAAAGATACTCCCAATTGGTAAATACAAATTAAATCCTAAAGTTGAAGTTAAGAATATTGGTTCAATTACAGCAGTAGAAAAAGCAATTGAGTATGAGGCTGAGAGAATGAGTAAAGAGCTTGAAGATGGGGAGGAGATTAAACAGCAAACAAGAGGTTGGAATGCTGCAAAAGGTATAACAGAGTTCCAAAGATACAAAGAAAGTGCTGATGATTACAGATATATGCCAGAACCAGATATTCCTGTGATTGATATTTCAAAGGAAGATATTGAAAGAATTAAAAAAGAGATTGTAGAACTTCCTAATGAGAAGATTAAGAGATATATGAATGATTGGGACATTACAGAGTATGCTGCAGATGTCATTTCTTCAACAAAAGAGAGTGCTGAGTATTTTGAGAAACTACAGAAAAAACTCTCTGAGAGTATGAATGAGAAAGATTCTGCTAAAGAGGCTTCTAACTGGATAATGGGACCACTATATGCAATTGCAAACAAACAGGGTAAAGAGATTGCTGATATTGGTGTTAATGGAGATGATTTAGCAAAGTTAATAGTTGCTTTCAAAGAGGATGTCTTCACAAAAAACAAAGCTGAGGAGCTGTTAAACCAGAGCATTGAAAAAGGTCTTAACATTACAGACGAGATTGAGAAATTAAAGAGTGCTAAGGAGTCTGTAGGGAGTCTTGATGATATTGTAAAACAGGTCATAGATGAGAATACTCAAGCAGTTGCAGACTACAAGAGTGGTAAGGAAGCTAGTATTGGTTTCTTGGTTGGTAAAGTTATGCAATTAACACACGGTACTGCTAATCCAAATGATGTTAGAAATACTTTAGTAGAAGAATTAAAGAAATGAAAATAGATGTTAAACATATTGCTAATCTATCTAGAATATCTCTTACAGATGAGGAGTTAAAGAAGTTTACACCTCAGATGGAGGGTATTTTAGAGTCTGCATCTGTACTTCAGGAGGTTAATACTGATGGTGTTAAACCTATGAAGGGACATATTAAATTAGAAGAAACTAGAGAGGATATACCTGGGGAGTGTTTAACACAGGAAGAGGTTTTAAAGAATGCTAAATATAAGGAAGCAGGTTGTGTTAAGGTATATGGGAAAGTATTTGGAGAGAATCAGGAGAGTTAGTCTTTCTCTATCTTATCTTTGTAATACCCTATCCTTTGTAATAGTAAATACCATCTCTCCCAAAAAGTCATAAAGTATTCTTTGCTTATTTTTTCTGTTTCCTTCTTACCTATTAATCCCTCTACAAAACCATTTATCCACTTGATTGATTCTAATTAGTTCCTTGTTGCATATGTTCCTAAACTTATTCAAGGTGATAATGAAACAAGAATTGGAGTTAGACTACCCAAAACATCATATTTTTAGTAGAATATACCCTGTTAGGCCGAGGTGGTGAAACTGGCAGACACGTATGCCTTAGGAGCATATGGGGTAAAACCCTTGGAGGTTCGAGTCCTCTCCTCGGCACTTTAGAAGTATTCTTTTACCTCAAAACCTTTCTCTAAAGCATCTATTAAGATCAAAACATCTGAATCAACATCTTCTTTATCAACACCATTTTTCAGACCAAAGGGGATTGTATAGCAGTTCTCTCCATTATTTGTTATTAAATTAACCTCTTTACCTAATCTATTTGCTAATACAACAGCAGTATCCAATACATCTATGAGAGGTAACTCCTGTGGGATGTTAAGAACAGAATCCATAGGAATCTTATTACCTAAATCTGATTCTTTTAATTTGAAGTTTTTAAAGCCTACAAAAATTATCTCACTTAACCTATCGATATCTTTATCTCTTAAATTTACAGGTACTTGAACAAGAAAACCCTCTGATATCTTCACCCCTAACCTTTTATCTTTCTTAAAGACTTCTTTTAGGATCTGTCTAGCCCCTCTAATCTTACTACTTATCTCTTCTGGACTTTCGATGTCTGGGTGGTTTAGTTCAATATTATTGCTTATCATTCTTAAAAGGTTTTTAAATATTACTATCGGATTATATCATTAGAAAAAGAAAAAAGCACCAATTGAGGTTGTAGTAGATATTTAAAAATATACATTACTGTATACATATCCCTCCTCTTTTGGTGCTTTATTAAAAACTTACATTGCTAAGATGGAACTGATCATCTTTTCAAAGATTTCGTTCACATCTTCGACACAAAGTCCTGTGGGAATAAAAATTCCAAACCCGTTAGAACCTTTGAGAAGAGCATTAACTCTCAGATTGCTACTAACATTAATTACTTCTTCAATTATTTGCTTTATATATTTCTCCCCTTTTTTTTCGTCCAGAAAGACCAACAAATCTATATCTTCTGGAATTCCTCTACAAATCCGAAGCCCTTTCGAGTTTAGTTCTCTTGGTACTTCTAAATACGAGCCGTTCATATAACTCTCCTTTTATAAGTTTTTGAATGTGCTGTAATTCACATATGTGAATATACAAGACCATTATACCAAGAATAAAATATTTACACAACACTATAGGTTGTATTGTAAAGTAGATAATATATGTTAGAATTACTATCATGTTCAAGAAAATAGTAAGACCCTTTCAAAATGTACTACTAGAAAGAGAGTTATGTGTAGGTTGTACAGCACCATTAGCAAAAGCTAAAAAACTAGGTAATCTGTCAGATAACAGAGTAATGGTAGAATGCAAATGCAAAAGGAGATATGTATATGAGAAGGAATTGGTAGCATTCAAAAGAGCAACATTTGCAGAAGAACAACAGATACTTAGTATGATTGCAAAAGGAGAAGTGTCATAATCTTCACAAAAGGTTAGAATTATAGTAGAATCTCTCTGTAATGCCGCTATCGTCTAGTGGTCTAGGACAACAGGTTTTCATCCTGTAAACCGGGGTTCGATTCCCCGTAGCGGTACCATATTTTGATGAAAAACTTCTTCAAATCTAAAAAATTACTCCTCTTTTCACTATTAGTTCTTTTTCTCATACCAATATCAATACTATCTATTAGTATGGGTGTAATGAAAAGTACTCAGAAATACATATATAAAGAAGAAAACATTACTATTGAAAATGAAAAGAAATATGACGCAATACTTGTTTTAGGAAGCGGTGTAAGAGGTAATTCCCCTACCCCTATCCTCAAAGAAAGATTAGAAACAGGTATATCTCTATACAAAAATGGAATAGCTCCAAAAATCATCATGAGTGGAGACCATGGTAAGAAATACTATGATGAGGTTAATATAATGAAAGATTATGCAAAGAAACAAGGTGTACCATCAGAAGATATCTTCATGGATCATGCAGGTTTTTCAACATATGAAAGTATGTATAGGGCTGGATATATTTTTGATGTTAAGAGAATGGTTGTTGTATCACAAGAGTATCATCTGTACAGAGCTATATATATTGCTAAGAAATTAAATATTGATGTAATTGGTGCTAATGCAACAAAAAGTATTATGAGTGGACATAGTTCTAGATTAACAAGAGAGATATTTGCACAGAACAAAGATTTTTTTAAAGTCATACTAAAACCTAAACCTACATTTCTAGGAGAGAAAATATCGTTAGAAGGAAGTGGAGATGTTACGAATGATAGAGAATAATTGACAAAACCATATCCTTTGAATAGACTGTATGGAGTAACTCTATTTTATCTGTCCACACAATGTACGACTCTGAACCAGTAGAAGAACCAACAACAAAAGAAAAGTTTGCATCTGCTTTAGGTTCCGTTGGGAAATTCATTCTTTCCTTTATAGAAACCGTTGTTGTTGCATTGGTCATATCTGTAGTCATATATCTCTTCGTAATGACACCACATGAGGTTGTTGGGCAATCAATGCACCCTACATACAAAAATCAAGAAATGTTAATGGCAAACAAAATTGTATACAAGGTTGGAAAACCTAAAAGAGGAGATGTCATCATTTTCAAATATTCAGAAAATCAGGATTTTATAAAACGAATAATCGGTCTACCTGGTGAAAGTGTAATGCTCAAAGATGGTAAACTATACATAAATGGTAAACTACTTGATGAATCTCACTACCTCCAAAGCAGTGTGTATACTAATGGGGGTCAATATTTAACAGAAGGAGAGAATGTGACTGTTCCCGCAGGTAGATATTTTGTATGTGGAGATAATCGACCTCACAGCTCTGACTCTAGAGCTTTTGGACCAATTGACGAGAAAGATATTAAGGGAAAAGCATGGATTGTTTACTACCCATTTGGTCAATTTAGACTTGTTAAGCATGAAATTTACCAAGGATTGTAGAATTCTTGTGTGAAACATGCTAATCTTTATATATGCAAATATTCGTAATCGCAAATCAAAAAGGTGGAGTTGGTAAGACAACAACAGTCATGAATTTAGGTGCTGCACTAGCACAAAAGAAAAAGAAAGTCCTCCTCATTGACCTTGATCCTCAGTCAAACCTCTCTTCAGGAGTTGGATTCACTCAACAATTTGACAAACAAAGCTGGGATTCAACAGACCAAGCACCGTACAAGAGTGTGTACGATGTTTTAATTCAGGGAGAACCCATCTCTTCTGTATTTGTAGCTACAACATCTCCAAACCTCTTCCTACTTCCTTCCCACCTCTCTCTTGCAGGTGCAGAAATAGAGATGGTAAACATGATTTCTAGAGAACTACTTCTAAAGAAAGCTTTAGATGGTATGCATGAAGAATTTGACTATGTTCTAATTGATTGTCCACCATCCCTAGGCCTTCTAACAATTAATGCTCTTAGTGCTGCCAAGAAACTCATAATCCCAATACAGTGTGAATACTTCGCTTTAGAAGGTTTAGGACAGTTAATTGAAACAACCAAGTTAATAAAAGGGGTCAACCCATCGCTTAAAATAGGTGGTATCGTACTAACAATGTATGACAGTAGAACCAAACTCTCACAAAGTGTTGTTGATGATGTAAAAGAATTTTTCAAGGATACAGCATTCAAATCCATAGTACCTAGAAATGTAAGACTCTCAGAATCTCCATCTCATGGGAAAACAATCTTTCAATACGATAAAAATTCAACCGGTGCAATGGCATACAACAAATTAGCAAACGAATTTATTAAAAGATTCGAAGATTAAATTAAGTAAGTAAAAATATGAACGAATCACAAAGATTAGGAAAAGGATTAGCTGCCTTGATTAGTTCCAATGAAATAGATAACTCTACTAGCTCTTTCAATCCTAATTTTGATATTGAAAAGATTGCTCCTAACCCATACCAGCCTAGAATGCATATAGAACCAGAGGAGTTAATTGAAATTGCAGATTCAATTAGAGAGCATGGTGTGATACAACCATTAATTATCACAAAAAGAAAAGATGGAGATGGATACTACTTAATAGCTGGAGAAAGAAGATTAAGAGCTTCACAGCTTGCAGGTCTTAAGAGTGTACCTGTTGTAATCAAGGATAGTTCACCAAAAGAGATGTTAGAGATTGCAATCATTGAGAATGTTCAAAGGAGAGATTTGAATCCCCTTGAGGAAGCATATGCATACAAACAGATGCAAGATGAATTTGGTATGTCTCAAAATGAGATAGCAAAAAAAGTTGGTTTAAACAGAGTTACAATTACAAACAAAATTAGATTGCTTAATATTCCAGAGCCTGTCAAAGAGGATATTTTAAATGAAAGATTAAGTGAAGGACATGCCAGAGCACTTTTGGGTATTAAGGATAGGACTTCTTTAATAGCTGCAGCAGATTTAGTAATAAAAAGAAGTATGAGTGTTAGAGAAACTGAATTGCTTGTAAGAAAGATTTCGTATGGTAAAGGCTCTACTACTCGATTATGGAAAACTACAGATGCTCAAACAGATAAGTATTCTGAGCAGTTAAGTAAGAAGCTTGGATATACAGCACATATTAGAAAGATGACAAAAGGAGGGAAGTTAACAATTAGATATAATACTGTTGATGAACTAGATGACCTAATGAAGAAACTTCTTGAGAATGATTTTAAGAAGTAACCTCTTGTCTTAGTTTTTCATATGTCAGTACTGATGCAGTTGCACTAACATTAAGTGAACCTATACCCTCTCTCATTGGGATTGAAAGCATTCCATCTACCCTCTCAAGTATTCCTGTAGAAATACCGACATCTTCCGCACCCATCACAAAAGCAATTGGACCTCTCAGATTCTCTTCATAGTAGTTTTTCCCCTCCATATGTATTGCATATGTCTTAATATCATGCTCTCTAAGAGTCTTGAGAGCCTCAAAGAGCTTCATCTCTACCAACGGTACTCTCTCTGCAGCTCCCATTGAGATTCTGATTGTCTCATCAGATATTAAACTCTTCTTTTGAGGATTAACAATTATCCCATTAACACCTACAGCAAAAGCAGTCCTCATTATGGCTGCAATATTCTGAGAATACTTCAAATCATCTAAAATCAAAAAGAAGGGCTGTTTACCCTCTTCATATATTTTCTCTAAAAGCTCTCTTAGAGTCCAACTATTTTGGGAATACATCACACCAACAATACTCTCAGCAGAAGAAGACCTAAGCCTCCTATTAATTGCTTTTCTGGAAACTTTTAGAATTGGAATTCTCTTCTCTCCTGCAAGTCTGTATATCTCTTTGCTTTTTTCATCTTTAAAAGCACTACCAGCTGCATATATTCTATCAAACTCCCTACCCTCTTTTAAAAGCTCCAAAAGGGCATTTTTACTCTCTATCTGTATAAATCTGGATTTAGCCATAGCTCTATGACTATTTTACTACATCTACGAAGAACTTTCCTCTCTTAAATCCACTCATCCTTCTAAAAGCAACTGTACCATCTGTTTGAGCATGGATTGTATGTGTCTTTCCCATGTATGTATTATCACCAGGATGATAGACAGAACCCTTCTGCCTGACAATGATATTCCCAGCTTTTACCTGCTCTCCAGCATACTTCTTAACACCAAGCCTTTTTCCAGCTACTTTACCATGATTTGATGTTGTACTACCTGCCGCGACCTTTGCCATGTAATATTTACTTCAAGTTATATACACATACTAGGTTCTTTCCAGTATGAAAATGTTTCGGGTAATGATACTATTTTTTCTGCTCCACTTCAAGTCCCCTGATGTTAGAGATGAATTTTTCAGATCCCATCGTTTTCCTACCAACTCTCTAATTCCAAAAGTTATCCAACCTTTATCTGTTTTGTATGACGGAACAATCATTACAATTTTTATACCTCTCTTTTGTAGTTTGATATCTATCAAATCAAAAAGCTTCTTATACAAAGCCTTTACATCACCCAAAAGCTTGTTTGCATACTCTACAGAAAGAACTCTCGTCTGTGGTGGTCCCATATACGGTTCACAAACAATTGCATTTATCTCTGTGTTTTTTAATTTATTAACAATATCCGGGTTGGGTTTAAGAATATCAAACTGAAATGCTTGATACAGGGTTTTATTGGTTATCTGCCCATCTTCTAAAAGCCACTTGATATTATTATCTGTATCTATGACAGCTCTTGAATCAATATCTGATGCTAAGAAGTTAAAATCTAAGACAGCAGCCTCCATTAGAATTGTACCTGATCCACAAAATGGATCCCAGATAGTCCCTCCCTTTAAACCTGTAAGATTAACCATCATTCTTGCCAATTTAGTTGGGAGTGTACCCATTTCATGATTGCTTTCAGGTCTTTGTATATCCCTACTTACAAAACCTTCTAAATCTTGTATATCTAATGTCTTCCCATATATTTCTTGATTTCCATTTCTGATTAAGAGAAGTTCAAAGCCTTCAGAAAGAATACTGTTTTTAATAACCTGTGCAGCATTTAAAGAAAGTTCTCTATCTTTTGGTAGTATAAATCTTGAAGATGTGGAATTTTCTTTTAACTTTCTTTTAATATTATTTGCTAATTTTTTCAAAAAAGAGCTATCTGTTCTCTCTGTATTACCTAATATTGATATCCCAAATGTTATTTTAGACTTCTGTTGACTATTCATTTCAAAAGAATCTATATCTTCAACTATCTCACCTATTCTTACAGCACCTCCTAACCTTGAAAATATTGTCATAGCAAGCTCTACTGTTAGCTTCTTATCAACATTCAAAAGAAATACTGAATCGCCATACTTGGTTAAATACTTCTTAGTTAGTCCAAATGCTAAAAGCACAGAGTGTAATTCTGCAAATGATATCTCTGGGAATGCTCCCGATTGAATGAAAAGCTGTTTGGGCATTTTATTAAATACTTTTAACTAATACTCTAGTGATACTTGGTCTAAAACCGTACCTTCTTCTTTGTCTAGATTTAGCTTTGTATGTGAAGCCTTCGATCTTTTTGCCTTTTTTATGAGATGTTATTTCTAATTTGACAGATGCACCATCGATATATGGCTTTCCTAATTTAACATCCTTACCATCAGAAATTAAGAGTACTTCTTTAATCTCTAACTTATCACCTTTATTTCCCTCTAATCTGTTTACCTCATACTCCATACCTTCTGAGACTTTAAGCTGTACACCTGAAATTGCTATAACTGCAAATTTAGCAGAAGTCTTCTCTGTGTTTTTCACTTCTTTTTTTACAACCTTTTTTGCAACGGTTGCTTTCTTTTCCTCTTTTTTAACAACTTTCTTAGGCTCTGCCTTCTTTGTTGCTGTTGTTTTCTTTTCTGTTTTTGTTTCTTTTGTTGTTGCCATAGTAAAGGATTTTATGCTATGTAAAGGTAAAAGTCAACAACTTTATTACTTTTCATAAATTTCAACTATATCTGCACTCTTTGTTCGTACTTTTTGTGCATTCTGTTTACCTACATTATTAACTAAACCTAGTGCTGCAAGTGTAATAATTGTAATTGTACCTCCTGCACTCATAAGAGGCAGAGGAATACCCGTTGCTGGTATGCCACCTGTATTTGTTCCTATATTTATAAATATCTCTAAAAGAATTTTTACTCCAACACCAATACATATTAAAGAAAGAGCTGTATCACTTTCACTAGCTATTGCACTCCAGAAAGAGAATATTATGAGAATCGCATAGAGTGTCATCAAAAAAAGGCTTCCAACAAGACCAAATTCTTCTGCAAAAGCTGCAAATATGAAGTCTGTTCTAAATTCAGGAAGAAAATTCCTCTTGCTTTGTGTCCCATTTCCAAACCCTTTCCCAAATATCTGTCCTGAGCCTATTGCTATTTTTGATTGATTAACATTAAAAAGCTTGTCTGGTGATATTTCTTCTGGTGCAATGAAAGCTACAATTCTTGTTTTTTGGTATTCTTTTAATACTTTATGCCATGCTACTGAGGTAATGCCCCCAAGAATTAATGCTAATGAAAGAGATATTGTGATTAATATTTTCCAATTATCTTTGACATAGAAGCCAAGAATCGAGATTACTACAGAGGGTATAAGGAGAAGATACCAGAGATTGTTTCCTGTTACAGAGGAAAATAGAAAAGCTCCTACTGTAAGAGAGATTATAGAGAGAAGAACGAAATTTCTAATCGGACTGTTTAATCCCATGAATGCTAGAACAAACCATATCCCAAATGTTAAGAGTGTCATACTTCCACTTGGCTGAAGATATATCAAGAGAAGTATAGGAAGAGTTAGTATGAAGGATATTAGAAAGAGAAACCATTCATTAAATTTCTTTTTGAAAGAGAATATTGCTGCTGTTAGGATTATGACTGTTAGTTTTGCAATTTCAGAAGGCTGTATTTGTATAGGACCTATGACAAGCCATCTTTTAACATTTTTGATTGGGGGTCCAAAGAGTAGTGTGGCAACAAGTAGTGCTATTGTAAATATATATATTACAAGTAGTAATTGCCACTGTTTTAGTGATGATAGGTCTATTTTGCTTAATATGTAAAACAGAAGTATTCCAACTGCAAGAAATAGTAATTGTTTTGTAAAAATAGAGTTATCACCAATACCTCCTGTTGGTAGAATTAGTGTTGAATAGAGAGTAAGTAACCCAATTATTACTAATGAAGCAATAGTAAATAGGAATGTCCAATTAAAAAGACCTTTTCCTTCACGAGGAGCTTTCAATGAATTCATGTTTGATTATACTAAAGATAGGACTACTTTTTCTCTCTCATGAATGCTGGAACATCTAGTGGGTCTTCAACTTGAAGATTTGCTGGTGGTTCTATGCTATCTTCTGAGTCTACAATTTCATCTACATCGTCTTGACTGTCAAAAGAATCGAGTGTTTCAGCTACTTTCTCTGTGGTTATTTCTTCAGATGATGGTGGTGTTGGTCTGTCAAATCCAAATGTTCTAACAGGTGGTACAGAGGATCCTTCTTCTTGTTGTTTCTGTCTATATACCTGCTTTGACTCGTCAAAACCTGTTGCAACAATGGTAATTGTTAGTTCATCTCCAGCTTCAGGATTAATCTGTGCTCCAAATTTAATATTTGCTGATGGATCTACTGCCTCTCTAATCAATTCTGATACTTCACTGATTTCAGCAAGGGTTAAGTCTGCACCAACAATATTGTACAAAACTCCAGTAGCACCTTCGATTGACATATCTAAGAGTGGGCTTGATGTTGCTGCTCTTGCAGCATCTTCTGCCCTGTTGTCTCCTGATGCTCTTCCTATACCCATGAGTGCAGTTCCTGCATTTTCCATTACTGATTTAGCATCATTGAAGTCTGCATTGATATATCCTGTTTCACTAATCAAGTTTGATATGCTGTTTACACCTTCTGCTAGAACGGAGTCTACTTTTTTCATAGCATCTATAAAGGACAGTTTTTCACTTTCATTAACTATTTCTAAGAGTCTTTGGTTGGGGACTATAATTAGGGTATCTACTTTATCTCGAAGTTTTGCAATTCCTTCTTCTGCTATTTCCCTTCGTTTGTTACCTTCAAAATCAAATGGTTTTGTTACAACAGCAACTGTTAATGCTCCCATGTTTTTGGCTACTCCTGCAATTACTGGAGCTGCTCCTGTACCTGTACCACCTCCCATACCTGCCGTGATAAAGACCATATTTGCACCTTCAAGATGCTCCTGTATCTGATCTAGACTCTCCTCTGCAGCCTGTGCACCTAAGTCTGAGTTTCCACCAACTCCTAAGCCTTTGGTAAGTTCTTCTCCTAGCTGGAGTGTAACTGCTGCCTGAGACATTTTTAGTGCCTGTGCATCTGTATTGAATGCCATAAATTCAACTCCAGCAATATCATAATCAGAAATCATTGTATTTATTGCATTACAACCACCACCTCCCACACCGATTACTTTTATTTTTGCTACTGGATCTACATTTGTGCTAACTAACATAATTGTCTTACTGTAAATTTAAATTCTTTATGGCAGTAATGACTTAAACCATTCGCTTATTTTACCAAAAAATCCTTTCATATCAACCTTACCTTTTTCGCCTGCTCCACTACCTACATCTACATCATCATCTATTGCATGTTTTATTGAACCTTGTACACAAGCATATGCTGGGTCTGAAATTTCTTCTGTCATTCCTGTTAACCCAGATGGGTATGCTACTCGACCTGTAACTTTAGAAATGTCCTGTGCATATTTTGTAATGTCTCTTAGCAATGAGCTCCCTCCTGTGAGAACAATACCTGCTGGCATTGCTATGTCATATCCTGCTTTGGAGATGTTTTCCTTTACCATTTCAAAGATTTCTTCACACCTTGCTTTCACAATCTTGCTAAGCATCTCTTTGGAAACTTTTTTATCTATTCCTATTGCATTTAAATCTAAGTCTTCTTCTTTCTTTTTCTGTACTGGAGGTTCTTTTTTCCTTAATATTGTTGGGATAGAGGCTATGTCTTTTGTTTTTGACCCATCATATTTAGTGTCAAATAGTGTGTTCATATTGACCTTGATTTTCTCAGCCTCTTCTAAAGATACTTGTAGTCCTATTGCTATGTCACTGGTGATACTAATACCTCCTAGAGGTACACATGCACTATATATTATTGATCCTTCTTGAAAGATTGTAATACCTGTTGTACCAGCCCCTATGTCTAAAAGTGTTACTCCTAGCTCTTTTTCTGTATCGGTTAGAACCGCTAAAGAGGATGCCCATGCTGTAAATATGACATCACATACTGTTGCACCTACTTGCTCAACACATTTTTTGATGTTTTGCCAATACGAGTTAGGAGCTGTAATAATATGTGTTTCAACTTCTAGCCTTCCACCACTCATTCCTATTGGGTATTTGATACCTCCTTGACTATCAACTACAAATTCTCGAGGAATGATGTGTATTGGATTTAGATTGTCTGGGAGAGAAAGGGTTCTTGCATTTTCTATCGCCCTATATGTGTCATCAATAGTTATTTCACTTCCTGATACAGCTACGACACCTTTGTTGTTTAAGCTTGTTACTTGTTCACCGTTAATTGAAACAACAACATCGGAGACTGTTACACCTGCCATTCTTTCGGCTGCTGTTACACTTTCCAGAATGGAACTGGTTGCATCGTCAATATTAACGACTACACCTTTTTTAATTCCTTTGCTTGGATAGGCACAAACACCTATGACTGTTGGATTCTTCCCATCTTCAACAGAGGTTATTAGAGTAGTGATTTTCGAGGTTCCAACATCTATCGCGGTTATTATTTTTCGTGCCATATGTATATAACAGTATTATTTTACTTAACTTATTATACAAAAAAGATGTCCTTTGACAACATCAATATAATAATATAATCAAAATCGTATTCTTTCGCAAGAGGCCAGGCCTAAGCCTGGCCTCTGTTAAGAAATAGGTAATCGCAAAAAAGTACAATTCTAATACAGTATCCTTTGCTTGAGGCTTGTCCGTTGCAAATAGTTTTTCTTAGATTTGAACTAGCATATATCCTAAGTCCTTACTCAGTACAATCTCAGAAGATATTAAATATGTATGAATCAAGGCCAGGCCTAGGCCTGGCCTCAGTTAATCTAAATTTAATAATTGTTCTGTATGATTGAATTATGAGCAAATTACCAACCAAATTCATATACAGAAAAAACTCTTTTTACCACATATATAACAGAGGGAATGAGAAAAAAGAGATATTTCGAGGAAAGAAAGACTACAAAGTTTTCAAAAACCAGTTTTTTAAATATTGCAAAAAATATCGCCTATTGAGTATTTCTTTCTGCCTGATGCCAAACCATTACCATCTGATCATAAAATGCTGGAAAAACAAAGATGATATTTCGAAATTTATGCATGCATTTATGACCTCTTATGTTATGTACTTCAATCGAGAACATAAAAGAGTTGGTCGATTATTTCAATCACCCTTCCAAATAAGAAGGATAACAGACCTAAAAGATTTACACACCGTTATAAACTACCTTAGAAAGAACCCTCTAGAAGCAGAACTCCTTTCTGGGCTACCTTTAGAAAAATACGAATGGTTTTACTTACGAGATAGAATGAAAAAAGTCAAAAAGAAAAACATTTTAAGTGAAGATGAACAGATTCTAAACTCAGGCCAGGCCTAGGCCTGGCCTGAAAGAAGCTAGTTTTTAACAACAGGCCTATTAAACCTAGCATCAACCTCTTTGTACTCCATACTTTCACTTCTGACCTTACCCATTACAACAAAATACCTAGCTAATTGCTCTTCTATATCTCCAGAAAGTGTAAATCTAGCAATTCTCTCTTTGTCATCTTTAATCTCCACAATATTTTCCTTTAGGCTAACCTCTTTTATATCAATCTCAAAAGACCTAACAATTTTAATTATCTTCGAAATTGTCTCCATCACTAAAAGCTTCTCTCCTCCACTATCCAACTTAGCAATATCAACATCATTTGACTGGAAAAGATAGTAACTCCCTTTAGAATGAAAATCTATACAACATGCACTGATATCCTCCTCCTGCTCACAAAGATTTTCTAAAACAACCCCATCAACAGAAAGAAGTGTACATCGAGAATCTTTTGTATATGCAACAATTTTTGGAGGGAATGTTTTTAATACAACAACTAAAGAATTAGGAACATTTTTAGAAACAGTAGCAAACTGAACATACGAAATTTCATCAGCCAACTCCTTGGCCAGCTTGCTAGAATGTATTGAGAAAAAATTCCTTCCCTTTATCTCTTTTTTTAAATAATCTTCTACTATCTTATGCACTTTCCCATCTACTTCTCCCCCATCTTCCTGCAAAATTTCAAATTTGCGAATATTCCAAAGACCAGCAAGAATAGAAATCACTAAGAGCAAAAGAAAAACAAGAATCGGTAGGTTCTTTTTAAGAAAGACAATTGGTCTAAACCTAGACATTCTTTCTTTAAACCAGTTTTTATTTGAAGTTTTAATAATTCTTCGTTCCCTTATTTCGTCCATATAGTATTAAAACAATATTAACATTACCAACAAAAAAGTGGAACATGTATTTATTTATTAAGTAATGATATGATACTTGCTTATGATATCGGATTTGTTAATGACAGCAACCATCTGGATGGGAAAACTAGGTTATACTGGTGTTTTCATCTCATCTGTGGGCATTCTACCAGCAGAAGTTGTGATTGTTATGGTAGGAGCAAACAAACCAGACAAACTGATACAAATTGCCCTGGTTACAGCTTTTGGTGAAATTGTTGGTGGCCTCATAACATATGCTTTTGGTTACTATTTCAGAAACAAGGATATTCTGAAATTTCTCAGAGGAAAAGGAAAGTTTTTAAACATTTCAGAAAAGGCCTTTGAAAAAGGTAAAAAGGATATTACAAAGAAGGGTTTTATCTATCTAATGCTTACAAGATTTACACCTGGTCTTAGAGTCTTAACACTTATTGTAGCTGGATATTTAGAATACAATGTTTTATCAGCTTCGATTGCAATTCTTATAGGGACATTTATATATGCCTACGGTTTTGCATATCTTGGAGCAGAAATAGGTTTTAACTGGTTTGAAATTAAGGGAATACTGGATACTATTAATAGTATTTTAACATTCTTAACAGCAGATCGGAAGAGCACACGTCTGAACTCCAGTCA
>CALDJM010000071.1 GCA_937899155.1 uncultured bacterium
ATTACTACTCCTGTTAAATTATTACCACTTGTATCTCTTAGTACTCCTGTTAATGTTTCTCCATTAGTATTTGAAATGTATAATGGGTTGTTACAAGTGAATGTTATATAAGTGTCTTTTTTAACTACGGTTGGTGTTGTAGTATTTGTTATTCTCATATTGAATGATGTGGTACTGTAATCGTAAACTAATCCATTTGAAGTTGATGTCATAGCATGAGTCACAGTACATTTCACATACATATCCCCTGTAAGTGTTATTGGGAGTGATGCTATTCCAGTATTACTATCAGTTGTTAAATTGTAAGTTTTACTTCTACCACTTATCATATTAGTGTATGTACTATCACATTCACTTAATGTGATACTTACTGGTGTTGAAGTTAATGGAGTATTAGTATTATCTAGTACTTGTACTTCTACTGTTTGTGATGAGTCAGTAATAGTCATTGGTGTATTGTTTATTACTTTTATAGTGGTTGGTTTAGCTGTTACTTTAGCAGTAAATGGTACAGGAGTTGCTGTTGCTTCTTCATTATTAAAACTTTCATAACTATCATCACCACGGAATATTGGAGTGAATTTATATGGTCCACCTGCTAAGTGTATTTCTTCACGATAGTAACCATTCTCATCTACTGTGAATCCTCCACCTTTCTCATTACTAATCCATGATTGTCCAGTACTCACATTAGTGTATTTGAAGAATACTGTTTTGTTTCCAATGTAGTGACTGTCACCAT
Organism: uncultured bacterium; assembly: GCA_937899155.1. Lineage (GTDB taxonomy): Bacteria > Patescibacteriota > Dojkabacteria > SC72 > SC72 > UBA5232. The sequence goes on from CALDJM010000071.1 coordinate 743, forward strand.
CAGTTAATCTGATACTTATACCCTCTCCCCATTCAATAGTCGAACCTGATAAAGGTTTCTCTACTGCTACTCCATCTGAACCAATAACTGAATAATAAGGAGTTATTACAGTTGTTATTTTAGTAGAATTAGTTAAGTGAGTGTTGAAGGGTGTTGCATAAATAGGGTCGAATTCATTCTTTCTAAGACATTGAGCCTCGGTAATGAAGTACCATTCACCTGCAAGGTCAATATTAACATATGCTTTTCCATCTTCCCCTGTTTGGGATTTATATGTATTGCTTCTTAATCTATTAGTGTATGTGCTATCAGTTTCAGTAAGAGTAAATGTTACTGTTACACCTTTAATAGGTACACCAGCATCATTAGTTACAAGTGCATAATATTTAGTAGCACTATTAATAGTTACTGTACCTGATTTACTTAAACTAATCTTTGTTTGTCCCTTATTAATTGTAGCATCTGATGGTTCTTCAGTTACATAAAATGTTTTAGTTGTACTAACCGCATCAAGATAATCTTTATCTTTACTACCATCATAGTAAGCATAGAAATTATATGTTCCAGTATAGAGATGGTTAGCTTCATCTGTATGTCCGTTTTCATCAGTTGAGT
>CALDJM010000072.1 GCA_937899155.1 uncultured bacterium
CCACAAGCAGGTGAGCATGAGTTAAATAGAGGAAGATTAGAGAATGGAGTTAAATTAGCAAGCAAACCTCAAGCTAGTAAAGAAGTAATAGAGGCAATGAGGGAGAGAGGTATGACATATGAAGAAATAGCAAGTATGTTAAAGATAAGCAGGTCTACAGTATGGAGACATTTGAAAGAATAAGGTTTATGGGAATAGTAAAATTAAGATAAGTATTAGTGAAAATATATTTGATAAAAAATAATTGATTTTGATAAAAAAATAATTGAAATAGGTATTGACAAGGTTTAGTAAATGTAATATAATATAGAGTATAAAGAGTAGTTAAAAAATAATAAATAATTTTAGGAGGACACAGATTATGATTATAACAGACAAGATGGTTAATGTAGCAGTAAGGGGTGGGGTTACAGGCAAGTTGGTTAATGTGGAGGACGGTAAGTATTGTACACTTTACACTGTAGCAGTTGAGGGTTATGAAGAGAACTTCGTAGTACATGCAAGTATGGTAGCTAAGTACAGTGTTGGTCAAGCAGTTATGTTCTACTCATCACCTAAAAAACAATGGACAGTACAAGGTAAGATTAAGGCAATACATTATAACACAACAAGTCATACAGTAGAGTATGATATATGGCATGAAGTAATTGAGAGGTTTAGTAGTATACCAACTCCAAGAATTAGTGTAGTACCAGAGTCATATGTAGTAAATGCAATAGATAAATATAACGACTTTAAGATGAACATGGGAGACTAATAGCCGAAACACTCACATATGTGGGTGTCGTCCAGAGATAACCTACTGGACCTGAAGATGGCAGGTTAAATACATAGGAGGTGGTCAATGTGTTAGAGAACATGGAACAGGATATGAGAGAGTCAGTCAAGTTAATAGACTCCCTCTATATAGAACTATTAACAGATGGGTTAAGAAGTGAGACAGCTAAGAATAAGCTAATAAGCATGTATGAGAGAATGTTAAAGATTAATGTAACAGTGATTAAAGAGAGTACAAGCACAGAAGAATTTGCAGGACAGATTATAGGATACTATTGTGACTTATGTCATGCAACAAGTAGTTTATTTGAGTATTACAGAAAACTAAATAGTACAGGTAGTATAGAGAGTAAAGACATATTAGTTGGAGTGAACAGTAGAATAGAAGCATTGAATGAAAGGATAGAGTATTTAGAGTGTGAGTTATATCAGAGAGACATAGATATAGAAGCATTAGAGAAAGAGTTAGAAGATAGAGATAGCATGTTAGTGGATAAGTTTATCAAGCAAGAGTACAGAGAGAAGTTTAAGAGAATAAGAAGTACATGGACAATGGATAAAGACAAAGTAAATAAACAGTTAGCAGAGAAAGACAGCATTATAGAGAATTTAAAGTCAGAGTTGAATAAGAGTAAGGAAAGAGTTAAAGAGTTAGAAGCAGTAGATAAAATACATGATAGTAGTAACCCTGCAAAGAGAATAGATGTAGAGGACAATGTATTGGTGAGTATGTACTTAGAGGGTAAATCACCTTATAGTATAGGAAAGATGTTTAACATGTCTCAATCAGCAGTTATATATAGACTTAAA
>CALDJM010000073.1 GCA_937899155.1 uncultured bacterium
CTCCATAAATATCTTCTATCACATTATCCGCTATCTTATCCCCTATCCCTTTAACTGTAAGTAAGTCTTCTTTAGTTAAAGTGAAAAGGTCTGTTCCCTTAGTTAACCCTAAACTATCAACTATGTTCTTAGCTCGTACTGTATTCATATTAGTACAACTTGCTAAGTAATTAAGTACAGGGTTTCTTGATGGTTTAGGTATGTCTTGAAGGGATCTATCTTTCCCATCACTACATTTCCTGAATATCATGTCCATCATTTTGAATGCTTGACTCTTATTATCAGCCCATAATAGATTAGTGTAAGTGCTTAAACTTGTTACTGCTCCATTGTATTCAGCTTCACTAAATATCACTCCATTCTTTCTTAATTGTGCTATTGTAGTTCGTAAGTTCCCAACTATCATTATATAATGGTAATCGAATAATTCTGCTTGATTAAGACTTTCTCTTTTCAATCTACCATCTCGGATACTGTTTAGGAAATCATCCATTCTTTTGTATTCTATCACTATTTTACCATTACAAATATAATCCCCTACATCTAAGTGAGCTGGGATAGCATTCCACCATTTCTTAGCAGTTTCTATTCTATCCCCATCTCTGTCATCTACAAATACATTTAAGGCCATAATACTTTCACCTTTTCCCTCATGTAGTGTAGTACGGTTGTTGGTGATACTCCGAAGAATTTTGCTACTTGTCTTGTAGTATATCCTTCTTTTTGGAGTTTTATCACAGTACTTGCTCCACCACATTGTTTTATTCTATCCATCTCTTTACTCATTTTCCCACTCTTATTGTTTCTTCTTCTTTAAAGTCAACTACTCCTTTATCTTTTAATGTCCACCAGTTTCCTTTCTCATTACAAGTTTTACAGTAATAGAATTCTTTTTTAACTACCATGCTTGGGTGTGTGTCCCCATGGAATGGGCAGCACATCATTATGTAATCAGAGAATTCTTTAACTTCTCCTCCATATATTTCAGGCATTAATTTTTTAAGGTCGTTCTCTTGTACTGGGTCTGAATTATAAGAGGTTGAGTTAAAGGATTTGTCTAATTTATAATTATCCACTTTTTTGGTTTTTCTATCCTTGTTTGCTTTGTATCTTGCTATTGCTCTTTCAAAGCATTCATGTGTATATGGTAATGCTGCTTCCATGTATTCATTATCTGTTAGGAATTCTCCTTTTATGATTCTACATTGTTCTCCTGTTTTTGGGTGTGTACTACCTATTACTCGAATGTTGCCTTTTAATCCTGCTGATTCATTCACATCATCTAGGCAGGTTAATCCTAATCTATCTGGTTGTATTAGTTCATCTACAAAGTATCTGAATACAGTATCAGGGTTGTCGAGTAGTTTGAAACTTAGTGCTGATATTTGTATGTAGATGTGGTATCCTTTGTTTCCTGATCTAACTATTACTGTGTTGATGTGTCGTTCTTTTAAACAATTTTTTAGTTTTAAGCATTCGTTGTAGGCTTTTTCGATGTTTTCTTCATTGTCGAAGTCTAGGATTATTTGGTAGACTAGTTGTGATTTGGAGTATTTGGACATGTACAAGTCAGTTTTGTTCGCTTGATTTCTAACTAACTTTTGCAAGTGTTTACTACTAAATACTCTTCCATGCTTGGCTGGTTTACC
>CALDJM010000074.1 GCA_937899155.1 uncultured bacterium
TATACTAAAAGTCCAGTAAAAAACGTTTGTTGTATCAATTTTTAATGTATAATACCCATGCATATCTAAATTATATTTTTTCATAAAAATGGCATTACCAAATCCAATAGAATTAATAAAAATGCAAAATGAGGCTAAAAAGATGCAGAAGAGATTAAGAGAGAAGAAAGTAAAGGGAGAATCTAAAAACGGTCTCGTTAGAATATATATGAATGGAGCTCAAGAGTTTGAGGATATACATATAGATGAAGAATTACTCTCTCCAGAGATGCTTGATGATATTAGAAAGGGTTTTAAGGAAGCATTTAAGGATTGTCAAAAGAGACTTCAGAAAGAAATGGTTCAGGATATGGACTTAGATCAGTTAAAAAATATGTTTAAGTAATGTCTGTATTACCTAAAAGTGTTGAAAAAGTAATTGAAAAGTTTGGAGAAATTCCTGGTGTAGGACCTAAATCTGCATCTAGAATGGCATATCACTATCTTAGGTCTCCAAACAAAGATGCTAGTAAGTTAGCAGAAGCCTTGATTGCGATGGATGAGAATGTTGTTAATTGCAGTAAGTGTTTTAATGTGTCTGAAGATGAGGAGTGCAATATATGTAGCAGTCCATTAAGAAAGAGTGAGAAAATATGTGTTGTAGAAGAACCTTTAGATGTTGTAGCATTTGAAAATTCTGGTGTGTATGACGGGGTATATTTCGTACTTGGTGGAGCTATATCTCCAGCTGATGGTATTACTTCTGAAGAATTAAGATTTAAAGAATTAAAGGGTAGGGTTTTAGAGCTGTTAGATACAAATGATGTTTTAGAAGTTATAATTGCAACTAATCCTAGCTTAGAAGGTGAAGCTACAGCCAGCTATATCTTAGATATGTTCCAAACTTTAGAACAAAAAGATAGAATTAGAGTGAGTAGGTTGGCAATGGGTCTACCTACAGGTGCAGACTTAGAGTATGCAGATAGATTAACTTTGAAGAAAGCATTGGAAGGAAGGAGGGATATATAATGAAACTCTACTCAACATTAGATAGGGAGATTGTAAAGATTGAGCCAAACAAGAAGGGTGTAATTACAATGTATAACTGTGGACCTACAGTGTACTTTAGAATGCATCTTGGAAATATCCGAGCATATGTTAACTGGGACATTCTTCATAGAGCATTACTCTATCTAGGTTACAAAGTTGAAAGGGTAATGAATATTACGGATGTTGGGCATATGACATCTCAAGATGATTTCGGAGATGATTTCGGTACAGACAAGATGGATAGACAAGCAGAAAGAGAGGGCTTACAACCAATTGATATCGCAAATAAATATATTGATACAGTCCTAGATGACTACAGGAAACTAAATATCTTAGCACCTAATGGTAAAGAAATTCCTGCTGGGATGAATTTTGAGACTGTTTCAGAGTACGGTTGGACTAGGGCAACAGAGTACATTGAAGAGATGATTGAGGTTGTGAAGAAGATGGAGGGAAGGGGATATACATACGAGACAAAGCAGGCAATATATTTTGATGTAACAAAAGTTCCTGACTACAACATTTTTACAGGTCAAGATTTAAGTGAGAAAAAGATTGGTGTGAGAGAAGAGGTTGGTGTTGATCCAGAGAAAAGAAACCCAGCTGATTTTGTACTTTGGATGAAAAAAGTTGGGAAGTATGAAAATCACATAATGAATTGGTCATCGCCTTGGGGTGATGGCTTCCCCGGTTGGCATATTGAATGTTCAGCAATGGGTACAGCAATATTAGGTGAAAACTTTGATATTCACACAGGTGGTATAGATCATATTCCAGTACATCACTCAAATGAAAGAGCTCAGAATATTGGGGCTTTTGGGCATCCAGTTGTTAAGTATTGGATACATAATGAATGGTTGGTAAATAAGTATAATGAGAAGCTTTCTAAAAGCAAAGGTGCGGATACATTACCTGAAGTTTTAGAGTTGGGGTATGAAGCAATGGATGTTAGGTATCTTTTCCTTTCTGTTAATTACCGTGCAAAAATGAACTTCTCCATAGAAGCATTAGATGGAGCAAGAAACTCAAGGCTTGCATTACTTAAAAAGATTAAAGAGTTAGGAAGCAAGGTAGGTAAGGTATTACCTGAATATGTTGAGCTTTTCAAAAAAGATCTTGAAAACAATCTTAATATGTCTGGAGTATTAGCATTGGTTAATGAGTTGTTAAAATCTGATCAGAAGGATGAGGATAAGTTGGCAACAATATTGGATTTTGATAAGGTTTTGGCTTTGAATCTTGATTCAATTCTTAATGAAGAAAAGGGGAATGGTCAAGTAATGGATGATAGATTAGATGAACTTTTAGAAAAGAGATTGGAAGCAAAAAGACAAAAGGATTATGCTTTGGCGGATAGTGTAAGGGATGAAATTAAGGAATTGGGATATTTAGTTTCGGATACTCCTGAAGGTCAAGTTGTTAGTAAAATATAATGAGTCAAAATACTGTTTCAATAAAATTGAGTTTAGATGAGTGTTTAGGGTTGGAGAAACTCTTTAGGGATGCTGGTTGGAGAAAGGAACCGATGGATAATGAATATGTTGTTTTTAGGATGGAGAATGATAATGGTTCTGTTGCTATCTTGTACACCAGCAGGAAATTAGTTTTTCAAGGTAATGAAGAATTTGATGATATTATTTCTAAGATTCAAGGAGGAGTTCAAGTTAAGAAAATTGGCGTTAAGCCACATATTGGTGTTGATGAGGTTGGGAAAGGTGACTATTTTGGTCCACTTGTGGTAGTTGCTTGTTTTGTTAATGAGGAGTTTGCAGAGAAATTTACAAAACTTGGTGTAGGGGATTCAAAAAAGTTTTCGGATGCGAAAATTATGAAAATGTATGAGCAGATGAAGGATTATGAGTACTACTATTCTTCAATCGTTATGCCAGAGGAGTATAATGAGTTGGTCGAGCAGATGGGTAATGTCGGATTACTTTTGGCAAGGCAACACTCCAAAGTTATTGAAATGGGATTGAAAGATTTGAATGAAAAGGGAATTAAGTGTGATAGTGTGGTAATTGATCAGTTTTCAAACAAGGAGAGTAGGGTGAAGGATGAACTTGGAGATTTGGGGAAAGCAGCAAATTTTAAACAGTATCACAAAGGAGAATCTGATATTGCAGTTGCTTGTGCCTCTATTTTAGCTAGAGGTATATTTTTAGAAGAGATGGAGAAGATGGGAGAGGAGTATTATTTCAAATTTCCAAAAGGTGCATCTCATGTTATTGAACAGGCAAAGGATTTTGTTGCAAAGCATGGAGCTAGTGAGCTTAAGAAGGTTGCGAAAGTCTCATTTAAGACAACAAAGAAGGTTCTTGCTAATTAATAAAAATGAGAATGAAAGGAAAAAATGAGGTCCAATTATTAGTAGTTAATTCCCATATTAACTTTGCGTGGGGATTTGATTTTCATGGTAGTGCAATATTTTCTGATGGAAGCATTTATACTTGGGATTCTAACAAAAATAGTAATGGGGTAGTTCGATTTGATTTAGGTGATGTAGAAGTTCTGAAGGAGTATATTAAAAGTAATGGGACAAAGGAGGAAAATAGAGTTCCAGAAGAGGATTTAGATGAGATAAAGGAAATAATATCTAAGTTAACAAAAAAGGAGACAGAGTTTACTTCAGAACATAGAGCATACGATATGGGGGGAGGCTCTATATCAGTCTACAAAGATGATGTTGAGATAGAATTGAGAAAGTCTGGAGATTATGTTGGTAGTGGTTCAGGTAGCAATGTGTCAAAGTTAATATCACTAACAAAAAGACACTTAGGAGGTTAATATTAGGTGGACAAATGTCGTGAGACATTAAGTACTGCTGGGCAAGATCCTGTTCTTACCTGTCCAGATGGGTATGCTAAAAAGGCTGATAAGTGTGTTAAAACAATTTAGCCTTAATTATAACGGTTTTTTACTATTCGGACTTGGTTGTTGAACACTCAGCGACCAAGAACCGATAGTAAGATTAAAAAACGGTTAAAACTCAAGACTAATCTTCTCCTGATAAGGATAAATCTACCGACCAGGTCTGATTAATTTATGCTATACTTATCTATGAAATATGCCATAACTGCAAAGGATTTAAGGAAGACATTTAATGTTGCAAAAAAGAATGTAGTTGCTGTAAATGATATTAGTTTCGATATTGCAGAGGGAGAATTGGTAGGATTTATTGGCAAAAATGGAGCAGGGAAAACAACTACATTGAAGTGTCTTTCAGGCTTGCTAGTTCCTGATAAAGGTGATGTTGAGGTTTTAGGATATACTCCTTCAGAGAGAAGTCATGACTTTCTACAAAAGATATCTATGCTAATGGGAAATAGGAGTCAGTTATGGTGGGAATTGCCTGCAAATGAAACTTTTTTGCTTAACAAAGAGATATATCAAATAGATGATGCTAAGTACAGAAATATACTTGATGAAATGGTGAAAAGATTGGATGTAAAGCATGTTTTGGATATTCCAGTCAGAAAACTCTCTTTGGGGGAGAGAATGAAATGTGAGTTCATAGCTTCACTTTTACATACTCCTAAATTAGCTTTCTTTGATGAGCCGACTCTAGGTCTAGATATATTTTCTCAGCAAAATCTTAGGGATTTCTTGGCAGATTATCATAGTAATTACAACTCAACAATTATTCTTACAAGTCATAATATGGAGGATATAAACGATTTGTGTAAAAGAGTGATAGTAATTGATGAGGGGAAAATCCTTTATGATGGGCAACTTTCTAAACTTACTACTAAATACCCAGAAATGTCATTAAGTGAGATTGTGAGAAACATGCTTCTGTAATAGATTTCCCTGTTTGATGTCCCATATAAATATTAAAATATGGTTAAAAGTGAAGGATAACATAATCCCAACAAGGATAAATCTACCGACCAGGTCGGTGTGGTATAATTATCAGTGCAGGAGAGATGCCTGAGCGGTCGAAAGGGACGGTCTTGAAAACCGTTGTACAGTCTCTGTACCCAGGGTTCGAATCCCTGTCTCTCCGTAGTATAATGAAATTGATATGAACAAAAATTCGAAAGTTAATCGAAAAGGTGAAGTTACATACCGCCCAAAGGATAGGTACGAAGGTTTTCCGATAGATTTGCCACATTGGCAAAGAAGAATTTTTGAAATAATCCCTGGTTTTATCCTCTGGACTCTTTTACTTCTGCCAATAGTTTTTGCTCTTCTGAAATGGACAACAGCATATGTAATCTATATTGCCTTTATCGTGGCATATTGGTTTTTCAGAGCTATTAAATTCACGGTTGGTGTAACTATTGGTGTGAGAAGAATGCAGGAGGCAGTAAAGACAGATTGGATGGCTAAGATAAAGGAATTAGATGATAAGAAGTTTGAGAAATTAAGATATATCTACCTCTGTCCTGTATACAGTGAAGAGTACGAGATCTTAGATCCATCTTTTGAGGCTTGGT
>CALDJM010000075.1 GCA_937899155.1 uncultured bacterium
TACTGCTGTAAACAGGACGAGATGTAGGCCGATAGAAGGTTTCTATGACAGTGAGAGTGCTTGTTGTTCTACTAATGGTTGTGGAACAGAAAAGACCTGTTACTACTGTCTAGGAGGAGAGGTCAAAGAGAGAACAACAAGAGGTAATTGCCATAGTGACGAATCAACAACTCGACCTTCTTGTGAACAGAAGACTTGTTACTGGTGTTCTAATGGTCAAGTCAAAGAGAGGAAGACTAGTGGAGAGTGTAGTGGTGTAGAATCGACAACTAGACCTACTTGTGCACAAACAGTTAGTTGTTTCTGTACTAGCAATAATTGTAGAAATCCTGAGGTTAAAGATGGTGTTAGTTGTAATACTACTCAAGGTTGTTATGCTAAGAAAGTAGATTGTATAGATAATAATGTATCTGGGGGTAGCATAGGTAGTAACAAAACTTGTTGTAAACCTTCTCTTAATGGTAATCAAGTTAGTTGTAGTTGTCTAGAAAATCAAAGTTCTTGTAATACTGGTGCTGGGTATCATGAGTATGCTAATAAAACTGCTTGCCAAAGTAGTAGGGTTGTGAACGGTGAGTGTAGAAATGGTAGGCAAGAAAAGATTGTATACCCACCAATTGAGCAGCAACCAGGACCTGAGCCAAGAGCCTCTTCTTTACTTAATAATTTATTTACGAGTAAGTCGTATGCTCAAAGGTCTAGTCCTACTAGTTTTAACTTGATGATTGCTGATTCTGGGGCTGGTTCTGGAGGAAGTAGTGATTGTGGAAATCAGGGTAGTACAACAGGAGTTTCTTCTTCTTTAGTGCCGGTATGGGAAATAACCTATAATACTGACACTCAAGAAAATCAATGTAAAAAAGAAACCTCTAATAATAGTGTTTCTGTGCTTCTTGGTTACTTTGGCAGTAAAGAAGCTTGCGAAGATGCTTTGAAGGACATAGCCGATGAGTTGTTAGGCAATAACTTCGGTAAAGGATATTCTGGTGGTACTGATGGTACTCGTGGTACTCGTGGTACTCCGAGATGTAACGGAGATGGAGATCAGAGTCAATACGAGATTAGAGTTGATCCTCAAGCACTCAGAGGACATTGTTCTCAAGGTGAGTCATATTGTTATGTTGGTATCTATCATAAGGGTAGCTGGAATCTTGCAGGAGAGCTTTGTAGGTATGTAAAAGTGAAGGGACAGATATGTGGTGCTGTTGCTTGCGGAGAGGAGGAGTCTTTGGTTGAGGCAAAAGGTAAGTGTAATGATACTCGTGGGTGTATGTGTAAAGGTGAAAGAATAGAATTTTGGGAAGATTGCGGTAGTTTAGAAGATCAGTCTGAAGTACAAAATTCTACAGGAGAGGATGAAGATAGTGAAGATAGTGATAAAGAGAATTCTAAGTATTGTTGTGATGGAAATTGTTCTTGTACGAATAAAGAAGGAAGTAATTGTGCTCCGGGGCAGACTGAGATAAAATCGAATTCTCTTGCTTCTGCTAAAAGCACTTGTAGTTCAGATATGATATACTGTATTTATCAAAAGACAGTAACATCTTATGAATTGAAAAAGCGTAGTGACACGGTTAGTTGTCCTCCTTGTAGCGCTCAAGCATCTAGTGAAAAATGTTTCTATCAATTACAATCAGATGAGGAATGTCCGAAACCCCTTAATAAACTCTATTTCCCTGTTGTTAATCAACCAGGAGATATTCCACCTTGCAGTAATCCATCTTCTAACACTAGTATCTCTTGTAAATGTCCTGATAATTATACCAAAGCGGGTCAAGAGATAAAGGCAGGAGAAGACTGTGGTGTTCCTGATTATGTAATTCCAACCTGTTATATTCCAGATAATAACACTAAAAGTTGTAGTGTTATGAAGCAAGACAATATAAATTATTCTTTTTGCATGTCAAGTAAGGGAGATATTTCAGAAGACAACTGTATTGCAAAGAATTTTAAAGAAGAATATTGTTGGATTCGAGATGATTCAAGATGTAGAATTTCTAATACAGATAGAAACCTTGACCCAAAATGCTCTGGTTCTAATTTGTATCAAACTAGAGAAGAATGCTTTGCGAAAGACATATCTTGTTATGTTCCATCTCTTCAAGATGGCAAGTGTACAAAGGTTACAAATGAGCCACAAACATGTTTAAAAGATGGAGTGCAAAAAGCAGGGGTTTTTATCGCGAAACCTGAATGTGAAAGCTATCTGAAAACTGTTCTAGGTCCAAGAATCACATTGGAAAAAGGTGGCAGATGTCCTGAGGGTGGTGATGCTTGTGTGTGTGGTGAAAAATTTGTCTCTGAGGGTGAGTGTTGTGGTATTGCCAGATATAAGTATGGCGTTACTAGTAATACGGGTGTTCCTTCTTCAGCTTGTCAATGGGATCTAACTGGTAAGTATTGTAATATAGATGAATGTAACCTTCATAGAGGAACAGTAATACTTACAAAGATAGGAGAAATAGAGGAAAAGGATGGTCGTGATTTCACTGCTGCTTATAATGAAACTGAACAAAAGGTTTGTGCACAGAAAACAGGTAAAGAATGTTCTCCTTATGAGCTTCATCAAGTAGATAATGAAGGGTTATCCCCTTGTGAAGTAACAGAGTGTTGGTCAGATATGGGTAAGGGTAGTGGTGGTACCTTGCTTCCTCAGGTATATGCTCAAGAGAATGGAGTGGGAGGATGGGTAAATAATGTAGTATTCTATTCTCCTGAAACTGGAGTATATGAAGTAAGTACATCTAAAGGTAAAACGACAGTTTTAGGAGGCGATGCAAGAGTCTTCTATTACGAAAGAAATGGAGAGGAAGGTTATCAATCTCCAGAAGACCCTAAAAATCCTAAAGATAATGAAGATAGGATAGTTTCGGGATCTGCAATTAGAGTATCTCAAGTAGCAGTGCTAAAGAAAGTCTCTCTTAAAGAAGGTGTAAACATTATCTCTTTCAATCTTTTGCCTTCCCCAGGTACAGCTAATCAGAAACTTACTTTTGAAGATTTCTTACGAATAGCTAATCGAGATGGTGATAATGTATCGCGTATAGCTACTTTCCGTGGAAGTCAATGGGAGGGTGGTGCTCAGTATGATTTTGGAAGTAAAGAGGTAAAAGGACAGAGAGATAAGGCATTATCAATGGGTATAGGTTATCTTGTTGTTGCGGAGAAAGATGTTACAATCCAAGTACCAGGGTATGCTATTAAAGATTCCATCCCTATCGCCTTCTCCTCAGGTTGGAACTTAGTAGGAGTCCACGGTCATCAAAAAGCATATACAGCGCAATCATTCATAAACAGTATAAACAGTACCAAAGGTCTTAAAGCAGATAATGTAACATGGTGGCCAACCAGCAAGGGTAGATATGAGGGATATCAAGTATCTGAAGGTCAAACATACGGTCAAGACTTTGCAATAAGTCCATTGAATGGATACTTTGTAAGAATAACAGACCTTCAACATGAGAGACAGGAATGTAAATCCATCCTTTGGAATCCAGGAGGTCAAAACAATGAAGAGTGTGGAACTCAATTAAATTAAGTAAATAAAAATATGGAAACAATACCTCCAGTATTCTGGATGGTAATTGTTAGTCTCTTAACAATATTACTGTCCTTCATACTCTATGAAATAGGTATGCTAATTAAAGAGAGTAGAAATACACTTAAGAATGTAGAAAATATAACAAGTGATACAAGTAAAATGGTCTCTACAGTAAAAGGTACTGTAGAGGAGGTAAACGAAGCCATAATACAACCAATCAGAGGTATAGGTGCAGGGGTTTCTGCAATAAGTGGTTTCCTTTCTGGTCTAAAAGCTGGAAAGTCTGAAGAAGAAAAATAGAACAAAATAGAACTTAATACATTGTAATATTACCTATTTCTAGGTATCATACTCTTAATGAAAATAGCTCAATTACCTCAAGTAAGAAGAAAGCAAAACATTATCTTGGCTGTACTACTCTTGGCATTACCTCTTTTGGTCTTTGCAGTATATCAAGTAGTAGAACTAAGAAGTAGGGCATCTGGAGATATAGAACCAAAAAATATAATTGTCAGTGATTTAACCACTAGCCTCATAACTATCTCTTGGACTACAGAAAAAGCATCCATAGGGTCTGTTGTGATATTAGAAAATGGAGCTGAGAAAAAAACATATAAAGACAGTAGAGATACTAGCAGTACAAGAAAAAAGAATACTCACCATGTTCAACTCACAGACCTTTCCCCAAATACACAGTACAAATTCTTGATTACATCAGATAGTAAGAAATACACTTCAGTTGGTGGTAATGAACTCTCTTTCAAAACAGCACCTATGAAAGAAGGACTTCCAGTTGTAAATCCTGCAGGAGGTAAAATAGCGACAGCATCAGACAGCGACATTCTTGTATATTTGCTACTTAGTGATAAAAGTACATACCCTGTATCGTCAGTTCTTTCGAGTACCAAAAGTTGGCACTTAGATCTATCTTCTCTTCTTAAATCATCTAATAAAGAAAGAGTCAAGGTTGACAAAAACACAGGCTTAACAATATTAGCTACTGATGGAAGAGGTAAAGGAGCTACTCTAACAGGAACATATTCATCTCTTTTTGATAGCTCAGGTATCCTGAAGACCTCTCATAAGATGCAGTTAGAAGATGGAAAAGACATCTATACATCTATTCCTGATGTAGCTAAATTAGCAATATCAGTACCTGATGAGGGTAAGTGTTGGTATTTTGATGGTATTTGTAAAGAAACAACAGAAAACTGTTCTGGAAGTGGTAGATATTTAACAAAAGAATTATGTGAGAGTGCGAATAGTGATGATCCCGATGACCCTTACGACCCAGATGACCCTGACAAACCATATGTTCCAGGTATTAGACCTCCTAGTGGTAATGAAGGGGAAAATCCTAGTGATGATATCGAATTTACAAACAGACAGTACCGAATCATAGAACATCTAAGATGGACAGATTTAACAAATGCTCCTCGCTTTGGTGTTAGTGGTAATACAGGAGCGAGTAGTATTAAAGTGACAAATATTACTGATACAGGTTTTACAGTGATATGGGTATCCGAGCAAAAAGAAGAAGGTTCTGTTAAATATGGGACATCTCCAACACAACTTGGTAGTGTTGCTGCGGATAGCAGGGATGGTTTTGGTGCAAAAAGTAAAAACTATCTTCATAATGTAAATGTGTCTAGTCTTCAGCCAAAAACAAAATATTTCTACAATGTCATCTCTGGAAGTGACACTTACAACAATGGAGGTAATGGTTTCTCTGTAGAAACACATTCGACCATAGAAGGTTCAGGAAGAGTTTTCTCTGTGGCAGGAGAATTAACAGGTATGCCTGAACATAAAGAAGTAATCCTTCTTGGAAAAATTAAAGATGGCGATGATACTGGAAGTAAGGGGGAAAGCTCTACTATTTCAACTATTGTGGGAGAGGATAGTTCTTGGATTTTACCTGTTGCAGAGATGAGGGAAGGTGATGGCAGTAAGTACTTTGAACATACGGCAGGTGATACTTTGCTCATCGATCCATATACAACTTTCAATTCTGCACAACAGAAGGTTAGTATGGAAGGCATAGATACTAAAGATGTAACCATCGGTTTAGAAGAGAGTACTTCTTCAGATCCAATAGAAACAGAGAGTGTGCCAAGACTTAAAGATTACGGCATTACAGGCTCTGCCCAATATGTAGTACCTTCTTCCAATCCTCAAAGTTCTGTACCACAACAAAATTCGCTAACAGTTGAATCTGGAGAGATACCAAAGACAGGATTATTGGATTCTTTTGTAGGAATACTACTAGTATCAATATCTTTAATAGGTAGTGGTACAGTTGTATTTTTGTCGATAAGGAACAAAGAGAAAAAGGATGGGAAGATGGTAAAAGGACTCTAATTAAAATACAAATCATGTATAAATAAAATAACCATTTATAAAACATGCCCAATTCAGACAAAGACAACAAGGTAGGAGAGCAAAGTATAATGATCACCAATCTTACAGACACAGGCTTTACTGTAATCTGGGTGTCTAAAGAGAAAGAACAGGGCTATGTAAAATACTCTATCTCACAATCAAATCTCTCTAGCACAGAAAGTGATGAAAGAGATGACATGTTCACAAAGAAGGAATATCGAGTACATAGTGTAAAGCTTTCAAGATTAAGACCAGAAACAAAATATTTTTTCAATGTGGTCTCAGGAGATCAAACATATGACAATGGAGGGGAGAGTTTTTCTGTTACAACATCAAAAACAGAAAACACTCCTCCAGGGTTTGAATTTGCAAAAGGAGAATTTAAGAACCTTCCTGAACATGGAGAGGCTATCATTCTAGCAAGTATAAAAGATACAGACTCTTCTGGTAGTAAAGGTATTAGTAATACAATGTCTACTCTTGCTGATAGTAATGGCTACTGGTCAATCTCTCTTTCAAGTATGAGGACTTCTGATGGTAAAGGGTATTTCCAATTTACAGATAAAGATATCCTGACATTAAAATCATATACCACTATACCTTCTGTACAAAAAGAGGTTGAGCTAAAAGGTGTAGAGAAGAAAGAAATCACAGTAGATCTTAAGGGAGTAGAGTCTGAGAACAAAGGGGGGAACAAAGAGCCAGAAAAAAATACAATTGTTACCTCTCCACCACCAAGTCAAGAGGTTGTAAGTGATACCCATAGGAATACAGATGTGTTATTATTATCAATATCTCTACTTCTGTTCTTTTTACTAGGATTTATATTCTTTTACTTAAAAAAGCTAAGAAAAGATGAACGGAAGGAAAGAATTAATAACACCCTACTAGGAGGGTCTCAAACCTTATCAGAAGAGCAATCTAAAATAGGAGAAAATGAAAGATAAAAAAGTAAATAAAAAAGCATTCTGGTTTTTTACATTTTTAGTTGTCTTTTCTTTTCTTGCAGTAAAACTAGTCAAGGGCTTAGAAAAAGAAACAAAACCAGTCGCAAATTTGGCTCCCAAAGTGGAGGAGTGTTCTACTTGTGGAGTTAAGGAAATTCCTACAGAAGTTTTAGACGAAAGCGAAACAGATTCTTTGAATATCGCATATGTGGAAGAATCACAGACAATAGATATTACTGAGAAACTAAGTAATGTAGACAAAGAGGTTCTGGGCACAAATCTTAATTGTGCAAGTATAAAAAATTCCCTTTCTTCAATAAGGGTGGCATGTTCTACAGGAGGAGGAGGTATAAACTTTAGTAATGGGAGTCCTACTTCTTCAGGTGGTGGTTTCTTGGTAACTAAGGACACTAAAATAGAATTAGTTAAAGTTACTTACCCTTTGGCTCTTATGTTAGGTCAATTTACATTTAAAGATAGTCGTAAACAGATAACTAAAACAACACCTGAATATAAATCAAGTGGGGAGCAAATAGACGAGGTTTATGTGTCAAAAACACTTTCCCCTGCAGAAGCGGTCGAATTTAGTGAGTCTATCAAAGGAACAGAGAGAGAAAATTACGAGGTAGAAGGAAGAGTCAAATCGAATATTGCTCCCGAAGGTGGGCAGAGTAGTCCTAAAGGGAAATATGTTGTGACTAATGCTGATCATAATCCAATACCTTCCTGTTATGAAAAGGAGCATGAAAAGGAGATAGCTATTGGTGATTATAATGTTGGGAAATCAAATTATATAGCGTCAGATAAGGACAATGGTGGGTATGCTAGGCAGCAAATCCCTGGTGGGGACAATTTAATTCCTATCGAATCAAATGAATGTTTAGCAGAGGGCGAAGATTTTAAGAGAGATAAGTTTACTCTTACTGCATGTAACAAAAAAGCAGCTATTATCGCAGGAAAACTGAAAAAGTTTTTTAGTCCCACACAATGGGATGTATGTAAACCAAAACCACCAGGAGGAGATCCAGTTAAACAGGATATTATGGGAGTTGAAGACGGACAGTGTGTTGATCCTGCTAGTATTGTAGTTGAAATGACTCCGATATTTGGGAGTCCATACGAATGCACTAATGAACTTTGTGCAAATGCTTTCTTGACATATATGCAAAAGGGGACTTTAGCTCCAACACAAAGTAAAGCAAAGATGGCTAAGGGATCGAGTCCGAAAAATAGCTTAATGTTTTTTGTTGGTACAAAATGTGGTGCAACGATAGATGGTTTGTATACTGATGTTACATGTCTTTGGGATATGTCACCTTTGTTAGCTAACTACAACTTAGAAGCAAAAGATAAGGCACCTAAACAAGATGATTTTCCTAAGAATTTTGATGTATACTGGAGGAGTGTTGAAGTAGCAAAAGATAGATCTGCGAGACAGTATGGAATTGCAGAGTAATTGATTAAATTTTATTTATTTATATATTATGAAGAAAAAACTTTTTCTTATTCCTTTATTATCATTCTTGTTCTTTGTATTGTTCTCTTGGGTAAATGTAAGACCTGCACATGCTGGTCTGATAAATACTATTAAAGGTTGGGTAAATACTGTAAAAACGATAAGTGCAGTTGTTAATGACCCTGGTGAGAATATGTCTCAGTTAACAGGTAAGCTAGCATACGGTGCTGCTGAAAACACATTGATAACAGTTGCTCCAGAGCTTTTAGATGAAGAACAGCGAAAAGATATCCCAGAAAGCATGAGAAAAGGTCTCCTTGGTCTTTCAGAGTCTGCTGTAGTAGCAATGTTTGAGCATCAACCAAAGGTTGATGTTATTGCTCACTTAGCTGGTGAGTGGGTTCCTGGATATGATAAAGAGAGTAGCTCGGTATATGCTTCAGGGTATGACGATTTAAAACAGATGGGTGTAGCTGATTTATGGGGGAAGATTAGAAATATTGCATATCTAGGATATGTTTTAATAATGATTGTAATAGGCTTTATGATTATGTTTAGAAACAAGATAGGTGGGCAAACTATGGTAACTATTGGCAACTCATTGCCAAAGATAGTTATTTCACTCATCCTAGTAACTTTTAGCTTCGCAATTATTGGCTTAATCATTGATTTTGGAGGAATTATTACAAGAGTTGTATCAAATCTTATATTTGAAGATATTGGAGGGGGGTTACCTATTCACAATCCGTTTGCTCTTCTTTGGGGGTTTATGAAGCAGGAAGCTGTTAACACATATAAAAGTCCAAATTTTGCATTAACTGCTACTGGACTTGTTGGATTTTTCCTTATGCCTCCATTTGGAATTGGTGGCATACTATTAATCATAATTGGTTTAGTTCTTGCAGGTGTTATTATTGTTGGTGCGGTTAAACTCTGGATTGTTTTGGTTAAAGCATATCTAGGATTACTAATTGATGTAATTACTGCACCAGTAAAGATAATGGTGGGTGCAATGCCGGGCCAGAATGCTCAGATGTTTGAAGTTTTCAAATCTGCTCTGAGAAATGTACTTGTATTCCCACTCGCTTTTGCTATTGTAAATTTGCCATATCTTCTAGAAGGTAACAGTGTGAATCTTGGCTTCCCCGAGACCTTGGTAGGGGTTTCAAATGATAGTTCAGGTAGTATTGGAGGATTTTTGTTAGGAGTTGCTAAAATAATGGCTATATATGCTGCCGCATCTGCCCCTTCTATGCTTAAAACTGTTATCCCTGCGAATGAATCACAGGCCGGAGCTAAAGCAGGAGAAGATATTCAAAAGAGTTTAGGAGGAATTCCATTAATTGGGGGAATGTTTAAGAAATAGTTCAAGACTTGTTTAAATGAAAAAAAATAAGGCATATGAAGATTCTCTTGGATCTATATTTGACTTCATATTCACAGAAGCAAAGAAAGATCCAGGGAAAGTAAAACCAGTAAAAGTATCTGGTGTTAGTTCAACAGATGCATATGCTGATGCTATAACATCTGTTTTGGAAAACCCTCTTCTCTTTGTTAACAATACCACAAAAGATGCTTTTAAAGATTTGATGGATGTAAATCTTACAAAAGTAGATCTTGGCCGAAAAGAAGAGGTTGGAATTAAAGCTTCAAACATTCTTGATGTCTTAAACAATGATATGTCCTTTATTGATAAACAGTTTCAGAAACTGGAGTCAAACAGGAAGATGGGGAGACTTACATGGGCAGGTAATGAAATTGCTGGTTTGATAGCTTCTAATTGGGCGAAGGATAACGATCTTGATTTTGACACTCAGATGGCAATGATGACTGCAGGTAAGAAGGATTCTGCAGGTCATGAGAATGTAACAACTGTCGCAAGAGGTAAAGCTTTGGCAAAAGAACATTTTAACAATACCAAAAATATCCTAACAGAGCAACAGTATGTCTCTCGTTATAGTAGCTCTTTCTCTCCAACTCGTGGAAAATCAGCTGATGACCAAGCTAGAGAACAATTTAAAACATATGAAGGTTGGAAGCAAAAATATGAGACAGCAGAAGCTCAAAGAGCTCTAACGGGAAAAGGTCCTACAGGTATAGAAGCTTTAGGAGATGTTGCAGAATCAGCAGAGTTCTATGCTTTTATGGAAAGGGATAATCTTACAAGAAAGGCATACGAGGCAAGACAAAAAGGAGAAAATGAAAAAGCAGAGAAATTAATTAAAAGTGCAGGTTTCGTAGAGGCTTTAAATAATAAGGACTCATTAGAGAAGTATAAAGACAGGGAGAAGCAGACATTAAGAAATTATGCAACTAGAATAGAAGCATTAGCAAAAGCAGATCCTATTCGTAATAAAGCCCAGATAGATTCTCTCAGGACAAAGATGGTTCGTATAGATAAGAATCTAAGGGCTTTGGATATGACTCGCAATGCTATGAGATTGGGAGAATTAGAGGGAGCTATTAGTTCTGTAAAGGGAGTGTGGGAGTATACAGTAGGAGGTCAACTAATACCTGCAATTATAAGTGGAGATTTTTTTGATCCAAGGAAAAATAACATCTTCGAAGGCAAATTTGTACCAGTTAAGCAGCAAAGCTTTGGTCTAGGTGTTTTAGATGATAAAGGTGTTGAACAGAGTATAAAGATAAATGTTGCAAAGGGAAGAGGTGGTGCTATGGGTAGATATGATCAAGTAATGACAGATATTTACTATCTAACACCAGGATCTTTGGTAAAGACATTGTATACAGGTGAAGGTTTTGCTTATAGAGCTTTGAGACAAAGGGATAAATTCTTAAAAGGAGATATTGCAAAGAGACATGGAAATATAGATTTTACCAAATTATTTGGAGTTGATGGAGAGACATATCTTACATCTATAGCAGGTAGTATGAGTCCAGAGGATTTAGCGAGAGTCACAAAGTTCTTAAAGAAGAATAAGGGTTTACAGAAACTTGCTTATAACTTTGGTTTTATTGATAGGACTAAGAAGCAAGTCACAGACTTCATTTCAAAGAAGGTGCTAGGAAAGTCGTTGGAGCAGGTTAGAGAAACTGTAGGTAAATGGTTGCTTGATAAATTGGGGAAGAGTGAACTGGCAAAGCAAATTCTTGGTGAGTGGATTAAAAAAGGAGGTTTCAAAGTCTTGCTGCAATCCGTTAGGGTCGCGGTGAAAGAAGCTGTAAAGGTTTTCTTAGATGGAGTATCCGCTGGTATTACTAGGGTGTTAGGACCAGTCGTAGACTTCATTGTTGATAAAGTTATAGATTTGGCAATTAAAGTAGGTGAGAAGGTTGTTAAGCCTGTACTTAAAGCAACAACACAAGTACTTGTGTTCTGCTGTGCTGGCTGTTTTGGTTGTTTTGGAGTTATTGTATTAGTAGTTGGGACACTTTTTGGGAAGTTTTCGCATATAACTCCAGGGGATGTAAAAGAGTGTTCACCCAACTTTACAGTTGAAGCTCCTCCTGGAGGTGTATTGGGTATCCCTTTTGAGGGTGAACCTTTACCTGATGGTGTGACATGTCTTTATGGTCCACAACCTACTAGGTGTACACAAGGTCCTGGAGGATCATATTCTCACGGTAATTTGATTGCAATAGATGTGGCAGATTTAAGTTATTTTTATACACCAACTTTCTGTGATGAGGGTTTGGGTAACTGTGTTCTGATATCAACAAGACCGTATCCTTGTGGGTCACATGCAGGAGATGAAGTTGTATTTACAGCTGAATATGGGGGACATTCTTATAAGTTCATTTTAGTTCATACAAAATTAAATGATCAATATTCTCCTGGAGATCTTTTAGGACCTGGAATTCCAATAGGTAGGATTCAAGAATATGCAGAAACTTATACATGCTCGACAGGTAAGCATTTACATTTAGAGTTGGAGTATGATGGAAGTAAAGTAAACCCTCAAAATGTCATGACAGCAGACCCGTCGGATGGTGGATTTGGTTGTCAGACTTCATCATGTCCTTAATATAATATTATAAAAATATGGATAAAAGGAAGAAGATAATATTAATAGTTAGCATAATAGCAGTACTTACTGTAGGTACAATCATCATTTTTCTTACTAGAGAAAAAAAAGATGATGTTTTACAGACAGAACTTGAACAAAAAGCATTAACTACGAAAGGAAGTAGAAATGTAACTCTTGGCAAAGTAAGGTTTCCTTCGGAGAGTGGTTACTATATCTGGGAGGTTACTAATAGATTAAGTCTAGATACTTTAAAATCACTTTCTTCTGATTTGGGATTTAAGTTGGAAGATTCAGTGTCAGGACATTTCTATAGATGGGTTAAGGGTGATGATGCTATTTTCTACGAAATAGATGCAAATACAGTAATGTTTATGGGGGAGGGGCTTTTGGTTGTAGACAATATGGAAGCAGAACCAGAGGAAATTATTTCTCAAGTTGTGAAAAAATACTTCGGCAAAGAATGGAGATATAAAGTGACCTCAGTTGAAAGAAGAAGTAAAGGTGAGACTGTTTATTTTCTAAATAGATACCTAGATTCTAAAAATATTATTGAAATAGCGAATGTTGATTCGGATACAGATTATATAGCATTAAAGGATGGGAATATAGTCTATGCAAAGTTTCTACTGTCTGAATTTGAAAATACTCAAAAGAAAACAGAGTTGATAGAATATAGGGAGTTAGACCAAGAGATTAATAAGAAATCATACCCAAAAGACTTTTATGCAAAGATAGGAAGCTTGGATTCAGAGATTCAAAAAGAAATGAGGTATGATAGGGATCTTTATGAATATTTCTATAATAACATAGGTAAGTGTGAAGCTGTTGAAGTTTCTGTTGTCTATTTGTATAAACACATGTCGCAAGGTGTTCTAACACCAGTATATAAGGTTACTGCACAATGTTATTCCATGTATAAGAAGGAAGAAATTCTTGTCCCATCTGTATTTTATGTTAATGCCATAGACCTTAAATATCTTAAAACAGAAACAAAAAAGTAGAAAAATAAAAATATACAGTGTACAATGAACATATGAAATTTCTAAGAGGAACAATATTAACAACAGCGATTCTTTTGCTCTCTGCAACCAGTATATTCGCTTTCTCATCCTTCTCAACAACAACTCTTAAATTCGACACAAGCCTAACCGAAGGTGCAGAACAGGTATATACAACACCAGAAAAAATATATATATCTCAAATAACAACAAAGTCAGAGAAATTATCCCAAGACCCTCAACTTTGGGTTAAATCCCTCTACTAGCACTACATAACCAGGCTCTACATTCCAGGCCTCCCATACACATACCTTCTTGATGAAAATGGAATAATATACCAAGGCAAAACAGGAGGACTAGGAGCAAATCTAAGGGAAAACGATTTAGATAATGCTCTCCTCATAGGATATCTCTCAAACAACCCAACTTTAACAGCAAGAGCAGAAACCTCCTTAATGGAAATAGTTAACGAAGTTGCACAAGACTGGGGTATTTCAACAATCAAACCTGTAAGACTCAACATAATCAAAGAAGAAAATAAAATGTCTGGTATAAAAGTCACAGATGCATCCTTTGAATTCACAACATCTCTAAACAATCTCTTTAAAGATTGGGAGGGATATAAAGAAGAAAATCTTAAATACAAAGCTAAAATAGATGAATCAGAAACACCAAAAGAAGTAGAAATAGGAAACCGAGCTACTGTCAAACTCAAAATCACAAATGCGAACGATTTCCCCTGGTTTACAGATAAAGAACCAATATACATATCAACAAAAGATGGGAAAGAAAGCTCTCTTGCAATAAACCAAGTATGGCCAAGCTTTAGTAAGCCAGTAGAAATCTCTGATAAAAGTATCAAACCAAAAGAAACATTTGAAATAAGTTTCGAAATAGAAGCAAAAGTCCTAACGGGAGAAGTAAAGCAATCTTTCGTACTTCAAAAAGTAGATGGACAACCATTTGAAGGCTCTGAATTTGAAGTAAAATTCAATGTTGTAAAAGGCGATAAAACATTAGTACAAGTAGTATCTCCGGAATTTGGATTTGTAAATATTCGAAAATGTAGAAGGGGAGGCTGTGAAATCATAGACAGTCCTAAAGAAGGCTCCATATTTATCCTCCTAGGAGAAGAAGAAGGTTGGTACAAAGTACAATATGCTCCAGGAGTAGAAGGATGGGCTATGCTTAGATACTTTAAGAAAATATAGAAATTCAGCAAAATGAAACTAAATGATATCCTTAAGGGGTTAAACCCTCAACAGGAAAAAGCGGTAACATGCACAGAAGGACCACTTCTTGTTTTTGCTGGTGCAGGAAGTGGAAAAACGAGAGTCATAACAAACAGAATAGCATATCTTGTAAGTGAGAAATCTGTTCAACCTACCAATATATTGGCTGTAACATTCACAAAAAAAGCAGCAGGAGAAATGCAAGAAAGAGTAGTAGAAATACTCAAAGACATAGGAATGCAAAACAAAGGAATTCCAACAATTGGAACATTTCACTCCATAGGTGCAATGATACTTAGACAAAATGCAAAAGAAGTTGGCTTGGAGAATAATTTCTCAATATATGACTCTGATGATTCCGATAACATACTAAAAGAAATACTTCTAGAAAAAGATATTGATATAAAACAAATAAAACCATCATCAGTATCCTACCTAATTAGCAATGCTAAAAATCAAATGGTATCTCCAGAAAGTTTCTCAACACACTACTACGGATTCATAGAAGATACAGTATCTGAAATATACCCCCTCTACCAAAAACAACTCCTTGCACAAAATGCTGTAGACTTTGGCGACTTACTCTATCTAACAGTCAAACTACTTCAAGAAAATGAAGAAATAAGGAATAAATATCAAGAAAAATATAAATATCTCCTAATAGATGAATACCAAGATACCAATGAAGTACAGTATAAATTTGCAAAACTACTCTCAGAAAAGCATCAAAACATATGTGTAGTAGGTGATGATGACCAAGGAATATATGCATGGAGAGGAGCAAATATTAAAAACATCCAATCATTCGAAGATGACTTTGACAAAGTAAATGTCATAAAGCTAGAACAAAACTACAGATCAACAAAAAATGTAATACAAGCTGCAATAAGTGTAATACAACAAAATAATAGTCGTGTAGAAAAAGTTCTTTGGACAGATAATACAAAAGGAGAAAAGATAACAATATATCAAGCTATGGATCAAGAAGACGAAGCAGAATATGTCGTAAATAATGCAAAACTACTACAGCAAAGAGGTATACCTCTAAGAAATATTGCAGTACTATACAGAACAAACTATCAATCAAGAGCAATAGAAGAAGCTCTTCTTAAACTAGGACTCCCATACAAATTAGTAGGAGGATTTAGATTCTATGAAAGAAAAGAAATAAAAGACATAATTAGCTATCTCAGATTCTGTTTCAATCAAAAAGACGAACTAAGCTTAGATAGAATACTAAATGTACCACCTAGAAAAATTGGTTCAAAAGCAAAAGCCCAACTACACTCATTTGCCAAACAAACAGGTTTAACAATAGGGGAATTTGTAATAGCTGCATACCTTGTAGACAATAAAGAATATATAACAGAATCAAAAATAGAAGAGTCAAAAATAATTGAAATAGAATCTATTAAAGATGAATGGAGAAAGTATCAAAGTGTGATTTCTCTCTTTGGAAATCTGTTTTTTCTTGCAAAAAAATCAAACCTTTTACAATTAGTAGATGCTGTAGTTGAAAGGACAGGATATATTCAATGGTTTGATGATGGAACAGAAGAGGCTACTATGAAAAAAGAGAATATAGCAGAGTTAAAAAGTGTTGCCTCTTCTTACTCTAGCAAATATGGAGAAAAGAGTTTAGAAGTATTTCTCAATGAGATAAATCTAATAGAGCAGGAACAAGATAAGAATCAAGATGGTACAGGTAATTATATAAACCTTATGACCTTGCACTCTTCCAAAGGTTTGGAATTTGATTATGTCTTTATGGTTGGTGTGGAAGAAGGTCTATTACCACATTCAAGGTCTTTCTTGGAAGAGGCTGACTTAGAAGAAGAAAGAAGACTTTGTTATGTTGGCATTACTAGAGCAAAACAGAAACTATATATTACCTTCTCTGAAAAGCGAATAACAAGAGAAGGCTTCTCATCTCAGATACCATCAAGATTCTTAGGTGAAATACCACAGGAGATTTGTGAATACTTCAGTTACAATTAAAACTACTGTAACCAACTCAATTCACCATACTGTGTTACATATTTTTTGTAAACAGCAGGCCACATATATCTAGGATTTGCACCAGCTCTGACCTTATTCAAAGTATTTACAATCTGTGTTTCTCCACTAAAAATATTATCAGTTGGATATAACCTGTACCACAAGCAAGGTTCCCATTGAAAAAGACCTTTGTAAGTACCTCGATTATGCTCTGCATTACATCCAGATTCCCATCTCATTGTAAATTTTAACCACCCTTTTTCCTCTTCCGTAGCATTAATTTTTTCTATAACTGCCTCCCAGTGAGCACAATTAGGTCCAATCTGTGGCACTGAATCAGGAGAATGAGTTCCTCCAGAAAGAGAAATAATTTCATTCACAGGATCTTTTATCACTTCCTCATCAACAACCACCTCAGAAATATATTCCCCATCAAGAAAATACTTCTCAATAGTTTGAACTTTTTTCCCTCTCTCCCCTTTCTGTTCAACCCTCTTATTTGTCATTCTAGAACAAAGAGATTTTCCTTCTGTAATAGTTTCAAAAGGTATTGAAACGAAAACCTTAGCAATTTCGGTAGTATATGTTCTAATTAAAACATAAGTTTCATTATATAGCCTGTCAATAGGAGAATTTGAAAAGAATCTATTTCTACTAGCAAGAGGATATCCTAAATCAATTAAAGTCTCTGTAGTTGAAAGACCTCTTGTTAAATGGGTGACGATTTCAGAATCGTAAGAAACTGTAACAACCTTAATCTTTCCATCAGAACTATCCTGTATGCCTAAAATCTCTCTTAAATCTTGAACAATATCTTCCTGCTTTATCTCTTTATTTTCGGCAAAAGCTACATTGGAAAAGCTCATACACACAACAGTTATCAACCCAAACAGGGCGAGTGCTGACAGCAAGAAAAAAGTCTTCTTTCTAAACATAGTAAACCATTCTATCACAGATACAAATATTTGACATAAAGACCTCTCTCTTCTATATTAAATTATGCAAAAGAATATAAAAAGAGTTTTTCCGTGGCTAATTCTCCTCATGATTCTCTCAGGAGCAGTAACATGGTATGTATTGGATAGAAAAGTGTCAGATACACAACAACAAGCATACGATGAAATGTTAAAAGAGGCAGAATTAAATCTAAATGGTAAACATTATTCTGTAGCTTTAAACAAATACTACAATGCAACTGAAATAATTCCACATCAACTAAAAGCATATACAGGAATTATAGATATCCTCCTACTAAAAAACAAAGTAGATGATGCCCTTACCATTGTTAGAAAGGCAACTAGGGGTCTTTCTTCAAATCAAAGATCGAATCTGTACAAATCCATAGGTGATGTGTACTACTCTCAAACAGAGTATGAAAAAGCAAAGGAGGTATATCAAGAAGGTCTAGGTTTAGGTGTAGATAACTCTAGTTTAGAATTAGCATTGGGGAAATCCCTCCTTAATATGGGAAGGATTGATGATGCTCAATCACAGATAGAAAAAAATCAGTATAGTGGTGATGATGCAATAGAAGCCAACTTGATTCTTTCATATATATATTCAATCAAGGATGTGGATAAAGCAAAATCTCAAATAGGTGGTATGACACCATCAGATACATGGAATCACTTCTATGATGAATTTGATACAATTCTGAAATCCTTAGATGATGATGAGAAATTTAATTTTGCTAAATTAGCAAGGATATATATAAATAGTGGATATCCATTCTTAGCCATAGAGTATCTTGAAGGAAAAGATATTGATATATCACAATACTCAGAAGCTGTGTATTCCTTAGCTAGAGCATATTTAGAAACTAAGCAGTATGACAAAGCAATAGAATATTTAGATTCGGCATTAAGTTTGGGAGGCTTGGAATCAGAAATCTTTTGGGCAAAAGCAAGGGCTACATATGCTAAAAATGATTTAGAAGCAAGCATTACCAACTACTCAAGAGCAGTAGAGTATGCAGGGAAAGAAATACCAGAAGAGCTCCTAAAAGAATATATTAAGATGTTGCTTTCGAACAATCAAAATCTCAAAGCATCAGAAGTTATAAAACTAGCTTTGATATCTTCAGAGCAAGCACATATCTATCTCTTAGGTTTGCAAGTCAGTAGTAATCTGTCTGAAAATGCAAAGATAGACTACTACATGAACCAATTAACCAAATTAGAGTTGACTGAAACAGAAGAGAAAGAGTATCTATACTGGAAAGCAAAATTAGAAATAGATAAAGGTGAGGTTGAGAATGCAAACATTACTTTAGATAAACTGCTATCTTTGGATAAATTTAATCCAAAATATTATCTTCTCTTAAGTCAGGTAAAGGTCAAAGAAACAGATGTAGAAGGAGCAAAAGAGGCTTTAGAAAAATGTATAGAGTACGACTTAAACAACTCTTCTACAGAGGAAGCAATTGAATTATTGTCTAAAATCAAATAGTTCTGTATAATTGCCACTGCGAAGGTAAAAACTTCTCTTCATGATTTTGTTAATTTTATTTAAGAATTTAATATGGATAAGAATACATATGATGTAAAGATGCCCTTAGACAAGATTAGAAATATTGGTATCATTGCACACATTGATGCAGGTAAAACAACTACAACAGAAAGATTGTTGTATTTTACAGGACAGGTTCATAAAATTGGAGAGACTCATGAAGGAGAAGCTACAACAGACTTCATGGAACAGGAACAGGAAAGAGGCATTACCATTATGTCTGCTGCAGTTACATGTTTCTGGGAGATGGCAGATGAAAGATATAGAATTAATATCATTGATACACCAGGTCATGTAGACTTCACAGCTGAAGTTGAAAGGTCTTTAAGAGTGTTAGATGGTGCAGTTGTTATTTTCGACGGAAGAAAGGGAGTAGAGCCACAATCAGAAACAGTATGGAGACAGGCTAACAAATATCATGTACCAAGAATTTGCTTTATGAATAAAATCAACCTAATTGGTGGTAGCTTTGACCATAGCTTCCAGACAATTAAGGATAGATTGAGTAACAAGGCTGTTGCAGTTACATATCCTATTGGAAAAGAGCAAGACCTTTGTGGGTATGTAGATTTGGTAAAGATGAAAGCATATAAATATGAAGGTGATGACACACCAGATTTAATAGAATGCCCAATTCCCGATGATATTAAAGATAAGGTAGATGAACTTAGAAATATTTTAGTAGAGGCATTGGCAGAACAAGATGATGCATTAATGGAGAAGTATTTTGCAGGGGAAGAGTTAAAGGAAGATGAACTTTTCCAAGCTTTAAGAAAAGGAACTTTAGAAGAGAAGATATTCCCAGTACTAGGTGGAGACTCCCGAACAGCAATGTCTAAGACACTTCTTGACTATATTACAATTTGTCTACCATCACCTTTAGATGTTCCTCCAGTAGTTGGGGTTGATCCTAAAACAAATAAAGAGATTGAGAGAAAAGCAGAGGAGTCAGAACCATTCTCAGCATTGGTGTTTAAGATTGTTAATGACCCACATGTTGGTAATCTTTCATATTTCAGAATATATTCAGGTAAGATTGATTCAGGGTCATATGTTCTAAACTCATCAAAAGATATTAAAGAAAGAGCAAGTAGACTAATCCTTATGCATGCAGATGATAGGGAAGAGGTAGGTTCTTTGAGAGTTGGAGATATTGGTGCAATTGTCGGACTTAAAGATTCTGTAACAGGAGACACACTTTGTGATGAGAAGAACCCTGTTCTTCTTGAAAAGATTGATTTTGCAGAACCAGTAGTATCACAAGCAATTGAGCCAGCAACAAAGTCTGATGAAGAGAAAATGTCAGAGGCATTGGCAAGATTTGTAAAGGAAGATCCAACATTTAGGGTTAGTTCGAACTACGAAACAGGTCAAACCATTATATCTGGAATGGGTGAGCTTCACTTAGATATCATTGTAGATAGGATGAAGAGAGAGTTTAATGTTGCAGCTAATGTTGGTAAGCCACAGGTAGCATACAAAGAGACAATTAAAGCAAATGTGGAACAGGTTGAGGGTAGATATGTTAAGCAGTCTGGTGGTAAGGGACAGTACGGTCATTGTTGGTTGAAGCTTGAGCCAAATGAGAAGGGTAAAGGTTTTGAATTTGTTAATGAAATTAAGGGAGGGTCTATTCCTAGGGAATATATTCCTGCAATTCAAAAGGGTGTAGAAGATGCAATGAAGTCTGGTGTTACAGCAGGTTATCCAGTAGTTGATATTAAAGTAACAGTATATGATGGTTCATATCATGATGTTGACTCTTCTGAGGCAGCATTTAAGATTGCAGGTTCAATGGCATTTAAAGAGGGTATGAGAATGGGAGATCCAATTCTTCTTGAACCAATTATGAAAGTTGATGTTGATACACCAGATGAGTATATGGGTGATGTTACAGGTTCACTTAGTAGTAAGAGAGGTCAGATTCAGGGAACAGAGAGTTTGGGTAGTGGAATTAACAGAATTACAGCATTTGTACCATTAGCTGAACTTTTTGGATATACAAATGAGTTGAGGTCTATTACAAGTGGTAGAGGTTCTTCAACAATGGAACCTGCACATTATGCTGAAGTACCTAAGGGTATTGCAGAAGAAATCTCTGGAAAGACAGCGTAGTTAAAGATAGATAATAAAAGAATCCCTAATCGGTGTAGTAAATACATTTGGTTAGGGATTTTGGTTAATAATATCCTCTATATCTGAAATATCTTCAATTATATAATCAGGTACATACCTGTCACTAACCTGATCACTCTTTAACCAGACAGTTTTCATTAAATAATCTTTTCCTGAC
The DNA here is from genome assembly GCA_937899155.1 of uncultured bacterium. GTDB lineage: Bacteria > Patescibacteriota > Dojkabacteria > SC72 > SC72 > UBA5232. Next base: position 21,345 of record CALDJM010000075.1, read on the forward strand.
TTTAAATCTCCGAGATCATCATCTATAAAATAAACATTCTCTGGAGCGATAGAAGGAAACTTATCTACAAGTATCTTGTATATCTCGTGGTTTGGTTTTTTAACTTTGTAATCACCACTAAAAACAATCTCGTTAAAATAATTCTTAAGGTTGTATTTCTCTTCAATATAATGACCCCATTCTTTCGGTATATTTGAAAGAATGGCAAGAAGATGTTTCTCTTCCATCTTTTGTAGAAGTTCTAACACCCCTTCTCTTAACAGTATACTGTCAAGAAACTTTCGCTCTAATCCTTCAAAATTTTCAATCCCTATATTCTTCCAAAAAGTTTCTCTTCTAATATTATCGACTTTGTATTCCTCATAATGTTTTTTTATCAAATCTCTCTCAATATTAGGGATGACTGAGCGAAAAACATCTGATATAAGATGGGGGTTTGTTGTCAATGTTCCAATCATATCGAAAACAACAAGCTTCTCATCTGTATACTCCTGCGTCTTGATGTTCATGAGGTTTAATATATCGCTAATATTATTTGTGTAGTAGGTGGGGCTGTTTCTTTCCTCTCCCGAATACCTACTATAGAAATCAAAAAGGATAGAATCAACACCTATGTTATGTGCTAATTGTATGTCTGTCTTTGGATTGTTTCCAATCATTATAATCTCTTCTTTACTTACTCCAACTTTCTTTATCATTAAGTCTCCGACTTTAGGATTTGGTTTGTCCGCATCAGCTTCTTCTGAGGTTACCAAATAGTCGACATATTGGTTTATTCCAAGTTTCTTTAGTTTAAGAACTTGTATATCTGCTGTTAAGTCTGTTACAACAGCAATTTTTAATCCTTGTCTTTTTATTGTTTCGAGTGTACTTAAAGCCCCAGGGAATAATTCCATATTGTTAGTAACATGATTCCAGTAGAGGTTTGTAGAATCGTAGACAAGGTCTGGGCGGAATCTAAAATTTAGGTTTTCAAAAAGCTTTTGGATATATAAATATCTACTGTGACTTGCAGCCTTCCCAGGTAGGAGTTCTTTTACTTGTTCTTTGGCCAATTTATATGTATTTAGAAAGTGCTCCCAAGTTACAACTTTTAAATAAGGTTTAAGATGCTTGTATAAATGCCACTCTGCTGTCTTTTCATAGTTTTCTGCATTTCTTGAGCTGTAAAGATAGTCTTCTGTGTTGGCAATCGTTTGGTCTAAATCAATACATACAGCTTTATATTTTGACATTTTTATAGAATTAATAATATTAAACACACTCTTTTGTTATTAGACTCTCTATCTCTGAAATATCTTCAATAACATAGTTAGGAACATAACTATCACTAATTTGACCGCTCTTTAACCAAATAGTGTTCATTCCTAATCTACCACCTGTCTCTAAATCTTCTAAATCATCATCAACAAAATACATATTGTTGCTACTTATATCGGGAAACTTATTTATCAATACTTTATACAACCCAACCTTTGGTTTCTTCATCTTGTAATCACCACTAAAAACAATCTCATCAAAAATACTATCTAATGAATATTCTTTAATTAAGAAAGCTCCCCATTCCTTAGGAATATTTGAAAGAATAGCCAATTTATATTTCCCTTTCATTGCTCTTGCCATTTCTAAAACACCTTTTTTGAAATGAATGTTGTTTAGAAACTTCTCCTCAAAACTTTCTGAATTAGGGATACCTATATTCTTCCAGAACGTATCTCGATCTATTCTACTTACTCTATAGTCCCAATATTCTCTTCTGAGAAGATTGATACTAATATTAGGCATCATCAGGTGAAGTATTTGGGATATTAAATGGGGGTTTGTAGTCAGTGTTCCAATCATATCGAATATTACAAGTTTTTCATTAGAGTATTCTTTCTTATTCATATATGACGATATATTATCTTAGATACTTAAAGTATATATTAAAATACATTTGTGTGCTATGAAGTTTCTTTTTCTGATTTCCTGTTATAATAATATAATTACATTATCTCTCAACAAATGAAAAAGAAAAGAAAAGATCTAAGAAATTCAGAACTATTTACTCTCTTGCAAGAAGGAAGAGTACAAGACTTCTTTGATGAATTAGGTAAAGTAGTTGAATCTTTTGGTGAAGATCTAAGAACTTTTAATCTAGATGATTGGGCAGTTAAGTATTCGAGAGGTAAGCAACAACAAGCCATAAACACAGCAATAACGGGGAAGGCAGAAGAGAAAGCTAAAGGGTGGATATGTCCAAGGATACCAAATTGGGTATCTCCAGATATGTTAACAGTTCTTGGGTATATAGGTATGGTGATAACAGGTTTAGGTTTTGTTTTTGGGTTTTTTAATAAATGGTACATCCTTTTAATTCCTTTTGGCCTTTTAGTTAATTGGTTCGGAGATTCTTTTGATGGGAGTATTGCAAGGTATAGAAAAAAGAGTAGGCCTAAGTATGGCTACTATATTGATAAGATAGTGGACTCTGTGGCTGTAATAACATTAGCCTTGGGAATTGGTCTTTCAGGATTTTTTAAGATAGAGATTGCATTACTTTTTGCCTCTTTGTACCTAGCATTGATGTCTCATGTAGATTTGGTAACTCATGTGCAAGGACAAAACAGGAATGCTTTTGGGTTGATTGGTCCAACAGAGATTAGGATAGTAGGGGCTTTGTTTTCAATATATATGTTTTTTTCAAAGATTCATTATTTAAATATTTATGATTATGTGTTAACTCAGTATGATATTGGTCTTTTTGCAATATCTGTAATAATGGCAGGTGTACTTTTTGTATCTATCGTTTAGAAAGGGATGGGGTTGCATAAGATAGATACGAAGGAT
>CALDJM010000076.1 GCA_937899155.1 uncultured bacterium
AGTTGGAGAAACTGGTGCCGGGAAAAGCACTACAGCCCTTTCTATAATGGGATTACTTCCAGACAATATTGGATTTGTAAAAAAGGGCAGTATAATATTAAAGTAACTAATTTTAATGGGTTTAGAGAATGAAAATAACAATGATATATGATTCGGTGTATGGTAATACTGAAAAAATAGTAAAGACAATTGAAGATGTTTTGAAAGGTAAACATAAGGTAGAGCTTAAGCAGGTAACAGATGCTAAGTTGAAAGATTTTCAGAAGAAAGATTTAATAATCATAGGTAGTCCTACACATACTGGGAGGGCTACTAAAGCCATGCAGGTTTTGTTGAATATGATTCCTAAGGGTTTTTTGAGTGGTACAAAGGTTGCAGTTTTTGATACTAGTATGGCTACATACTTCTTTATGAAAGGTATTATTAAATTTTTTGGATATTCGGCACCTAGGGTTGCTAATATTTTGAAGAAAAAGGGAGCAGAAGTTACTTCTGTTCAATCGTTTTTTGTGATGGGTATGAAAGGTCCGTTAAAAGAGGATGAGGTTGAAAGGACAAAAAAATGGGCAGAAAGTATGATACAATGAAGCATATAAATTGTTAAATATTAAGAAATGACAGATCCAATCGCCAGAGAGAGTGAAAGAAGAGAGGACTCTATCTTAAAAGTAGCCAGTGCTTTACATGAAGACTGGAGAAAAACTAGAAAAAAGGAAGATGGTTCTTTTGAACCTAGAATGAAAACAACTAAGGATAATGTATGGATAATACGAAAAGGTACAGATCAGGTAGATATTGCAAATACTAATTTTGAGGATTTACCAGCCGATTGGCAGAAAGAAAACCATGAAGCAGCTATTGTTGTTGTAGATATCTTAAATAAGTATGAAAATCTTGATCTTACAAAGGAGGAAACATACAATGCAGTGGGAGATGAGATTCATAAAGCATGGCTAACTCGTAACTCTTGGGCTGCAGGTGGAGAGTTAGATGTTCCTTTTGTTGATTTGCCACAGAACGAAAAAGATAAGGATATAAATCAGATAATAATTGCACAGAAAGAGGCTGAGTTAGAATAATTGAAGAATTCTTTCTAATCCCCATACACTTCTTTTCTTTTTACTCTTCTGTTCTAATTTGTAATTCTTAAGTTCTGGTGATACAATCACCTTTGCATTACTTAATTAAATAATCATATGCCAATAACAACACAACCTGTAAAAGGAATGTATTTGCTTGAAGATGGAAGAGTCTTTGTTTTGCAAGATAGACAATTAAAAACACAAGGAAGACAAGGGGGGTTAATAATACTTAGGATGAAAGCCTTGGATAATGGACATATTGTTAATAAAACGATAAAAGCTGGGGCAAAGGTTGAATATATCCAACCAGAAACAAAAGCTTTTCAATTTTTGTATTCTGATGAGTCGGGTTCATACTTTATGGATTCTGACACATACGAAACAGTTATGATTTCGAAAGATGTTGTTGGTGACTATGTTCAATTTCTAAAAGAAGGTGAATCTGTTTTGGTCCTCATCCATGAAGGAAAGGTTTTGAATGTTAAGGAGAATGCCTCTGTAAATCTAAAGGTAACTCAGGCAAGTGATGCTGTGAAGGGAAATACTTCTAGTTCTGCAACAAAGGAGGTTGTTTTAGAGACAGGGTACAAGGTTCAAGTACCTTTGTTCATTAAGATAGGGGATGTTGTCAAAATTAATACAGAAACAGGTGAGTATTCTGGTAAAGCATAACAGACCTGGTTGGTAAGAAAATGCTTTATTAGATTGGTAAAATCTTCATTTTTAATCAAAACTTCATCTTTTTATAGGAGTATTAAAAACCTTCCTTTACAAGCATTTTCGCTTTTGACAGGTCAGGTTGTGTTTTTTATGTGTCTTCTAGTATGTTAATGTGTAGTGGGTTTGTATAAACCTAGGTTGGTATACCAATCAAAAATTACCAACCAGGTCTGTATCTATGATATAATTGACCCTGTTGGTGGGATAGCTCAGTTGGTTAGAGCATGGGATTCATAAACCCAAGGTCGGTGGTTCGATTCCACTTCCCACCACATGTATAGAAATCAATCTAGTATTCCTATTTTATTTAACATTAAAAGATTGGATCCATGAGCGAACAGAAACAGCAAAATAAAAAGAGTCAAGATAAGAAGAAAGGTGTATATGTCGTAGATTTACGAAAGATGCCAAAGGCAAGAAGAGTGAAACTTCCTAGTATACCTGTAATTTTGGTAATTACGATTCTTGTAGCTTTAGGTATGTATCTTTTTGGTCTTCTCTCATACAAAGGTGAGGAGGTGTCCGTTAGTAACATTATTTCAAGAATTTCAGAGAAAAAATATGACAAAATTGTCTTGAAGGATGATATGGTTATTTTAGAAAAGGAGAAAGAGGTTGCAGGAAGAACAATGATTACAAAGGAGTATGCAAAACTTCCAAGTAAAATGGACTTCTATCAAGTTCTTTCGGATGCTAAGGTGGATATTAAAGAGTTAGGTGATGATTTTTACGAACCTAAATTAGGAGTTACTGTTGGAGATGTCATAACTCTTCTTTTCTTGGTTGCAGCAATAACGCTTGGCTATTTCATGATTAGGAATATGCAGGCATCGGGAGGTAAGATTATGGATTTTGGAGAGAGCAAGGCAAGATTGCTCTTTGGAAAGAAAACAGGTGTTTCTTTTGAAGATGTTGCAGGTATAGATGATGTTAAGGAAGAGTTAACAGAGATTGTAGATTTTTTGAAAAGTCCTAAGAAATATAGAGATTTAGGAGCTAGAATACCTCGAGGTGTTCTTTTAGCTGGAGCACCAGGTACAGGTAAGACTTTGCTCGCAAAAGCGATTGCTGGTGAGGCAGGAGTTCCTTTCTTTCATACTTCTGGTTCTGAATTTGAAGAAATGTTGGTAGGTGCAGGTGCTTCTAGGGTTAGAGACCTTTTCAAGAAAGCTAGAAATACTACACCTTGCATAATATTTATTGACGAGATTGATGCCGTTGCGAAAAAAAGAGGTACGGTCCTTCATTCTGGTGCAGGAGAGCAGACACTTAACCAGATTCTTGTAGAGATGGATGGTTTGGAGGATAGGGAAGATGTTATTGTTTTGGCTGCTACCAACAGGGCAGATGTTCTAGATCCAGCAATTTTAAGACCGGGAAGATTTGATAGAATGGTTGTTGTTCATATGCCGGATGCTAAGGGTAGGGAGGAGATTTTAGAGGTTCATGCGAAGAATAAGAAGTTTGCAGAGAATGTTAACCTTAAGGATCTTGCAAAGAAAACAATTGGATATTCAGGAGCTGATTTGGAAAATATTTTGAATGAATCTGCCATTATGGCAGCTCAAGATGGGGATAAGGAGATAGGGCAAGATGATGTTGATGAGGCATTTTTGAAGGTTAAGCTTGGTAGGAAGAAAAATAGGGAGACAGAGGCAGAGGATTTGAAGAAGACAGCATATCATGAAGCAGGTCA
>CALDJM010000077.1 GCA_937899155.1 uncultured bacterium
AAACTACTGTACTGCCTGTACCGCCTCCTATTAGTAAAATATTCATAAGAAAGTATACCATTTTTATGATATAATGAAGTATTAAGATTACATATCAACGTTATGAATTTGAAGGTAGGATCAAAAGTTTTCTATCCATTACACGGTGCTGGATGGATTAAAGATGAGAAAGAGATAGAGTTTGCTGGTGAGAAGAAGAAGTATTTTGAATTTGAGTTAATTACTAGCCTACTTAGTATATCTACACCTGTTGAGAATGTTCAGACTCTTGGAGTGCGACCTGTCTTACCCACAAAAGATATCAAGGAAAAGATAAAGGTGTTAAAGAAAACTCCAGCAATTGACCCAAAGGTAAAGGATTTTAATATGATGTTAAATACCTTTAAGGAGTTAGAGGAAAGTGCAAGTATAGAGGATTCTATCAAGATTATGCAGTATTGTAATTTTGTAAAGAAGAAAAGAGAGAAAGAGGGAAGATTAATCCCTATTAGTATTGAAAAACAGCTTGAGGGTGCAATTAAGAATATTGTTGGAGAACTTGCTGTTTCTAGTGGTACTACATTAGACAAGGCAACAAAAACATTTGCAGAAATTACAGATATTAAGGTAGAGATTACAAAGGATTAATTAATACCAATCCCTATCTTCTGTCCCCCAATTTCTATTTCTACATCACTTTCCATACTGTCTGCAAAGACAACATCATCTGCATGGAACTCCTCCAGAGAAGTTTCAACATAGTATTCTAAGACTCTTTTTATATCCTTATCATCTATTTGAAGATATACTGTAACCATATCATCAACCTTAAGTCCCTTCTTCTTTCTTAAATCTTTATACCTTCTCATGAATTCATTAATCAATGCCTCATTCTTCAAATCCTCTGAAAGATTACAATCAATTGTAATAAAGTAATCTCCCTCTCCTACTGTATTTATATTCTCCCCACTCTCTGGTGCTTTAGAAAAGAGTATTTCTTTTAGGTTTAATTCTTCTTTAATGATATCTCTTAACTCTTCATCATCAACATTAACATAAGCCCTACAAAGTGGTTGTCTTAAGTTTAATTTTGCATCCTCCCTAAGCTTGAGACCATTTGAAGCAATATCCCTTACCTTCTGCATATCTGTTAATATCTTCTCATCAACATCTTTCTTCTCTACACTTGGATAATCTTCAAGATGTACTGACTCTTTATGCTCTAATTCCATATTAATAACTAGATTCTGATACATCTCTTCTGAGATAAAGGGAATAAATGGGGCTAGAAGTTTTGATAGAGTGACCAAAGAGTAGTGAAGAGTACCAATAGCATCACTATCACCACTCTTAAATCTATTTCTTGACCTTCTAATATACCACTGAGAGAGATCTTTACAGTACTCCTCTATATCTCTAGATGCTGTTGCCATATTGTACTGCTCTAAACACTCATTGACTTTAACAACCAAATCTTTTGTCTTAGCAACCATCCATCTGTCCATTAAATGCTCTAGATTCTCAACATCATATTTCTCACTATCCCAATTATGAAGCTGTGCATATGTCACAAAGTAGTTGTATGAATTCCAAAGTTGGATATAGAATCTTCTTCTCACATCTTCTAATGTTGGCCAACCAAACCTCATATTCGCACCCATTGAGGCAGTTGAATAGTTCCATCTTAAAACATCAGAACCCATCTTATCTGCAGCTTCATCAAACTTTACATAGTTTGGTTTTGTCTTACTCATTCTCTCATTGTTTTCATCTCTAACCTCTGCAAAACACATAACCTCTTTGTATGGAGCTTTCTTTTCAAACACAACACCAAATACCAACATTGAATAGAACCAAAGTCTAATCTGCTCTATCATCTCTATGACTAACTCTGCAGGGAACCATTTCTCCCAATACTCTCTATCTTCAAAATATTTAAGTGTTGAGAATGGAACCACACCTGCATCTAACCAACAATCACCAACATCTGCAACTCTTTTTACATTCTTACCACACTTTGGACACTTAATCTCTATCTCATCTATCCAAGGTCTATGTACATCTTCGAGTTTCTCTACCAATTCTGGATTAACAGCAACCTCCTTTAATTCTTCCAAACTCCCTACAACATGAAGATGACCACACTCCTCACACTCATAGAATGGAAGAGCTAAGCCGTAGAATCTTTTCCTACTAATCATCCAATTACTCATACTATCTAACCAACCATGCATTCTTTTACCTGCAAAATCTGGTAACCACTTCACCTCATCTGTAGCACTTTTTAATTCATCTTTAATTTTAAGAACATCAATAAACCAGTTGTCCTCTAATTTAAACAAACATTTTGTACTACATCTCCAACAGTGAGGATAGCTATGTGAATACTCCTCTGTTTTGTACAGAAGTTTTTTCTCTTTAAGCTCATCTATAACCATCTGTGCAACATCATGTGCATATTTGCCATCCAAATTACCAAAACCTTTTGTAAAGTGACCTGTCGAATCAAGTGGAGATATAATATCCGCTTCTAACTCTTTACCCAATTCATAGTCTTCCTGACCACAACCAGGTGCAATATGTACTACACCAGAACCTGTCTTTTCATCAACTAAATCCCACTCTACAATAGTATGCTTAATCCCTTTTTGTGCTGGAATATCAAACAAACTTTCATACTCCCTACCCACCAATTCCTTTACATCAATCTCTTCAACATCTTTCCAATCCAATCTCTTAGCTGCCTCTTGTCCAACATAAACGGTATTACCATCAACTTTTGTCTTTACATATCCCAATGCAGGATTTACAGCTAACAAAACATTGGATGAAAGAGTCCACGGTGTTGTTGTCCAAGCTAATACATACTCATCTGTCTTCTCACCCTTTTTAGGTGTTAATTTAAAAAATACATACACCGATGTATCCTTTACAATCTTGTAGCCCTCTGCCTGCTCATGCTGTGAAAGACCTGTCTCACATCTTGGACACCATGTTGTTGCAGACCTATCTTTGTACAACAATCCTTTCTCATGACAAAGTTGAAGAAATTTCCAAATATACAGATTATTAGTTTTGGACATAGTGTAGTAGCTGTTCTCCCAATCCATGAACATACCCAATCTTCTGGATTGCTCTGTTTGTACTCCAGCATACTTATTTACTCTAGCTATACATTGATTTGTGAACTTATCCAAACCGTACTCTTGAATATCTTTCTTACTATTAAAACCTAACTCTTTCTCAACACCAACCTCTACCCACAATCCCTGACAGTCAAAACCATTCTGAAATCTCTGTTCATATCCCTGCATGTTCTTAAATCTCTGTACGATATCTTTGTATGTCCTTCCCCATCCATGATGCACTCCCATTGGATTATTTGCTGTGATTGGTCCGTCTATGAAAGAGAAATGTTTTTTAGATTGCTTATTTCTATTAATATATTTCTTTTCAATATCATTCTTTTCCCAGAAAGACATAATGTCTTTTTCCATCTGTACAAAGTCTTGATTAGGTTTTACTGCTTTAAGATTTTTACTTTTAGACATACAAAATATTATTAAAATTATTTCTATTTACTCTTTTTACTTTTTTCTCAAGTATATATTAACAAAAATCCCCTTGTATTTATTAAAAAGGTATGGGTTATATTTCCAATACTTTTTTAATATTTACAAAGGGACGAATATTTCGTGTTACCACCCTATTTTAGAATATTATTACTAATATTCCCTCATTACCTATGTATTTTGATACATAGGCTTGGGATTCTAATCAATATGTAATATAAGAATACATATCTTTCTTTCCCCACTCGCCAGTGATAGCTGGGTCAATGTGTGTATGTTGATTATATCATAAAGATTGAATGAATTACCCTATCTGTTCCGAATTTTCTAACATTAACCAATATATTCTGCTTAATTCTCTTCCATCAGGTTTCTTGGTATTAGTGAAAGACAGTATCCTTTCCCTAATATTAGAAGTACACATATAAAGTTCTCTTGGCACTTTTGAATAATCTGAGGAATAAAGACTGCGTCCAATATTACTGGAAGGATCTTTAAACATTGGAAATCTTTTCGCTTGTGTATCTAGCATCTCAAAATATACCGAACTATTAGGGTCATCACTACTAGATACTGTAAACTTTGCAAAATCAACAAAATCTAAATACTTTCCATTAATTTTCTCTCTTTTGTAATGTCTTGTTAAATAATATGTGTTGCCTAGTTTATTCTCCCGCTTATCTACATTTCTATGTAGCATAAACATACCTTCTTCACTATTAATATATACACCACCAACAGGGATAAATGTTTCTTCTTTTCCATCATCTCCTTCTGCATATACTTTCTCACCCCATTCTACATACTCCATACTCTCCTCTATTCTTTTTCTAAAACTATTAAATTTAGGAAGTATGTAATCAAGCCCTCCCTGTTTAGCTACTTCTTGAAGTATTGACGAAGGTACATCTAAGTTTAAAGTTTCTAACATTTCTACTGTTTTAAAGAATTTCTCTCTTGCTCGTTTTTGACTTTCTGACATATCACCCGTAAATTCAGGAGAAAGGGGGTCTTGGTATATACCAGTTTCAAATGGGTTCTCTTTAGGTGGTTGTGATAGCTCTAGAGGATGGTAATCAGGAGCTCTAAATGATTCATATTCCTCTTCCTGTTTTTGAGGTTTACTCTGATTGTCATCAAAGAATCCTGGTAAAGGTTCTTGTATTACTTTTTCATTTTCCATAATCTTTTTTTTACATATTAATATATTGCCGGACCTAGATTCGAACTAGAATTTACGGTTCCAGAGACCGTCGTCCTACCATTAGACGATCCGGCAGTATCACTGCTTAATTATACCATTTCTGAAGCATACTTTTCCAATCTCTGCCTAGCTTTTTGTTCACCTAGAACACTCATAACTTGATATAGATCAGGACTCTGTGTCTTTTTAGTAATCGCTACTCTTAAAACCATAGCAACATCACCTACCGTACCTTTATATTTCTCCTTGTTCTCTTCATACTCCTTCCTATCTGAACAAAAACCTAAGCTATCTCCTAACTTCTTTATATTCTCAAACCAAACAACATTATCCTCATCTGAATTGTATATATTAATATATCTCTCAACAATTTCTTTCTGAATATCTCTATCTACCCTATTTAATATATCCTCATACTCTTCTTCATTAAACAATTCATCAAAAAATATTCTTAACTGCAGTTTACTATCCTCAAATTTAACAATATCTTTTCTAATCTTACTTCCACTTCTTTCAATATTGAAAATATTAATACAGTAATCTTTGTTTAGTTCTAGAAGCTTAGCTGTCTGTTTATCATATTTCTTAGCCCAATCAAGAGATTTTTCATACACCTGCTCTGCTGAAAGTGATGCTATGTACTCTTTACAAATATCTTCTAGCTTTACAATATCAAACAGTGCTCCTGCTTTATTGAATTTTTCTAATTTTAATTGAAACTCATCAATATCTAAATTTGGATTCTGTACTCTCCAATCATAGAAGTTGGAATTAGCAAGAGTTAGAAGATATTCAAGAATACCTTCTTTAGGATATCCGTGATCAATATAGTATTGAACATCTGCTTCAGGATCTTTCCTCTTACTTAACTTCCTTTTGCTTTTCCCATCATTATCCATCTTCATTAGAGGTGATATATGTGTGTATGGGATTTGTTTAAAACCTAATTTTGCAAAAAGTTCATAGTGCAAAGGCACAGAAGAAAACCATTCATCTCCTCTTGTTACCATTGTTACACCCATTAAAGTATCATCAATTGGATGTGCAAAATGATATGTGGGGAAACCATCCGATTTTAGCAATACCGCATCCATATCATTTTCTCTAAGTGTAACTCTACCCTTAACACCATCTGTCATTTCAAATGTATTCTCTATATCTCCTGTTGAATACAGTCTAACAACAAATGGTGAACCATTCTCTAGTTCAGATTTAATTTCTTCAAGAGATGCATCTCTCCACTTAGCCCAACTACCGTAATACCCTGTCCTAGCACCTGCTTTCTCCTGCTGTTCTCTGATTTCTGCTAATTGATCTTCTGTTATAAAACATGGATATGCACTACCTTTTGCAATCATATATTTAGCAAAAACTTTGTAGATATCCAATCTCTTGCTCTGCATATATGGAGCATAATCACCAATAGAATCCCCCTTGATGCCAGGTCCTTCATTAAACTCTATACCGAAACCCTTCAAACCTTCAACAATTAGTTGTACCCCCTCTTTAACTTCTCTTTTTTTATCTGTATCCTCTATTCTTAAAATCGCTACCCCATCTGTTTGCTCAGATATTTTAGTACAAACTAGACCTGAATATACACTCCCTATATGTAAAAAACCTGTTGGACTAGGAGCAAACCGTAAAACCTCTGCACCATCTTTTAATTCTCTTTTTGGATATTTTTTAAATACATCCTCCACACTTTCCTTAACATTAGGGAAAAGTAAGTCTGCCAGTTGTATGTTTTCATCTTTTGTTCTCATATGGTAGTATTATATCATGACATTAACAGAAGCATCATTCTGGACAAGAAGGTTTGGAGTTATCGCATTAGTTGCCATTTTTATTGTGGGAGTCGTACTTTCCATTCTCTTCTGGCCAAAGAAAGTGAAACCACCAGATGAATACCTTACCCCAAACTATGCATGTACAGAAACTAAAGAAGAATTTCTCAAGAGAGCTGTTCTAGAAATACCTTCATTAGAGATAGATCCTGCATCTGAAGCTATTTTTACTCTCAATACAGACACTGGAAAAGTTAATACTCTTCCCTCTGTTATCAATGTTTATGAATACAATCTAAAGAAACAATCCACTAGTGCTCTAAGTGATGCTCAACATATCGCAGGTAAGCTAGGTTTTGAAAAAGAAAAAATGGTGTCAGATGAAAAAGATTTCTACATCTGGAGAGACCCTGTGAACAAGAGGAGATTAACTATAAACAAGAAAAACATGAACCTCAAACTAGAAACGGACACTCAACAAATTCGAAGTATCTTTAATACCCAAGGAGGTTCTCTACCTGATGACCAGACAGCTAAAAATCGTGCACAGAGTATACTTCGAACATCAGGACTACTTGATGATAATATGAATTTTGCAGAGGATGATATCGGTATTACATACATCAAGATTGGTTCTGATGGGAAGTTTAAAAAATCCTCTTCACTATCTCAAGCTGATTTGATTAGAGTAAACTTCAGACGAGAGAAATCCATGATTACAATTAGTTCAAATCTCATAGGAGCTCCAGAGATGATAAAGGAAATGACTCGAACCGTTGGTAAAGAACCAACTAAAACAACTACAACTCTAAACAATAAGAAAGTCGATATCTTTACATTTGATGCAACTGTTGTACTACCAAAACTTCAGGATTCCAATATTAGTGTGTATATAGGTCCAGAAAACAAGGAAAGCCAACTATCATCAAATCTAAGATCTTTGTATCAAATAGATTTCACACATTGGCCAATATTCCCTGACAGTTGTGGTACATACCCTCTAATTACAACTCAAGCTGCTCTTGACAAGGTTATGGCTGGAGAAGGCAAGATTGCATATCTATATGAAAAAGACGGAGACTTTGTTTCTGAATATATGCAGAAGAATGTTAAGAAATTTATGATTACTCAGAATGTTAAAATTGTATACTACGAAACCCCACAAGAACAGGATTTCCTACTACCACTATACCTTTTCTCTGGAGAAGCTGAATTTGCTGATGGTATGAAGGGCGATTTTGATATTTACTACCCAGCAATTGATTTTAACAATATACAAAACAAGAGAGTTTCAAAACCAGCACCTGAGAAAGAAGAGAAAAGTACTTTCTTCTAATTGGAAAACCTCCACTCCTTCACCTTAAACTGTATACTTTCAATGTTATTCCAAACATTAATATCAGGATACCCTACAACATCGATTACAGAGTCTTTCTCTAATACATTAACATCTTCTTGAGCATTGAAAAGTATTAGTTGAAGTAGATCAATACCATCACCCTTAACTAAGAGTTTAAGATGATTTTCTTCTTTTCCCATTACAACCTTTTTGAAAACAACTAAATTTTGTAAACAGAGTACTGGTTTTTGATTTTTAGAACCTAATGGTTCAAGTTTATCTAATTCATCTACTAGTTTTTTATTAACATCGTTTGTATCTAGAAGTATATCTACTTTAGTTTTTGTAATTAATTGTTCTTTACTAATATCTCTATTAGCTAATTTAATGAATTCTTTCTTAAATTCATTAACTGTATCCTTCTTAGCAGTAAAACCTGCTGCTAATTCATGACCACCATATCTTTCTAAATACTCAGACAGTGTACCCAATGCTTCTGTTATATTAAATCCTGAAATACTCCTAGCAGAACCTTTTATACTGTCAGCATTATATGTAGCAACTATAACTGGTCTGTGATACTCCTCTTGAAGTTTACCTGCCACCAGCCCTATTATCCCATCATGCCAATCTTTACCTAAAATAAAGATTGCTTTGTTTCTAGACAAATCTCCTACTAGAGCCAAAGCTTCCTCCTTTGTATTGGTCGTCAATTGCTGCCTTTGAAAGTTTAAACTCTCTAATTCTTCAGCTATCTCCTGGTATAACTTTTCATCATTGCTCACCAATAATTTCACAGCATCTAAAGGAGATCCTATCCTTCCTGCAGCATTTATTCGTGGACCCAAAACATAGCCTAGATGGTATGATGCTATATCTTTTGGATTAACACCAGCCCTAAGAGTAAGATACTCTAGACCTTTTCTCTTCCTACCTCTTATTTGGTTCAGACCATACTTAACAAATATCCTATTTACACCCAACAGAGGCATAATGTCTGTAATGGTAGCCATTGCTACTAAATCTAAACCTTTTGTATCCTCTGTTATCTCATACTCCATTCCTGCCTGTTTTCTTATCTCCTGAACCAAGAGGAAAACTACAGCAGCACCACATATCTCAAGATATGGATATTCATGATTCGGATACATCTGATGTACTAATGGATATCTCAATTTAGCACTTAAATCTTGAGGTGGTTGATGATGATCTGTAATAACAAAAGAGAGACCTTTGTGCATATATTCTAAAATCAATTTCTCATCTCTAACACCACAATCAACAGAAATGAGTAAATTAGCTCCCAACTTCAATACATCTTCTAAAGAGTCTTTTGTTAAGCCATACCCCTGCTCTATCCTACTTGGTATATACGGTACTACATCAACTTTTTTATCCAAAAACTGTGCTAGTTCTCTATATAGAAATTCCCAAAGTATTGCACTTGCACATATGCCATCACTATCAAAATCCCCATGTATTACAATTTTTTGCCCATTGTTTACAGCTTCAAGAATACTCTTTGCAGCTTTTTTACTGTTATAAAGTTTTGACGAATCTGGAATATCCTCAAGAGAGGGATTTAAGTATGCATCAATATCCTCTACTCCTCTTTTTTTAAGAAGGTATCTAACTATATCTCCTTCTATTTTTTCTTCTGGGAGAATCCACTCCCCATTACTTCTCAAACTCATTGTTTATGAATCTCTCAATTAAATCCCAATTAAATCCTTTTCTCAACAAAAAGTCTATCTTTTTTCTATCATCTTTTTGCAAAATCTCATCCTTAAATCTTTTTTCATATGTCTGTTTTAGCATTCCATATTCATCACCTACTAATTCATCCAACTTCTCCTGTGCTAATTCTTTAGAAACACCTTTTGATATTAACTCAGAAAGCAAGACTCTCTTCCCTCTTGGTTTGTTTTTTATCCTCGAAAGAATAAATTGTTCAGCATACTCCCTGTCATTGATATATGAATACTCCTCTAGTTTGCAAAGAACTTCTTCTACTATCTTAATCTCTTGATCTGTATCTAAAATGGAAAACCATTTACCTTTTTTCTTTATTAACAAACTCTTTAAATATGTCTGAATCTGACTCTTACTCCTAATTGAGCGATTAAGATAGTTTATTGCTCTGTTAAATAATCTCTCTTGTAAATCTGTATGAAGAATATCTTCATACTCCTGAGCATCAATCTCTTTTCCTACAAAAAGATTATATTTTGCAACACTGTTCAGAGAAAGCCCACAAGCAAACTCTCCGTCAAGAAACATACTTACTCTGTTGCTATCTTTTTTCTGAGATGAGAGAGCACTTATCTTCATTTCATTGTAGCTCTGACATCCTTTTCAATCTTTGCACAAAGTTTCTTATCTTCTTTAAGAAGGTCTATGACAGAATCTCTACCCTGTGCTAACTGCTCATCTGCATACTTCATCCATGAGCCAGATTTTTCTACAATCCCTAAATCTATTGCTGCATCTAAAATACTACTTTCTTTATCTATACCCATTGGATATATCATATTGAATGTTGCCTCTTTAAAAGGTGGTGCCATTTTATTCTTAACCACCTTCACTTTTCTTGAATGACCTATGACTACACCATCCTTTAGAATCTTGTCCTTCTGCCTAATATCCATTCTGACAGAGGAGTAGAATTTCAAAGCATTACCACCTGTTGTCGTTTCTGGATTACCAAACATAATACCAATCTTCATTCTTAATTGGTTTAGGAAGATTAT
>CALDJM010000078.1 GCA_937899155.1 uncultured bacterium
TAGGGTCAAGTGTAGTTGTAACCTTAAGACCACCTCTTTCCACTTTCTCTGTTCCAAACTCCTGCTCTAGAGCACCTTTTACATGGAAAACAAAATGAGGAGCTTTAATATCTATCTTCTTCGAGCTATACACAATCTCTTGTTCTCTAGCACTCTCAATATCCTCATCAGAAATTCCAAAAATCCTATTCTTCTGCTTCAATTGATCTAGAACATAAGTCTGTCTAACCTTTGCCATCTCAGGCATACTTCCATACAAAGGAGAATACGCTCCAGGACTCTGAATCAAACCTGCTAAAATAGCACTCTCTGCTAAATCAAGCTCACTAACATCCTTGTTAAAATATGAATGTGATGCAGCCTGGAAACCGTAGTTCACACCTCCTAAAGCAACCTCATTCATATACATTTGCAAAATCTGATCTTTGCTGAAGGTTTGCTCAACCTGCATTGTAATCAAAGCCTCTTTAATCTTCCTAGATAAACTTCTCTCTGTTGCTTCTGAACCTAAAACATCTGTAAGAATAGTATTTTTTACCAACTGCTGAGTAATTGTACTAGCACCTCTTAACCTTGTTTTACCAAAAACACCAGAAACTACTGCCTTAGCAATACCTAAATAATCCAAACCCCTATGTTGATAGAAATCCGCATCTTCTGCAGCTAAAACAGCTTTTCTTGTATGCTCAGGAATCTTATCTATCGAAACAAATTCTCTATTTTGGTCTCCATATATTGTATAAAGCAAACCACCATTCCTATCAAAAATCTGTGTACTCTGATCAGAACTCCTATCTACAAGCTTATCTGGAGAAGGAAGAGCATTCCCTAGTTTCTTAAGATATATACCTAAACCTATCAACACTGCACAACCCAAAAAGAACATTACTCCTACAAACACTACCAATGCCTTCTTTAGTTTCTTTTTAAACTCTGGGTTCTTCTCTCCCTTTCTATCATTCCTTTTCTCTTTCTTACTCCCAAGATTAGTTGATGAATACTTCTTAACCTTCTTATGTTTATCAAAACCCAAACCTGAAAAAGAAGACCCTATCATCTTCTTGCTACTCTTTCTCCTAACAGGAGAGTATCTTCTTTTTCTTGAATTAGAAAACCCCATACTGTATTTCATAGATACATTATGCACCTTTTTGCTATTAAATTTCAAGGCATGGTATAATTTGCCCATGAGTAAAGGAATTCAACCAAGAACATTGAAAGGTTTCAAAGATTATTTCACAGATGATATGAAAATCCGTGATTTTATCCGAAATACTTTCAAAGATTTAGCTAAAGAGTATGCCTTCGAACCACTAGAAACCCCAGCATTAGAATACAGTGAATTAATACTAGGGCAGAGTGGGCAAGAGGCAGAGAAGCTATACTACAGATTCAAAGACCAGGGAAACAGAGAGGTTATGTTGAAGTACGAACTAATGATTCCTATGTGTAGGGCAATCGCACAAAATATCAATAATATTACCTTCCCGTATAAAAGATACCAATTACAAAATGTTTGGAGAGCAGACAATGTACAAAGGGGTAGGTTAAGAGAATTTACACAAATGGATGTTGATATCATTGGTAGTGGTTCATATATTGCCGATGCTCAAGTTTTGCAGTTTGGATTAGAGTTCTTAGGAAAGCTTGGTTTCAGCAATTATGTTGTAAGGATTAATAGTAGAAAGATAATTCAAGGGATTTTAGAAGCTTTAAATATTGACCTATCTCAATTTGAGAATGTATATATTGCAATTGATAAGCTTCAAAAGATTGGTAAAGAGTATGTTAAAGAAGAGTTGGTAAATAAAGGAATAGATGAGGATAGTATTGAAAAGATGTTCTCAGTAATAGATGCCAACGATATTGAGCAAACTGGAAAGATTCTAAGTAAAACAGAGATTGGAAAAGAAGGTGTAGAGGAGATTAAGAATATATTGGAAATTTTAAAGAATTCTGGTATTGAAAAGAAATTTGTACAATTTGACCTAACATTAGCAAGAGGTCTAGCATCGTACACAGGTGCTATTTGGGAGTATGAAATTGTTGATGACAATATTGGTTCTGTAAGTGGGGGAGGAAGATATGACAGAGTAATAGAGAAATATATAGGTAGGGATATCCCTGCAACAGGTACATCATTTGGTTTGGAGAGATTAACTGAAGTTCTAAAAGATAGAGATATTTCAAAAAAGATTTTGGAAGAGAGTGCAGAAGTACTACTAATACCTTTAGATCAAAATTCTGTCTCCTATACAACAGGTATAGCCAAAGAATTAAGACAAGCAAATATTATCGCAAATATATACCCAGACATTCAGAAATTAAAAGTAGCACTTAAGTATGCAGACAAGAAGAGTATTCCTTGGGTAATCATTATTGGAGAGAACGAAGTAAAAGAGAGGCGGGTTTTGCTTAAAAACATGATTAAAAAAGAACAATCATTACTCACTATTAAAGAAGTTGTAGAGAAAATTTCTAAATAGTAAATCTCTGGTAAATATCGATTAATATAATCTTGCTATGGAATATAAACATAGTAAGCTTCTCTACATTCTATCCAAAGACCAACAACTAATTTCGGTAGCAAGAAAAACAGCACATCTAATTAATAATAACATCACGGTATCATTAAACAATTTAGAAAGAAGGAACAGAGCTAAAGATGTTGTAATAATATTAGATCAAAGACATTGGGAAATACCATTTAAAAAGGAAGATATCCATACAAAATTAATAGTAATAACGAAACTAGACTCAACATCACATACTGAGAAGCTTTTTGCCAAAGGAGCTAATGACATATTACACACTCCTGTTAACTACAATCTACTTACCTGTCTTTTGAAAAAATATTTCGGAGAAATAAAGATAGAGGACAGTGGGAATTACACATACAAAGGCATAACCGTCAGAGATAACAACTCCATAATATACAACAACTGTAAAATACATTTAACAAAAACAGAAATGAGTGTATTTAGAAACATCTTACTATGCAACGAAACTTCCAAGAGCTCTTCGAATTCTCTTCAGGTTACAGTATACAGAATAAATAAAAAGTGCTTAGCCTGCCTAGGTATCAAACTAATAATAAACAAGTACAATCAAGGATATACAGTAGCTATTTAAAGCTTCTTTTGCCACTCAACTATCTTTTTTAAAGCTTCAAGTGGAGTTAAGTTATCAGTATCTAAACTCTGAATCTCTCTTTCCACCTTAGAGTCTTTTGAGAAGAATAGGGGATACTGAAGAGCATTTTGCATCTCTTTTTTACTCTCTTTCTTTTGTACAAAAGAAACCTCTCTTACAGAACTTTCGGAAGAAAACATATTCTTCTGTTCGAAGCTCTCAAGAATTTCATTAGCTCTTCTAATGACCCCCTCTGGTAGACCAGCCATTTTTGCTACATATATACCGTAACTCCTATCCGTTCCTCCCTCTACGATTTTTCTTAGAAAAATTACCAAACCTTTCTCAATATCCTCTTCTACCAAAACATTAAAGTTTTTAACTCTCTCTGGGTGTTTCTCTGAAAGCTTTAATAATTCATGATAGTGTGTTGCAAAAAGTGTTCTAGATTTAACTTCTGTAACGATATGTTCAGCCAATGCCCATGCAATACTAACACCATCATATGTACTTGTACCTCTACCAACTTCATCTAAGACTATTAAGCTGTATTTAGTTGCATTATTAACAATATTTGCAGCTTCATCCATCTCAACCATGAAAGTACTTCTACCTCTGACAAGGTCATCAGAAGCTCCAACTCTTGTGAATATCCTGTCTGCAACAGATATAGTGGCACTCTCAGCTGGAACAAAAGAACCAACTTGGGCTAGAAGAACCAAGGTCGCCACCTGTCTAATATATGTAGACTTACCAGACATATTAGGACCAGTAAGGATACACATTGTAGATTCGGTGAGTGAAAGCTCTGTATCATTTGATATAAATTCCTCATTACTAATCCTTTCAACAATGGGATGTCTTCCTTTCTCTATTTTAATTAAGCCATCATTTTCTCCAGCATCGAAAATCTCTGGCTTAACATAATCATACTTCTTTGCAATATATGCAAAACTTGCCAACACATCTATCTTTGCAATAATATCTGAAAGTTTTTGTAAATTCTCTAAATTCGGAATTAAGGACTCTCTAAAATCAGTAAATAGCTTGTATTCTAAATCACATAATTTTCCATGAGAGTTCATAATGATATCTTCTTTCTCCTTTAATTCCTCCGTTATATATCTCTCAGAATTAACGAGTGTTTGTTTTCGAATATATCTCTCAGGTACTTTATCCTGATGTGTTTTTGTCACTTCAATGTAGTAACCAAAAACATTGTTAAACCCTATCTTCAAAGAGGGTATACCTGTCTGCTCTCTCTCCTTCTCCTCAAGCTCTTTTAACCACTGTTTACTATCTCCTGAAAGTTCTCTAAGTTCGTCTACATCTTTGTTAAAACCTACATTTATTATCCCTCCTTCTGTCAGGAGTAAGGGCGGATCTTGAGCAATTGTAGTCTCTATCTTCTGAGCTATCTTCACAAAAAGGTTTTTGTCTAATTCAACATACTTTTTCTTAAACTTCTTTTTAAGAATATCTAGAATCTCACAAGCACTTCTAAGTGAGACCTCTAATGCCTTAATATCTCGGGGAGAAACTCTATTTAATCCAATTTTCCCAACAATCCTTTCAATATCATTAATTTCTTCTAATCTCTCTCGAATATTTTCAAAAGCTTCTTCATCACCCATCAAATCCTCTACAACCTCTAATCTTTCATTGATTTCCTTCTTGGTCAAAAGTGGATTAAGTAACCAGAAATACAGAAGCCTTGTACCCATTCGTGTAGATGTTCTATTCATCACATCAAAAAGAGAGTTTTCAATACTTCCTGTATATGAGTTGGCAACAATTTCAAGATTTCTGATAGTTGACCTGTCCAAAATCATCGTACTATTAAGAGATACTTTCTTTGGTCTTAAAATATGCTTAGGATCCATTAGCTGTGTTTCCTCAACATATTTCAAAATCATTGCTACTGATATTATCTCTTCACTCTCTTCATCTAAACCTAAAGAATTGATGTTTTTCACATCATAGAAGCTTGTTACCAATTCTTTAGCAAATTCAATATTTCGCAATCCTTTCTGAACAAACTGTACAGGGATATTTGAAAAATCTTCATTACTTTCTCCCTCAATTAGTAGTATCTCAACAGGAGAGTATGAAGAAAGAATTGTACTAACAAAACTCTTCTGATCTTTCTCACCTTTAGAATCCAAAAGAAAAAACTTTCCTGTTGATATGTCTGCCAATGCTACATATGCCCGTTTTCTAGAGAAGAAGAATGCTGCAAGGTATGAATCGTGTATTGCATTTGCTTGCTCTCCATCAACAGTTCCGGGTGTCACTATTCTTGTTACACCTCTTTTTACAATTCCTTTTGCAAGCTTGGGGTCTTCAAGTTGATCTACAACTACAACACAGTATCCTGCTTCTACAAATTTTGGTAAATATTGATCTAAGGCTTTCTGAGGGAAGCCTGCAAGTGGAGTAGGGTTACTTTTTTTATCTCTTTTGGTAAGTGTTATATTTAATATTTTGGATGCGGTTTTAGCATCATCTCCAAAAGTTTCAAAAAAATCACCCATTCTAAAAAGCACAATTTTATCGGGATACTGCTTCTTAAAACCTAGATACTGTCTCATCATTGGAGTTTCATTCATACAATGGAGTATACCACAGATTACTACTGGAATTGATTAGCCTAAGATTATTCTTACTTCTTCTCCTGCTGTGACTTTTCTTGCTTCTCTAATATCTTCAGGATATACGGAGACTCCATATACTCCTGCCTGTACACAGTATCTTAACAGCGGCTTATTATTCTCTACAATGACAATTGTTTTAGCTCCTTTTTCTCTCACTGAGGAGAGGACATTATCTAAGACTTTAAAGATACTAGATCTTGCAAGGTCATATTTAGCATTTTTCTCATCTGGTTTAAATCCTTGCATCTGTCTTGCTACCCTAGGAGTATTGAGTATTACTCCATCTATTTGTGTGTTGACGATTTCGTCAATTAGGATAATTTCGGAAGAATTATCTAAGACAACATAGAGATTAAATGAAGAGGTTCTTCTTAATTTCTCCGAGGAAAGATATTTCTTAACTTCCTTCATGACATCTTCATTCATTGGAGAGTGGATTGCCAAGGAAACATTCCTCTTTTTATATACATTTCTAATCCTTCTTACAATCTTGGCAACTCTTTTGAGTAGTTCTGGGTTAGAGATGTAGTGAATTGCTCCACTAGCCTCTGGAGAAAGAGAAGCATCCTCTAGAGACTTCCCTCCAACTAAGGCTCTAAATTCCTGTACTGTTCCCGAACCTATTGAAACCACAACCTCATCTCCACAAGCGAGGTCTACATACTCTATGACCTTTTGAGATATTTTCTTTGTGTAGTCTACAAATTTCCTCTCTTCAACATATTTTAGAATATGTCTTCCATCTTCAATCATTATTTTATCTAAATCTACAAAAACAATCCCATTGGAATCTCCAATATACTTAAACATTTTCTTCGGAGGTTCTGTAACCATAGAGAATATCTTGGTCGCAGTTGGGGGTAGGGTACTGTCTTTAGGAGGTACTTCTGGCAATATCTCAGGAGCTTCCTCTTCAATTTGCACTTTACCTTTTGTATATGCATGAATCACTGGATGTACTTCGGTATCTTGTTCTGCATCCTTCTCTTTCTTCTCTCGATATACTGTTCCTGCATTACCATCTAATCTAACATATTCACCATTTCTTAACACAGAAGAGGCTTGCTTCGCACCAACTACTGCAGGAATTTTAAATTCCCTACAAAGAATTGCAGTGTCACTTGTTAAACCTCCTGTTTCCATAATGACACCAGCCGATGAAAGAATCATTCCTTCCATTTCAGAAGAATATTTCTTAATCAGAAGAATATCATCTTTGGTAAACTTCTTTTCAACAGGAGCATCTACAATATTGATTTTACCAACTGCAGTACCGAAACTTGCACCAATACCTGAAAGTGCAAAATCCTCTCTCTTTGTTTCCTCTTTTAGTAGTTCTGTATCTAATTCTTTCTTAGCTTCATATATCAATTTCTCCAATCTCTTTGTTTCTGCACTACTTTGCTTTTTAACTATTTTTGTAGCTTCAGTCATTGCAGAGGTAATCATTTCATCTTTACTCTTATATTTCTCCAAAAGACCTAGTATCTGCTCTCGAATATTTACTCTAACTGTCAACAAGATATTATTATCAACTCTTGCCTCTAAAGGTCTGTACCTTACTGGCTTATTTTGAAGAACCCAAAACCTACCTCCAGAGAGAACCCACTCAATACTTTGAGCTTCATTACTTTT
Source organism: uncultured bacterium (assembly GCA_937899155.1). Taxonomy (GTDB): domain Bacteria; phylum Patescibacteriota; class Dojkabacteria; order SC72; family SC72; genus UBA5232. Next base: position 7,422 of record CALDJM010000078.1, read on the forward strand.
GTCTTCTATAACTAGGGCTATCTTTGAAATTTCTTTAATGTCTGAATCTGAAAGCTTCTGTTTATGCGACCAACTCTTGGAAATTTTAATCTTCTCAACACCTTGTGAACCTTTCCTTGCATGCTTCATTGTCCTTACCTTCATACTTTCTTGAGGTGCAATATGTTTTTCAACTGTTGAGAGGTCTTTCTTGTTCAAAAGATATGTATCTGGTGTAATTTCACCCAGAGATATTACATCTCCAAGACCGTATACTGCTTCAATACTAAGCTTGGTTTTTTCTTGAGTAATAGGGTCAACTGTATATACAATACCAGCAGTTTCTGACTGCACCATTTTCTGAACAACAACAGCCATCTTGGCATCCGATATATCTACACCCATTTTACTTGCATATGCAACAACATCATCACAGAACATTGAAGACATAATTCTTTTGATAGAAGGAATCAGTTCTTCATACTGTCTAACATTTAATTCTGTGGAGAAAACTCCTGTGAAAGACACATCTTTTTCTGATGGAAATACTATTGAAGACCTGACAGAAACCCAGGCATCTGTAAAGCCAGATAGCCTTGTGTATGCAGAAAGAATTTCCTCTTCTACTTCTTTTGAAAAATTTTCTTTTAGCAAAACTGCCTCTACCTCCTCAGCCTCTGGATTTCTCCCCTTTGCAAGTAGCTTACCTTTTGTATGATTAAAAGCTTTGAGTGTGTGCTGTACAAAAACATCACTAGCAACAACAAAAAATTCTGGAACTGGGACATCCATATCTTTTAATTTAAAAAGACTCAAGCCCTTTCTTCCAACTCTTTCTTCATCAACTTCTTTTGCAGCATAGTCTTCAAAGAAGTATACAGCAGGCTTTCTTGAAGTTTCTTTCTCCATTTAAAATAGGCAGTCAAAATTTTATATCTAACTAAACAATACCCTTAGCTTTCAATTTTTGCAGGTCAATATAGAATTCGTATGCAATCTTTATCAGTACCATAAAAGGTACTGCTACCAAAGCTCCTACAGGACCAGCAAACAGAAGCATAATCACCACCCCAGCCATAACATAGAAAGGTTTTAGACCCATCACATTACCCATAACTCGGGGAATTATTAGATTGTTTTCAACCTGTTGATAGATAATCATCAACACAACAATTATTACAGCACTCACAACATTGGTTGTTAAAAGAGCAACCAAAGCAACAACGGCACCTCCAAGTGTAGTACCAATTGATGGTACGGCATTTACCACTCCAACTAGTACAGATAGGGGGATAGCAAATGGAACTCCAAAGAGAGAGAGCATTACAGCAGAAAAAATCATTGCTAAGAAGCTAACTGTACCCTGTCCTAAGACCCAACCACCTAACTTACTCTCAACATCACCTATGAGTTTTATAACTCTATCTCTTGTCTCACCATCTGGGACTCTCATTAATATAATGTCTACTAACGAATCATGCTCTGCGAGTAGATATATTGACATAACAACAGAAGAGAAGAACATACCAAAACCACTAAAGAAGCTACCTAGTTTAGATGTAATCGATCTGAAATTATCTGGACTTGGTATTGCCTTTATCCAATCCATAATTGATTTTTCAATAGCAGAGACATCTAACACACCTATTGCAAACTTTCGATCTCTTAGAAATTCCAAAACCTCTGTTGTCCAAGATGGTAATGTCTCAACTAAAGCACCTATCTGATTTACAAAAGGAACAATAATGATAGTCAAAAGACTTAATAGACAAACAACAAAAGAAAGATATGATAAAGAAATTGCCCAACCCTTGGAAAGCCCCTTCTTCATAAACCATCTAACAACAGGTCTCAGGGTACACATAATCACAAAAGACAACATCAAAAAGGCCAATACCGAAAGAAGCTGTTTACTCCAAAAGAGTATCCCTAGAACCAATATTATCAACAATATCAATCTAGGAGAAAGATCTATCAAAACAGTCTTTGGGGCTTCTTGAGAACCTCTCTTTTGGTCACCATCAACAGAGTATACCTTAGGCATAGTTTTCCATTCATTAATTTAGATTTCCTAAATCAATGATAGCACAAAATTGACACTACTAGCTATGCCAATCTCTTCTTTTTTACAACAACTATCCCTGAAGAAGTAATAAATGCACCAAGTGCAATCATTCCAATAACCATCATGATTCTCTGATCTCTCAAGATAGAAAGTGCTAACTCCAACTCTCCAGCAGCAACAGGTAAATCTGTATCAATAACAGCATTACCATTTACAGAACTATGCTGAGAGTAAAGCACTGAAACTTTTTCGCTAAACTCTTTGGTATTCCCTGCTTCATCTCTTGCAACAATAGAGTAGACATTCATACCATCATCATTCAATACAACATCTTTGATAATAAACTTTCCATCTTCACCAACCTTTGTCTCGTAAATATCTGTACCTCTCTTTAATATAATTGTACTATTCTTCTCAGCTTCTCCACTTATTGCAAATGTATCTGTACCGACTTCTTTAGCATAATTAACTTTCGCAAATTCTGGTGCTGTCCTATCAACAGTAACAATCAACGGCTCTGACTTAGAAGTTGTAACTTTCTTGAAAAAACCTTTCTCCCCAGCAACAGAAACTATATATCTACCTTCATTCTCAACTTTATGCGCAAACTCATACTTACCATCTTTTCCAACCTTTGTTTTCCCAATCTCTTCATCATCTACAAACACTAGAACCTTCTTGTACTCCTCAGCCTCTCCCTTAACAACAATCTCCTCACCATTTACAGCTTTTAGAGTCTCAGACATTGTTGGAGGTGTTAAAGAATCATCCTTTTTAGGATCTTTACCATTTTTTACAAATGAAAAAATACCGTATCCTATTAACAAAAGACCTAAGAATATGAACAATGTACCTATCGATCTAGAAAGAGCATTATCCTTTCTCTCTCGAACCTCAACTTTCGAAACCATACTATCTTCTGATTTCTTAAATTTCTGAGAAACTGTTTTTGGGGAGTTTGTTCTCTTTTTCTTTGCCACCTTTACCCTATATTAAAATTTATATAGCTCTTGGTTTAGAATAATATAATTTTGCAAATAATGCAACTATTTTATAAATTTAGTACAATATCAAAGTAATTATGAAAAAAACAGTGAAAATATTTATAACTCTTTTACTTATACTATTGGTACTAATTCCAATTGGTATTTTCCTCATATACCCCAACTACAACAAAATTGCTCTTTTGCTTAAAAATTTAGATTTTCAGAGCATAACAAAACAAACAACAGTTAAACTACTAACCACTATTTCCCCAACTGTAGACACTTTTAGAAAGGAACTTTTTTCTGAAGAATCTATTGAGGAGTCCGTCAAGACAAAAGATATTGTCCTTGACAGTAAAATATTAGAAGAATTAGAAGCAACTCTGCATATAGAGTCCATCTTAGTTGAAGGTAAAATATTCCAAGGGGCTTCTTCCAAGACCATAGATACAGGGTTCTGGCATTTCCCTCTCTCTAAATTTCCTGGACAGAAAGGTAACTCTGTAATCATAGGGCATAGATTTCAACATTTACCACCCGCTAAAAACACATTCTTTAATTTAGACAAGGTTGCGATAGGGGATAGTATCATCATTAAGCATACAGAGGGTGAATGGAAATATATTGTAACAGACATCAAAATTGTTGATGACAATGACCTGTCTGTTGTTAGAGATACAGATGACTACAGATTAACAGTCATCACCTGTACTCCTCTTTGGACTTCCCAACAGAGATTGGTCGTTACTGCCAAGCTAGACAAACTTTATCAAAAAGTGTAGAATATCAGCATTAAATAACATTTCAGATTAACTAAATGGAAGATTTCTACAAAAGAACAGATGTCAGTAAGGATAAAATAGAACTTGAGATTACAATCCCAAAAGATTCTTTTGAGAAAAGCTACAAAGCTGTACTCAAAGATGAATTAGGCAAAACAGATTTAAAGGGTTTTAGAAAAGGTAAAGTGCCTGCAGACTTGATGGAGCCTGAGAAGAAAGATTCTCTCAGAGTAATTACATTTGAAAAACTTGCTCCATATTACTTAACAACAGCATTGCAAAAAGAAAATATTTCACCCATTGCGCAGCCGGAGTATAAGGATTTTCCAAATGTCTTAAAGGATAAGGAGATTAAATTTACAGTTGCCATTACAGTTATGCCTGAGTTTAAACTTGGCAATATGAAGAAGGTTAAGGTTGAGTTAGAGAAAGTTTCAACTACTGCAAAAGAGATTAATGAAGCAATTGAGAATGTTTTCAAAAATCACCCAGAGGGTTCAAAGAGCATAACAGATGCTTGGGCAAAAAAGATTGCAAAGAAGTTGGCTGTTCCTAAAATTAATTCTCTTGATGATTTTAAGAAATATGTTAAAGAGACAATTTCTAAACAGAAAGAGATTGTTGCTAGAAGAAATGCAGAGGATAGTGCTTTCAAGCAAGCAATAGAGCTTTGCAAGATTGAGATTCCAGAGGAAGCAATTAAATATGAGGCCGCAGAGAGAGAGCATTCTTTTGTTCACGATATGGGTCATGATGATGCAAGAGTTGAGAAATTTCTTGAAGCAAGTAATGTGACTATGGAAAAAATGAGGGAGATGTGGTTAATAGATGCTAAGAATGCATTAGAGAGTGATGTTTTCCTAAAGACATATGCAAAGGAGCATGAGATAAGGGTTGATGATAAAGATTTGAAAGCAAAAATCGAGGAGATTAAAAAGAGTGCACCAAAGGATACAGACCAGAGTGTTTTCGAAAATGAGCAGTGGAAGGAGTATATTAGGAGAATAGAGGAGAAGGAGAGAGCATACAAGATGTTTATCGAAGAGGTTTTTAGCAAGATTGATAAAAAGAAGTAATTTGTACAGATAGCCTTTATGACATTGATACCTACAGTAATTGAAAAAGAAAGAGGTGGAGAGCGAGCATACGATATATATTCTAGATTGCTCAAGGACAGGATTGTGTTTGTGAGTGGTCCAATTGAAACAAATATGGCAAATACAATTGTTGCTCAATTGCTGTTTTTAGAGAAAGAGGATCCTAATGCTGATATTCAGATGTTTATCAACTCCCCTGGTGGTCATATTACAGCAGGCATGGCAATTATAGACACCATGAACTACATTAAACCTGATGTTTCAACAACAGCAGTAGGTCTTGCTGCATCCATGGGTACTATGCTTCTGATTCATGGTGCAAAAGGAAAAAGGTTTGCACTACCAAATAGTAAAGTGCATATTCATCAACCTCTTGGAGGGGTAGAGGGTCAAGCTAGTGATATTGAGATAGAGGCAAGAGAGATATTGAAGATTAGAGAGCAACTTTACAAAATGCTTTCTGAAAAAACTGGACAGAGTGTTGCTCAGATTACTAAGGATGCTGATAGAGATAAATATTTTACTGCCAAAGAGGCTAAGGCCTATGGTTTAGTAGATAAAATTATTACAAAAAGGTAATGACAAATAGATACTATACAGATACAGGAGATCCTTTTGAGAATAATGAGAAACAGAAAGATTTAGATTATATTCAAAAAAACATTATCGATGCTTTCAACCATGGAGACTTCGGTGATTTTCAAACAGAGGAATTGATGAATGTAACAAATGGGGACATTAAGAATTACCTTACATTGTTGAAAGATGACAGGATTATTGATATTGACCATCTTAACTCAACAAGTATTGAAGACGAGGAAGAGATGGTTGATTTTTGTGACTATTTGGGTGCAACTGTCTGTAATAGTCCTCTTCAAACAAAGATGGATGTACATTTCTTAGAAAGTAATGATTTTGCAATTGCTGTTTCTGTCTTACAAACAGGTTTTAAGGGTGTTACTCTTAAAATAGATCCTTTAGAAGATATTCCAGAGTTTTTGAAGAAGAAGTGGATAGATATTGTTGATGAACAAGAGAAGATGACAGATTTTACGTATCTTAAGAATCAGTTTGGATTGAAAAAATAGTTAAAAGGATATAGAATTATCTTTATTGTGGGCGATTAGCTCAGCTGGCTAGAGCGTCACATTGACATTGTGAAGGTCACAGGTTCGAGCCCCGTATCGCCCACCATTTTATTCTCACAGTAGAATCTAACATCTTTTTCCATATGGAAACCGAAAGAATTTTATTCCAGGAATATATAGACATTTCATGGGTAAGAGAGAGTTAGAAGATGCTAGGGTAGTAAATAGGTTTGAGTTTGTTAGTGAGAGATAAATAAGTATAAAACAATACAAGCTCATTATGTATCACCAACAACTTAATTTCGCTTTGGTGTATATATTCCATCATAAAAGCTTAATCTTCTTCTTAAACTTTCTATATTTTCTATAAATACATCTTCTTTATTCTCTTTCAACATTTTTAGATATTGTTTTTGAAACTCCCTATCATGAACTGAATGTTGGACAATAAGCCATGCACTATGACTAGCAATCATTCCAAATTTAGATATTGTAATACAACCCTCCTTCTCTATAATCTTCTTAAGTTTAGTTGTATTTTGTCTTTGTATGTTTTCTACTTTAATATATTCTTTTAAATCCTTTTCCTTTCTTGATATAGTAGAATCAACAAAAGTTTTAATTCTCACCCATTCTCTTTGATCTATATTTCTCATATGATATATCCTCCAAGAAGTAGGTTTTAATACTTTTAACCATTCATGAAAATATTTTAAGCCAGAGGATTTCTCTTTTAACATTCTATGAACAAGCTCCAGTTCCTTTAGTCCCATTATGTAATTTTATATTAGAAAACAGTATAAAGCTATTTTGTTTTTAAGTTCCATTCTCTCGTATATTGCCCACCATTTCATATGTTATAATTCCAATTATGAAAACTTTTATAACAATGCATGCTCTAATAGAATATAAAGGTAAATATTTAATTCTTCAAAGGGCTAATGACAGGTCTAATCCAGGATATTGGAATTGTGTAACAGGACATATTAAGGAAAAAGAAAATGTTGAGGAAACAGCATTAAGAGAAGTTAAAGAAGAAACAAATCTAGATGGAGAAATTATTAAGATTGGTGAACCGCTTATTCATTATAATAGAAATCAAAGGTGGATAATATTGTCTTACTTAATAAAAGTAAGTGATATCTCAAATTTGAGGATAGATATTCGTGAATTACAAGATTATAAATGGATAGAGAAGGATAGTGATATGGTTAGTAAATATAAAGGTTTTGAAGAGACATTAAAGGTATTGGGGATTTTATAAAAAGTCATAAAACAACATGAAAAATAAAAAACTTCTTCTAACAATCCTTCTCTCCATTACAACATTAATACTTTTCAAAGGACATGCTCTTGCTCAAGAAGAACCATCTCCTCAATATATGAATGGTAAGGTAATAGAAGTAATTGAAGAAAAAGAAATAGAACATACAGAAACAAAAGAGAAACAACTATACCAAAAGATAAAGATATTAATAACAAAAGGAGAGAAAAAAGGACAAGAGGTAATATCAGAAAGTGGCAACCAACCAATGGGACATGTAAATAGGTATGGAGTAGGGGATAGAATATTAATCTCCCAAACCATTGATGGGGAAGGGAATGAAATATATTACATAGTCGATTACATTAGAACAAAAAGTTTAGGCATACTCTTTACAATATTCACAATACTTGCAATTCTAGTAGGAAGGAAAAAAGGATTTCTCTCTTTAGTATCCATGGCACTATCATTTACCGTAATCTTCCTATTTCTTCTACCTCAAATACAACAAGGAAAAGATCCAATATTGATAGCGATACTCACATCAATGGTAATCATTCCCATAACATTCTACCTCTCACATGGATTTAACAGAAAAACAACAATGGCTATAGTTGGAACAATAATAGCACTCATCATAACAGGAGTACTCTCTCTAATCTTTACAAATATAGCACATCTAAGTGGTGCAGAATCAGAAGAAATATTCTTCCTCCAAGGTGCAAATAATAAGGTATATAACCTAAGAGGATTACTTCTGGCAGGTATATTGATTGGAACATTAGGTATTATGGATGACATTACAATATCTCAAACCTCAATAGTACACCAACTATATGATTTGAAAAATGATATTAGCACAGGAGAGCTATTCAAAAGATCTCTGCAACTAGGAAGGGATCATATCGCTTCAATGATAAATACCCTTGTACTTGTATATGCTGGTGCATCTATGCCATTGCTACTTCTTTTTATGAATGAATCAAGGACCTTCTCTGAAGTAATTAGTCTAGAAATTGTTGCAACAGAGGTTGTTCGGACACTTGTGGGAAGTATTGGTTTAATACTAGCAGTACCAATTACAACATATCTAGCTTGTCATTTTGTTAAACGAAGCAAGTAGTTGCATTACTTGGGATGTGCTATCAGCAGTCATTAGTTGAATTCTCATATCTGCTGCCGTATCAAAATTACTAATATATGCTTTAATATATTTCTTCTGACTGTTAAATATATCCATATCTCCTCTTTCCTTCTCAAATATTTCTAAATGCTTCTTCAATACTTCAAACCTCTCCTCTTTAGAAATATCCTCTGGCTTCCTTCCACTAAACAACCACGGATTATTCAATATCGCCCTCCCAATCATTACTCCATCTACACCGTATTTCTTAACATACTCACTCGCCTGATTAATATCCTTCACATCCCCATTACCCAAGATTAAAGTATCTGGAGAAATACTATCTCTTAACCTCACACTCCTAGCTATCTCATCCCATCTAGATGGGGAAGAGTAGGCCTCTTTTGAAAGCCTGCCGTGAACTGTAATCATATCTAATTTCTGCTCAAGCAGAAAACCAATCCACCCCTCAGTATCTACCTTGTCAAAACCAATCCTTGTTTTAACACTCACAGGTAGCTTCCCAACACTATCCCTAACAGCATCTATGATTTCTTTAGCCAAAACTCTGTCATTAATTAAAGCAGAACCTCTACCACTTGAAAGAACATCTCTAACAGAACAACCCATATTAATATCAATCCCATCTGGATTTAACTCCTTCACATATTCAATCGTCTGAGCATAGTATTCAGGGACATTCCCCCAAAGCTGTACAACAACGGGTTTTTCAACATTCTCAAAGTCTAAGCGATGTACAACTCTCTCCCTCCCTTTAGAACAGAAACCCTCCACATTGAGAAACTCCGTGAAAAAGAGATCTGGCTTTCCAATATCACAAAGCACCTGCCTAAAGACAGTATCCGTCACACCCTCCATAGGGGCAAGAGCAAAAACACATCCTTTTTCTTTCAACATATCTTTGTATATACTCACAAAAACATTCTACCATAGTACAACAGGTCTGACCCAGATCTGACCCTACATACTCAACGTTTTTCTTTTTGTACAAAGGTTACCTAGTCCACAGCGTCGTATTCCGATATCTTCTCACAAACCAAATTCAGAAGTCACAGACCTAGCAACCCTCTTAAACAGGAAAGAAGAGACGAAAGAGGAGGGTCAAAGCTAGATCTGACCCCAGAGGTCTTTTCCACTTGCAAGAGTAAGGCTTTTAGCATAAACTTATATGAAGAAATCAAACTGCCCAAAATGGAACAAACAAGCATACAAAACAATCCAAATCAGCAAGTCATCAACTTCGCAAAAGTAGATTCATACCCACAGATTTTTCTGTACTTCATACAAGATTTCCTCAGTTGGTGGTATGTAAAAATGCCACTAAGACATCTACGAACACTAGGAAGACTCTCAACCGTCATGGATGACAACCTTTCAATAACCCTCCTGCTATCAACTTTCTTCGTTCCTTGGCACAGAGACAAATCAATGATGGGATACCTTTTCGGCATAACAATCAGAATCCTCTATCTACCAATCGGAATCTCTATCTACTCAATCACAATGATATTCGCAACCATACTAGCAATCGCATGGCTTCTTCTCCCTGTAATGGCAATCGTATTCACAGTAATTTCAATATTTAAGTAACATGGCAATGGAATTTGGTAGTAAACAGAAAACATTGATAGGAATACATAACAAGGAGAGGAATTCATACTCCATTGTATCAAAAGGTTTTAAAACACCAGAAGAGGAAGACAAATCAATATTCCTCCTAACCAGAGACCATTTTCTCACTGTAAGTACCCCTCAAATCTCTTCGCTACTAGGCAACAATCCTAAATACGACAAGTTTGAAAAAGTCAAAAGCATCATTTGCAATATCTTAATTGTCCCTGGAATTATCATTGCTTTTGCATATGTCCTAAAAATTACAACTCTTCTTGATTCATACCAACAGATTTTAGACATATTAAATCTACCAATAATGAACACCCTGTTTGGTATCTCACTGATTGGAATGATGCTACTTTGGCACGATTTCTACGGAGAGAAAAGCAGAAAAAGCTATCTTCCACTAATTAAGAAATTCCCTCAAAAAGACATTGATGAGATAAATGCTGTAGGTCTAAGACTAGGAAGATATGCCAGTTTAGACATTGTAAATTATATGCCCTCAGAAACAACCAAACTACTAAGTGATTTTTCAAACGATGGTATATTCAAAACTCTCGATTGTTACAAAAGTTTAATACAAGAGGAATATTTTGTAAGAGAAATAATCAGAAGAAGTGATTTTTCGTTAGATTTAAATACTCTTACAGAAAAAAAGATAACCGAAGAAAAAGTTCCAAATCTTACATTTAGCTCTCTAAGGAGTCTTTTTGTGTATGCAGCAGAGGAAGCATTACTTACTGACAGCAAAGAAATACTTCCACAGCATATCTTTTTAGCCATTACAAAAATTCACCAACCATTACAAAAAATTCTCCAGAAACAAAACATTAACATTGACATATTAAGGGAGGTTGTTAAATATGCAAATACTGTTGCAAACAGGAAAGTTAAATATTTAGATCCAGACCAGCCATATTTTAGGACAGGAGGGATAGGGAAGGCTTGGATATATGGATACACCTTCATATTAAGCCATTTTAGCAAAGATATTAATGAGGTTATAGCAAAAAGTAGAGATATATTTGGTATCGGACATGATGAAGAAGTTGAAAACTTAGTTTCAACACTCGGTAAGATTACAAACAGAAATGCACTTTTGATTGGTGAACCTGGTGTTGGTAAGTCAAGCATCATTTTAGGCTTAGCACAAAGGATTAACAGAGGTGATGTTCCAGAGCAAATGAAAGACAGGAGGATTGTTGAACTTGATATAAATGCATTAATAGCACATGCCCAAGACAAAAGGAATATAGAAGAATTGATGATTAAGGCAATGACGGAGCTTTCTAGAGCTGGTAACACAATACTATACATAGATGAAATCCAACAGATAGTGCCAGCAAAGGCAGCGGAAAGTGGACAAAGTATTGCAGGTATTATGTTGCCCTATATCTTAAACAGTAATTTCCCAATTATTGGAAGTATTAACTATGCTGATTACAAGAAATTCTTCTACGGAAATGAATCTCTCAGACAGAGCTTCACAAATATTGAGATACAGGAAATTTCAGCTGCTGATGCTTTAATCATCTTAGAGAGTAAGATTCATGAATTGGAATACAATTTTAATTGTTTCCTGACATTTCCTGCTTTGGTCGCTGCCGTAGAGATTTCAGAAAGATATATTAAAGATAGGAAGTTGCCTAGTAGTGCTGTTCAGACAATTGAGGCAACTTGTTCTTGGGCTCAAGCTAACGGAGTAAAGAAGATAACATCAGAACATGTTTCAAAAGTGATTTCAATACAGAGGAATGTAAATATTACTTCGATAGACCAAGAGGAGAGTAATAAGATGATGAAGTTAGAAGAGAATATTAGGAATAAGATAATCGGACAAGATGCTGCTGTAATTGCTATTTCAGAAGCTTTAAGAAGAGCAAGGGCTGATATTAGAAATCCTAATAAGCCAATTGGTTCTTTCCTTTTCATCGGTCCAACAGGTGTTGGTAAAACATATTTAGCAAAGGTTGTAGGGGAAGAATATTTTGGTTCACAAGATAGTATTATCCGATTGGATATGTCCGAATATCAAGACAAAGCCAGTATTACAAGATTTTTGGGCTCTTCTGAGAGTAGTAATATGATGGGACAAGCTGAGATTTCTTTGGTTGACAGGATTAAAAGAAGACCGCATACAGTAGTTCTTTTTGACGAAATTGAAAAAGCAAATCCAGAGATTCTTAACCTTTTCCTACAAATTTTTGATGAAGGTAGACTTACTAGTGCTTATGGAGAGACTGTTGATTTCACCAATGCCATTATTGTTTGTACTAGTAATATTGGCAGCCAAATACTGCTTGAAGCTCTAAATGAACCAAATACTATGTGGGAAGAGGCAAAAGAGAGAAGTTTACTTGAATTAAGACAATCTTTACGACCTGAGTTGATTAACAGGTTTGATGACATTATCGTATTCCAACCTCACGATTCAAGCAAATTAAGCAGTAT
>CALDJM010000079.1 GCA_937899155.1 uncultured bacterium
ATACTAATAATCGACGATGGATTGGGGGGTATGGGGATAAATTCACCTTAACCCCAACCCTTTTAACTATTAATCGACAAGATGGTACAGTATACCATATCAGTAATAGTGCAATAAAAAATATTATCATACCCTATGAACACGTTACAAGACCAAAAAAGGTGAGAAAATGAGTAATAATAATGGTGCGATGCAAACACCACCAACATTGAAATTTAATCCTGAATACTATACTAAGATTTTATGTGGGGATAAAACACAAACAACAAGATTACATTTAAAAGAAGGAATTGAAGTAGGTAAAATAGTTGAAGCAAAATTCAATGGATTAGAAGATGTAATATTACCTTTAATTGTGAAAAAAATAACTATTAAAAAGTTTTTTGATTTAAATAAAAAAGATGCGAAAAGAGAGGGTTACTTATCTAAGGCTAATTTAGAATTGGATTTAATGAGAATTTATCCTAACTTAGAAAGAGATTCTACTATTTACTGTATAGAATTTTATTTACAAGAGGGTTGGATAACTCATGAATTTGATATTAAACAAAATCAAGTACACTTTGGAGATATTAAAAAAGTTAAATTATAATAAATTAACTGGAGAGAAAAAAATGAATAGATTAAATGAAACTAGTCGTAATTTAAGAGAAACTCGTGAATACTATAATAAAATATTAAAAGATGAAGACTTCACAGTACATACAAAAGAAGAAATAGTGGAGCGGGTACATGAAATTGACACTCACCTAATCCGTATCAATAAGGAATTTAATGGAGGATTACAGAAATGAATCAACACACACGATTAATAAGAGTACATTGTTGTGGGGAATGTCCCTATACTAATAAGACTGTTAATGGTTACAAGTGCACTAAAACAGGGGAACATTTAAACAAAACAAATTATATCCAATTACTATTCCTTCCTGATCATTGCCCATTAAAAATGGAAACCCCTGGTGATAATGTTGAATTCTAGAGAACTTGATACTGCAATTACTTGTTTTAATACTGTTTCTGGATATTTACTTGGAGTAGTAAGTAGTTTACCTGAAGATGAATGGTGTACAAGTGAAGAATTAGTCATGAATAGTTTGAACTTGTTAGGGGAATTCTTACAAAGTTTAGAAGTTAATGAAGAATAAAAATTATTTTTATAAAGGGGTGTCAGTATGGTTGATATGAAAAACATAATCACAACAAAACAGGGGGAATACATAATCCGCAAAACCTTCAATGGACATAAATATTATTATGGAACCTACAAAGAATTACCAATCGCAATAGCAATCCGTGATGAACTACGAGAAGATAATTGGAACAAGAAAAACCTGATACATCACATACTAAAAGCAAAAATTGAGTATAATGATACTATAGAATTAATACAACAATATAATCCTAAAATTATAAGTAAATTATATAAAGTGCAATGTTGGACAAATTGTGAAATCCTACCAAGAACTAATATAATAACATTGAAATGGAATTATACCCCAACACATTTAGTAATGTTAAATCTGAAAGAGTACTTACGACCAGAATTAAAAGTATTAAACAGTAACTTAAGAATGGATGGAGGTATGACAATATCATTAACAATAGAAATATAAATTACTTACTCCACACTTATAGTCATCGTGTCCCTGGAGAACCACAGTCAAGTGAACAGGAAACAGAACATACACGAAATAGGAGTAATGCAGAAAAACATAAAATTGCTAACATCCTCATTACTAAGTTACCCATAAAAGGTGAAGACAAACAACGAGTACATTACCTTATTGATAGGTACCAGGATTTTAATAGTTTACATCACAATGCCTCAAATGAGCAAATCATATCATGTATTTGTTACTATGTAATGTTAACCAGGAATCCTAGAAGCCGATTAGAAAAATATTCAATATTCCAAGAATTAAAGGTGAATCCAAATATGTATTACTTGATCATAACTCGTATGTTAAAATTGGAACAAGAAGAATCAAGGTTAAAATTTAATAAGAATTAATTTTCCTGTTTTTTCTCCTTTTTTTTTATTTAATGTAAAATTAAAAAAAATTATCGTATGATACCTTATTTATTATTTACAGTATATAAATGTTTCGTATCGTTTTGTTGGTAGAAGTGTAGGTAGAATCATTTAAAAGGAAAGTGGACAAAAATGGGAACACTAACAACCAATAATATAGTATAGGATAGTTAAAATTTTCATAAAAAATAATTTGAAGTGTTGAAGATGAATTTTATATTAATTGATAAGAAATTCTACTATTAAATATTTTCGTGAAAAAAAAATATTATTATCAAAAAAAACTTAACGCACAAACATTCCCATTATTCACACATGAGAATCCTTAACCATCCTTATATAATAATCTATTTTATATAAAAATATGACACTAAAAAATGAACAAAAAACCACATAATGAGATGGAACCAGTCAAAGAAGACAAGGACAAAAAATTAAATCATAAATGTCCAGAATGCAAATCTGATCATATAGCATCAGTAGATGATACTGGAATATTATACTGTATGGATTGCGGTTTAGTTTTGACTGGATACCCACCATTAAGTATTAATAGTACACACATCACATATGATTGGGGAATAACGTATTGGTAAGGATTGAAGAAGTCCAATTAATGGGTGCATAAATATTTTTATAAGTTCCTATTGATTTTATAGTACATTGTGGAGGATTACATATTTCGTCAGCTATAATTACATTTTATTAACTCAAAAGTTTTTCAATAAATTCTACACATTTTCTGCCTAAAAAAAGTCATTTCATATTTTCTCTATTTAAACTCAAAAAAGGGGATTAAACACAATTATTCAAATTTAAATTAAATCCTTTCCCTTAACATACACAATCAAATATAAACTTATACATAGTTGGACTTCTTCAATCTTTATCATTTGGTAGTTACACCTCATTACCATTCATGCACAGGCATACAGGGGGCGATAAGCTCCCAACTACCATTCTATTTTTTCATATATTAATATATGCACTCCACTAAGGTTTAAACCCTAGTGGCTGCACTAATACTTACTAATTTTAATATTAAACAAAAAAAAAAATAAAAGGGGAGAGATTCTATTATGACAACAAGTTATAAAAATACATCAATTTTACTAAATATTGTAGGTTACATTATCGCAGTAGGAGGAACCATCACAGTAACACAATGGACAAGCATACTACCAGCAGGTTATGATTGGTTAGCAACAATCCTCGTTGCAATCTTCGGATACGCACTCACACAATTAAGTGAAAATAAACGTGTAAGCACCGCAGAACAACTAACCAAAGAAGATGCAACCAATGAAACCAGTACAGAAACTGATGGAATATAAAACATGGTTCCATCACATAATATACCTCGACGACATCAAACCGGAAATAAAACTTAAATGGAAAACAGAACACAAAACATTAAAACATTACATTTACCATGGATTAAAAACCAGTCTAAGCGTAGTATTCATCAGTCTAGGAGTCACCACCCTATTCGCCGTGATAACACATGACCCAGGAATACGACGATACGGATTCACCACTTTCGATTGTGCAGTAGGAAGTATTGTTGCAGGATTTCTTATTATTTGGTTCATTGATCGTGTTCATCAACGTCAAGAAATGCAACGCGATATGGGAGATTTAAAGTATCGTAAAGAATTACGTGAAGAAAATAAGCATTTATCAGAAGAAAATAAAAAAATGCGAGAAAGTATAAACGATATGAGTGATGAAATCGCAGACATAAAATGTAATGACTTAATTGAAAAGAAAGTTGATGAACACTTAAGAGGAATATTATATGATCTACGGTTTGATAATGTTGATAATACTACTAATATTCCTACTAATAATAACAAGGAACTAAACAAAAGAACCAACCAACAATTCATCAAAGACTTAACAGATGATTAAAACATTTTTTTTATACCCCACACTTTCCACTTTCCACTTTTACAATTTCCAAACTTTCCAAACTTTCCATAAAAATGGAAACTTTCCATAAAATATATTAACAGATGTATGATACAATGACCCAATTCCCAAAAATACATGACAGCCTACACTACAATGAAATAGTGAATATGCTCATAGAAGGAAAATCAGGACGAAAGATTTCAGACTACCTCAAAGAAGAATATGGGGAAACAATAAGTCATACAACAATTAACAAATTTAATAAAGAAGAAGTTAATTTAAAAAATAAAGTTGATGCTAAAGTTCGTAGACGATCCAAAGAAAAAGTTGAAAAAGAAATTAAAAAACTTAATGAGAAAAAAGTTAATGATGAAATTCAAACTGCTGCGGATATTGAAACTGCTGTTAATCAAGGAGTAAGTGAAGTTGAATTAATGAATTTAATGATTTCTTCTGGACCTGATATATGGGGTAAAGTTTTAGATAATCCTAATATTAGTCCTGAATATATTATGAAACTTATCTTAAATGCTGTGAAACTTAAATTTGATAGGGATAAGGATACTAATAATTTAGATATTAACTTGGATACTAATCTTAAAAAGTTAGGGGATTTAATTAATCCAGAGGCTGAAGATGACAACAACAGTTAATATGGAAACTCCCCAATTTAAGTTTGGAAGTTTTAGTCCGAAAGCTAAAGATTTTATAAAGCATAGTGATGCTTTTATTAATATTGAATATGGAGCGGTTCGTAGTAGTAAAACTATTAATATGAGTATGAGATGGATTGAATACATTAGTCATAGTCCCCATAGGGAATTCCTGATGACTGCAAGAACAAGAGATACATTGGAAAGGAATGTGATTACTGATTTAATCAAAATGTTAGGTAATAGTATACCGATTAAGTTTGATAAGTTCAATGGTAAATTAACTATTGGAAGTAATTTGATTTGGTGTATTGGTTTGAATGATGAAGGATCCGTTGATAAGGTTGCAGGTATGACTGTAGGTGGTTGGTATGCTGATGAAGTGACACGGTGTCCTAAGTCAGCTATTGAAATGGCTATATCCCGGTGTAGTTTACCAGATGCTAAAATCTTTTGGAATTGTAACCCTGATAGTCCTTATCATTATATTTATACTGATTATGTGGATAATACTGAATTACTTGAAAGTGGTGATGTTAAGGTTTGGCATTTCTTATTAGATGATAATCCTAACTTAACCAAAGAGTATAAGGAACACTTAAAAAGGGTTAATAGTAAATCGGAAGTGTTCTATAAAAGAAATATTTTAGGGGAATGGGTTATCGCTGAGGGTGCAATATATGATCACTTCGTTGAATCTGAGAACACTTTCACAGAATACAACTTAAAAGATTATGATGAATTAATACTTGGCTGCGACTACGGAGTATCAACCGTGTGTGTATTTGGAGTGATGGGGGTATGGAAGAATCAGAATGGTAACTATTACGATTTACTAGATGAATGGTACTATGATGCACAATCCAAGGGTATAAGTAAATCGGATAATGAATACTTACAAGAAATGAAGAGATTACAAGACAAGTATAATATAAGAACCTGCTACCTACCCCACGATGCCAAATCATTGAAAACTGCAGCAGAAAAGAATCACAGTATCAAAATGAAATTAAACACTTACAAACCAGATACCTACGGAGACATTGAAACCATACAAAACCTAATCGCCACTAACCATTTCAGAATCCATACGAGTTGCAAAAATAGTATAACACAAGCACAAACATATAGTTGGGATACTAAAGCACAAAGTCGTGGTGAGGATAAACCCTTAAAAATTAATGACCACTGCCCAGATATGTGGCGAGGACCAATCATCGGACCTATGCGAGAAGGGAATAAGACAGCAGGAGTAGGAGTAATACGAATATGAATATAAGAGAAACAATTAATAAACGGATTATGAAACCGTTACAACATTTACGGAATCCTGCAAAGAATAGTTTATACGATAATTACATTACACGGTATCCATGGATTACTCAACGCCCACAAAAACAATTTGGACGCTTACAGACTTATTATAATGCTTTAAAGAACCCCTACGTGAATGCTTGTTTAAACGTTTATGAAATGGAAAGCCTTAATTGTGAATTCACTATTAACAATCCCAGTACGGATAAAGTAGATTACAATCATGTTAACTATTTAACCAACCTCTTCAACCACCCAATGGGTATTAATGATAGCACTACGTGGGCATTACTAAACCATAACATATGGTATAGTTGGAAAGGTACAGGTGACTGTTTTATCGAGGTAACAAATGATGATAATGGAATCATTAATGGATTACAATACATTCCCACCGAACTCGTATGGCGGAATTTTGAGAATGATTGCTGGGCATTAAGGAATACTGAAATCACTTATGAACCTGATGAATTAATCCATATTTACAAACCTGCACCCCAAGCTCGTGACAGCCTATGGGGTGTAAGTGTTATTGATACTATTGCTGATGAATTACGATTACAATTATTAGGGGCGGATTATAATGCGAAAGGATTCGAAAGTCATGGGGGATTAGACCCACGAGGTATTATTAAGTTTGGTGAAGATATTAGTATAGATGAATTCAATAATGAGATTGAAAGGATTGGAACTAGTGCACTCACTAATCCTGAAGGAATACTTGCATTGAAAGGTGGGGAGTACCAGAAAACCGGGACCAACAATAAGGATATGCAATTCCTCGAGTTAATGAATTATACACGAAACGTTATAATCACAGCATTCCAATTACAACCCCATAAATTAGGTATAATTGAATCAGGTAACCTTGGTGGGGGTACTGGTGAAGCACAGGATACTAACTTCAAGAAAGTGTTAAAAGGTAACTGCCGAGTCATTGAAGATTCATTTAATAAGGTTTTGGGGCATAATGGTTTTGAGGAAATATTCCAGTATGGTGAATTAGATATTGAGGATAAATTACAACGAGCACAAATCGAAAACATCCGATTACAGAATGGATCCTTAACTGTGAATGAGGTACGGAGTGAGTATGGTGAGAAACCAGTTGAATGGGGGGATACTCCAAACAATACTCAATCTAATGTTATGCCTGTTATGAATAGTTTAGATAAACAAGTTATGAAGTCACTTAAGGAGGAGGGGTTAATACGATAAATGTAGATGATACCTTATTCCGTAAACTATTAATGAAATCACTCCCCCCCACCGTATACATCACCAAACGATTAAACAAACAACAACAACTCCTTTTAAATAAAATTAATGATACATTAGAGGGGCAATTGAAAGTTGCAGAAGACTGGTTACGAAGTGATGAAGCAAGACAATACTATACAGGGCAAAGAAAACTTGAAGCCAACTTCTTTAATAACATTGAAAACAATATGAGTGATTTATTGAATAAGGATAGTAAGGATTATATGAGTCACTTCGAAGACTTATACAAACTTGGAGCAGATAAAGGTTACAGTCAATTATTTCAAGATGCGGTATGGACAGAAGCCGATAAAAGAGCCATGTTTCATGTACAACAATATGGTTTTGACCGTATACGGAAACTTAGTGAGGATTGTAAAACTGATGCCCGTGAAGCAATATGGAGAGGAGTAGCTGAGGGACAAAGCATGGATAAGGTAGCACGGAATATTCGTGACATACCATTAGAACCATTAACCAACAGTAATATGAGTCCAGAGGTACGAGCCCAAATGATAGCCTACACTGAAACAGCACGAGCCCAGAATGCTGGAACCATACAAAGCTATGCCAACTATGGTATAGAGAAAGTGGATATTGTAACTGCTGGTGATGATAGTGTCTGTGAAGATTGTATTGCGATTGAAGAAGATAATCCTTACACATTAACTGAGGCAAGTAACCTATTACCAGTCCATCCAAATTGTTATGATGAAATTACTGAAGTATATACTAATCATGGTTGGAAATTGTTTAAGGATATAATTAAAGATGAAGATGAAGTTTTAAGTTTAAATCCTGAAACAAGAGAAACAGAGTTCATTAAGGATTATAATATTATTAGTCATGTTAATGATTATGAGTATATGTATTGGATTCATAATCAATGGTTCGATACTTGTGTAACCCCCGACCATGATTGTTTCATTTATCAAAGAAAATCTAAGGATAAAGTAAGAAGTTTATATCATGAATTCCGTAAACCAACAGAACTTAATACTGAATCAAAATTCTACAGAACATGTAATAATAATAATGTTTCACCAGAAGTAATAGATGTTAATGGATTAAAATTCAAACCTGAAGATTATGCTTTCTTTATGGCATGGTACATTAGTGAAGGTTCAATATTACATAATGTTAATGAAGCTAAGCAAAGAGGTTATGCAATTGATATAATCCAAGTAATACCTGAGAATAGAAAAGTATTAGAAAAAGAACTTACACGGATATGTGAATACTTAAATTTAAAACTTGGAGTTAGAAAAGATAGGTACCAAATCTATTCTAAAGAATTATATGAATACTTAAAACCATTAGGTTACAGTAATGAGAAATATACTCCAAATGAATTATTCAGTTTAAGTAGATCTGATTTAAATATTTTCTTGGATAATTATGTTAAAGGTGATGGGAATGAAAGAGAATCTTCTAATAAAGTTTGTTGTAATTCTTTTGAGAGAACATTATTCACTTCATCTACACATTTAGTTGATGATTTAAGTTATATTATTTTATTAGCTGGTTATTATCCAAGTATAAAAGTTATGAGTAAAGCTGGAACTGTGGTTAAACATCATAATGGTTCTTATGCTCAAAACTATGATGTGTATAGTATTAGGATTAACAGGTCTGAATATGCAACTGTTCCTAATTTAAATATTGACAAAGTGGATTATACTGATATGGTTTATTGTATTGCATTGCCTAAGTATCATACATTATGGACTAAACGAAATGGTAAAACTACATGGAATGGTAATTGTAGGTGTGTGTATAGTCCAGTAATAGATTTACCATCAGATGCTGAGGTTCAAGAAGCATTTGGTGAATTAGAACCAGTAGACTCACCACAAGATACTGATATGACAACTAATGATTCAAAATAAATTAAACACTATAAAACTTACAGGTATGTGAAATTCTATGTAGCAATCGAAAATACAGAACACATAATATTATATAAATATTTTAACTTTTTTTTAAATTACTAAATATAAACCGATGGAGGTAGGAGGATAATATGAATAATAATCAATTTGAAGTATACGCTCCAATCCACAAAAGCATAGACACTAGCACCGATGAAACCACCCAAGATATGATACTAACAGGTATCGCAAGTACCACCAACTTAGACCTTGAAAATGATAATATAAGTCCTGAAGTAATTGCGAGTATGAAAGAACAAGCCCTTAACTTGAACTTTCACTGCGACCACAATACCAATTATAAAGGGGTTATTGGTACTATTATTGAAGTATTGGATACTGATGATTCCCAATTAGAAATTAAAGCCAAAGTACTACCTGAGTATGCTACTAATATACAAGAAAAATTAGACTTCGGTATAAACTTCGGTTTAAGCATTGGGGGATTGTTAAATGATTATATATCCAACAATGATGGGGGTATGACTGTTAAAGACATAACATTAACCGAGATAAGTTTAACCCCATTACCTGCGAATTGGGATAGTTTCGGAACAGTAACCACTAAAGGATTAGTACAATCCAAGTGTTTAACTGGTGCCTGCAAAACAATAATAAAAAATATGAATAAACAAAAAGAGGTAGATAATATGACCTTAAATGAAACTGATAAACAAGAATTAATACAAGAGGTAATAAAAGCATTACCCAACAATGAGGAACCTCCTAAAGAGGAAGCCAAACCATTAACAAGTGATGATGTAACCAGTATGATAAATGATGCCATCACCAATGCAACTGATGAAATCACTCAAACTGTTATGGATCAAGTCGGCCAAAAAATGAGTGATATGATTGATGAAAAGATGGGGGATAAAGAGGAACCAACAGATGATGTTCCCCCTGAAGAAGATAAAGCTTGTGGGGATACTACTGATGAGGAACAAAAAGCTTGTGACCCAGAAGAAGAACCAATGAAAGAGGAACAAAAAAGTTTAACCATGGCGGATGTGCAAAAAGCAATGCTAAACGCATTAACTGATGAAACTGTAATGGATAAACTCTCCCAGAAAATGTGGAGTAATAAAACTAATAACCGTGAACCAGTCAGTAAATCCAAAGAAGTAATCGAGAACGCATTACAAGGATTAGAAACCAAACAATCAAACATGGAGAAAGGTATGAGTAAAGCACAACCACCCAAAGAATTAGCAAAACTATTACTCAAATCTAACCCATTCTTACAAAAATAAATAAACAATTAAAAGGTGATAATATGGATACACAAATAACCGATTTTGATTCAAGATTAAATAAATTAGAGAAAGCATATGCTGATAATTATGCTGCTACTGGAAAATTCCCAGTAAGTCAACAAGTGGAATACACTCCTGAAATAAAAAGTAAGGTAGGTGAAATGGCACCATTCTACAGATTCCTCGAAAGTAAAGGATGTATACAAGGAACCGATTCATCATACGTAGGATTCTATGTAGAGTCCAATACTAATACTGCTGCATTCATGGATGAACTTGATGAAATCCCTGACCATGGACCAGCAACCTACACTGAAGTAACTAAGAAAATGAGTACAGTTGCTACTGGTATAGAAGTATCAATGATGGCACAGATGGGTAATAATACTCTTGATTACTTAAGTAAACAAATAGAAAATGGTTATGTGAATATAACTAATATTCTTGATAAGACTTTACTTGAAGGATTAGGAACTGCTGCTTCTAAGGACTTTAAAGGATTCGCAAACGAAGTAACCACCAATGTTAAGGATAACAGTACTAATAAGATAACAGAAAACATTATCAACGATATGATAGAAGACATCGTGGATGACAATAAAGGTACTCCTGATGCAATCATCACTAATTACACTGTTGCAAGACAATTAAGAGATATTATCTATGATTACTACAGATTCAACGATAAAGTAGATGTGGGTATAGGTTTCCGTGTTAATACTTTCGAAGCTGAGAATGGTCAACAATTACCTATTATAATTGACCCTAACATGACATCCAATCAAATGTTCATCGTAGATAGTAGTACTATTCAATTGAAACAATTAATGGCTCCAACACTTTTCACAGATTTACCAACCAACATATTAGGTTATCGTCAAGCTATTGCAACATTCATTACCAGTCAGAATATTGCTGAATTCCAAAACGGTCTTATTAAGAACATTGGTACTACTACTCCCAGTGGATGAGGGTGGTGAGAGTAAAGCCACAGTAACCATATCTGCCCTTAGTGGTGGAGTTGGTGTTGCTGGTGCTAAAGTATTATTAACTAACACAACTAACACTTCAAGTACTTATGAGTCTGCTTTAACTGGTACTGCTGGTGGAGCAACCATATCAAATGTACCTTATGGTACTTATTCAGTTACAGTTTCCACTACTCCTACCGGTTATAGTACCCCAACAGGTATTGCAAACTTAGTAGTTGATAGTGCAACTGAGACAGTTAATATTACATTTACAACAGCATAGAAAAGGAAAATTAGAATTAAGAATTAAAAAGTTTTAAAAGGAGGAACATAATGATGGATTATAGTACCCTTATTACTGAATTAAAAACCTTATTATCCATTGAGGGGATTACAACTTCATTATCAGATGAGGATTATACTGTGTTACTTAACCGTAAACTTAATTACATTCTAAGTATTGTGGGTTTAAGTAGTACAGAACCATCAACCTACACTGATACCTTACTTGATTATGATGGTAACCGTCATGTACTACTCCATCATTATCCTGTTATTGAATTACAATCAGTACAAATAGATAATCGAACCATTAACACTAACGAATATAATCTAAATAAAAATAGTGGTGTGATTAAGTTTACTTCTCGTAGGCAAGATGGGATATTAACCATTCAATATACTGCCGGTTTAACCGATTCACAAATAAGTACTATACTTGAACCATTATTATTAGATTGGGTTATGTATGATGTTAACCCTGAAAATACTGGAGTAATAAGTAGTATTAAGGAAGGAGATGTTAGTGTTAATTATGATACTACAAATTCTGAATTAATACAATTAACTAACCGATTAAATGATTTTAAAAAAGAAATCAATGGAGTACGAGGAGTAATGTTATGACTTACTTCCCAAATACTATTATTGAAATCTGGAATTATAGTCCTGGTGAAATAGATCAATATGGACCTAAAATAATTTATACTCATACTACTGATTTGAAAGTGGATATGCAGAGTATGAATCATAATGATAATCAAACCAGTTCAGGTAGATTGGAGGGGGA
>CALDJM010000080.1 GCA_937899155.1 uncultured bacterium
AGTACCACTCTTACTTGCAATGGCTGTAATTTTCCTTAAAGCCTGTGACATCAATCTTGCCTGAAGACCCATATGACTATCACCCATATCCCCCTCTATCTCTGCTCTTGGTGTTAGTGCTGCAACAGAGTCAACAACAATCACTCCAAATGCTGCAGACCTGACCAAGGTTTCAAGAATCTCCAATGCTTGCTCTCCAAAGTCTGGTTGGGAAATATATAGATTTTCAATATTAAGACCTATGTTTTTTGCATATACAGGATCAAATGCATGCTCAGCATCAATGAATGCAACAGCCTCTCCTTTTCTTTGAGCCTCTGTTAAGATATGCAGTGCAAGAGTTGTTTTACCCGAAGATTCTGGACCATATATTTCAACAATCCTACCCTTAGGAACACCTCCAATACCTAGAGCTAAGTCTAAAGAGAGAGCCCCTGTTGGGATAACATCTATATCAATCTTTTTCTCGTCACCAAGCTTCATAATGGAGCCTTTCCCAAATTGTTTCTCTATCTGAGCCACTGCAATTTCAATTGCTTTTGTCTTAGGTGAATCTACCACAACTGTATCAGCTGTTTTAGCTGTACTTTTCTTTGTTACTGCCATTTTTATAGGATATTCAAATTAGATATCTTCAAGGATAACAGAGAGCGAGATTAGAGTAAAGAGTGAGATAGAAACTTTTAATTAACCGTTAATTTCTCTATATAAATTTCTTTATAATTACATCTGCAAGGTTCTTGACAAAACATTCTCTAAGTTCTTCTTCCTGCCTAAGATACTTTGAAATCTCTATCTGTATTGCAGGTATTCTCATTTTTTCTGCCACAAACTCCCCCAGAGTTTCCTCTTTATCATCTAAGAATCTAAAAAGTGCAGTATTCACATCAGATAACTTTCCTTTGCTAATATTTCCCCTCACAAGCTCTGCAAATGCTTTTGATTTCTGAAATCTCATTGGATAGAAGATTGTAAAATCAAAATCAGAACCATCAGCCATACCATGGATATCAACAAACTGTACAATCTGGTTCTCTTTACAGAGTTTTTCAACCTCTCTTTTATATTCATTCCTCTCTATTTGGTAGTAGTTTGGGTCATAATCAATACTATTAGAAAGAAATATACCCCAAGCACCTGTAAGTACACATAACTCCTTAACAATATCATCTGTATACTCCTCTCCCTGCCTGTATGCCATGCTTAGCTTAGGTCTTTTATGCAAGAAAGCATGAGGAGCAGAAAACAGTACTGGTCTCTTCCCTGTAATTATTTCAAAATGGGTTGTCTTCATTAGATATAACTTAGCACATATTGAGATAAATTTCCAAATATGCAAGAATAGATAGATACATATAATTTTATTTAAACTAAAATGAAGAGATTCTTAAAAATATTTGCACTGCTACTCTTAGTTGCACTACCTCTCACTTTTGGGAAAGTTGCATTAGCCCAAGAAGAGGCTACAACTACAACATCTATTGAAGAGGGTGATGCTAGCGATCCAATATTCTACAAGCTAGAGGATTTTGATTTTGAAGGCTCAGAACTATTTGACGAAATGGTAGAGAATAAAATTAATGAGGACAGTGCTGTTGTAGCAGCTCTTGGAGCACTCTTTGGTAGTGCATTCTTGGTCGTTGTAATAATAATCAGTCTTGCTTCATATGTTTATTTCTCTCTTACACTCCAAAAAGTTGCTAATAAACTTGGAATGGACAATAGTTGGTATGCATGGGTTCCTATTTTAAATACAATACTTTTCTTTAGAATGGGAGACAAGAGTCCTTGGTTAATTCTCTTAGCACTAGTACCTATTGTTGGTGGTGTTGTTCTTACAGTTATAACAGTCATTATAATGTGCACAAT